>NZ_RAWE01000156.1 GCF_003611695.1 Corallococcus carmarthensis | reverse complement strand
CCCTCGCCCCCGCCAGCAGGCGCCCCCCGCCGAAGACGTACCTCAACTAGGCCACCGGGCCGTGTAACCAAATCCGTTAATCCGGTACAAATCAGCTAGGCTTTGACAAACAGTCTAGTCTTGGATAACTGGAAGTCGCCACGACGGGGGACCGAAGCGAGCACCTGCCCGGGTGCTCGGCGGCGTGGCCATCCGGTACGCCCCCGCACACACACCTGCGTTTGAAGCGTCCACGCGCATCGGGTCCCCATACCCGGACCGCCGTCGAGGACTCGCTTCCCCTCGCCCGTGGCCCTTGGCGCACGGCGCGAACGGGAGGGGAGTGCCCGGCGGCAGGGGACCCTTGCGTCGTGGCCCAGGAAACGACCGCCATGGACGTCCTCGCCAACCCTCCCGCCGTAAAGAACCGTGACCTCGCCGTGGGCTCCGCCCGCCTCCAGGAGGTCCAGAAGGCGGTCCACTACTACGTGGACAACCACCACTGTGACGTCATTGGCCGCGTGTTCCACGGCATCCCGGGCCGCGAGGCGTCCGTCAGCCTCAGCCCGACGCGCCGGGAGGCGGCCTCCCGTGGGCGCCGCGAGGTCCTCCACTTCGGCTCCTACAACTACTCCGGCCTGAACGGGCACCCGCGCGTGATGGCCGCGGCGGAAGCGGCCCTCAAGCGCTACGGGACGACGGTGAGCGGCGTGCGCCTGCTCAACGGCACCTGCGAGCTGCACCTGGAGCTGGAGCGCGCGCTGGCGGAGTTCCTCGGCTTCGAGGACTGCATCACCTACAGCAGCGGCTACGCGGCGAACCTGTCCGTGCTGTCCGCGCTGTGCGGCGAGGGCGACGTCGTGCTGTCGGACATGCTCAACCACCAGTCCATCATCGACGGGCTGAAGCTGTCCGGCGCGGACGTGCGCACCTTCCGGCACAAGAGCCTGCGCAGCATCGAAAGCGCGCTGAAGAAGCTGCCGCGCGAGCAGCGCAAGTTCATCATCACCGACGGCGTCTTCAGCATGGACGGCGACGTGGCGGACCTGCCGGGCATCGTGGCGCTGGCGGAGGAGCACAACGCCTTCGTCCTGGTGGATGACGCGCACGCCACCGCGGCCATGGGCCCCAACGGCCGGGGCACCCCGGCCCACTTCGCCCTCCAGCACGGCGTGGATGTGCTCACCGGGAGCCTCAGCAAGGGCCTGCCGGGCATCGGCGGCTTCGCCGCGGGCTCGAAGGCCACCGTCGACCTGCTGCGCTTCGGCTCCAACGGCTACATCTTCTCCGCCTCGCTGCCGCCCCCCGTGGCCGCGGGCCTGCTGGAGGGCATCCGCATCCTCCAGGAGCAGCCCGAATTGCAGCAGCGGCTGCACCACAACGAGAACGTCCTGCGCGCCGGCATCCGCGCCATGGGCCTGGACTGCATGAACAGCGAGTCCCCCATCATCCCCGTGCTGATGCCCGCGTACGAGAAGACCTTCGAGCTGACGCGGCTGCTCCACGAGGAGGGCATCTACGTCAACCCGGTGGGCTACCCCGCGGTGAGCAAGAACCGGACGCGGCTGCGCATCAACGTCAGCGCCAACCTCACGCCGGCGGACCTGGACCGCTTCCTGGACACCCTGGAGCGCTGCAGCCGCAAGCTGGGCCTCCAGGGCCTGGACCTGGCGCGGACCGGCACCTGACGCATTCCCCCTCCCAGGACGCGCTCCCATGGACCTCAAGGAACAGCTCCTCTACGGGCTGCCCGTGTTCTTCACCCCCATCGTCCTCGAACTGGTGGTGGGGCTCTTGCGGCGCAAGCCGGCGTACCGGCTCAACGACCTCATCACCAACGTGACGATGAGCCTGCTCACCGTCCTGGGCAGCGTCGTCATCGCCGGGGCCACGTTCCTCTTCTACGGGTACGTGCACCAGCACCACGCGCTCCTCACGCTGCCCAACGATTCCGCGTGGACGTGGGTGCTGGCGTTCCTGACCTACGACTTCTTCTATTACTGGGCGCACCGCATGCATCACACGATGGCGTGGATGTGGGGCATCCACGTCGTCCACCACTCCGGCGAGGACATGAACTTCGGCCTCGCCGTGCGCCAGAGCGCCCTGGGGGAGCTGACCACGTGGCCCTTCTTCGTGCCCATGGCGCTCCTGGGCATCTCGCCGGAGGTCTTCCTGGGCATCACCGGCATCCAGCTCATCTTCCAGTACGCCATCCACAACACCTACGTGCCGCCGCTGGGCTTCCTGGAGAAGGTGCTCGTCACGCCGTCCCAGCACCGCGTCCACCACAGCCGCAACACGCCGTACATCGACAAGAACTACGGCAACATCCTGGTGGTGTGGGACCTGCTCTTCGGCACCTACCAGCCGGAGCTGCCGGATCAGCCCCCCGTCTACGGCCTGCGCGCGAGCCTGCGCTCGTGGAACCCCTTCACCGCGCACTTCCACTACTTCGGGGAGCTGTTCCAGAAGGCCGCCGCCTGCGAGCGGCTCTCCGACAAGCTCCTGTGCGTCGTGCGAGACCCCGGCTGGACGCCGCCGTCCCTGCGCGCGGACCGCTTCCGCCACGAGGACGACGGGCCGTCCGCCACCTACAAGAAGTATGACCCGCGGCTGCCCCGGCCCGTGCTCGCCTACTGCGTGGCGCAGTTCCTGGTGCTCGCCACCGGCATCCTCCTGGTGGCGTGGTACCTGGACACGCTGGGCGTGCCCGCGCGCGCCGTGGCGCTGGGGCTGGTCCTCGTCAGCACCTGGACCCTGGGCACGCTGATGGATTCACGCCCCTGGGCCTGGCGGATGGAGTGCGCCCGGCTGGCCTGCGTGGCGCTGCTCGTCCCCGCCCTGGCCCTGATGGAAGGCCTGTCCCTGCCGGGCGTGCTGCCCGTGCTCCTCCACCCCGTCCTCAGCACGCTGTGGCTGCTGCGCTTCCGGCCCGCGTTCCAGGAAGGCACCCCTCCGTCCTCGCAGGACCCGGGCGCCCTGGCCGCCTGAGGTCCCCTTCCCCCTTCTTTTTTCCGCCCCGCCTCCGTCCCACACTCCATGACCGCGTCCGCCACCGCCATCGGGAGCGCTCCCGCGCCCCACGCCCCCCCAGGGCCGCTCGAACTCCGCTGGGTCTCTTCCATCCAGGACATCGGCCGAGAGGCCTGGCACACCTGCTTCCCGCCCACGGACGTGATGCAGGCCTACGAGCTGCACCAGGCCACGGAGGCCGCCAGCATCGAGGACGTGCAGTTCCACTACCTCCAGGTCCGGAGCGCGGGCGAGGTGCTGGCCATCGTGCCGTGCTTCCGCTTCCGGATGTCGCTGACGGTCATCGCCCCGGAGAACGTCAACAAGGTCGTCTCCCAGGTGCGCCGCGTCCTGCCGGGCTTCCTGTTCCTCAACGCCTTCGTCATCGGCACGCCCATCGCCATCTGCAAGGACCTGCTGGGCGTGCGTCCGGACCTGCCGAAGCCGCGGCGGGACGCCGTGCTGCGCGCCATCTCCGACGAGGTGGTGGCCCGGGCCCGGCACCTGAAGCTGGGCCTGGTGTTCATGAAGGAGCTCACCACCCGGCTGCTGCCGGAGGTGCGGGACGTGCTGTCCCCGCGCTTCTCCTTCGTGGAGAGCGCGGCCACCACCTACCTCTACCTGGGCGAACCCGGGAAGAGCACCTTCAAGGAGCGGCTGCGCAAGAAGTACCGCTCCCTCATGAACAACCGCATGGCCCGCGTCCAGGAAGCGGGCATGCGCTGGGAGCAGGTGGCGGACTTCTCCCCCTACGCCGAGCGGATGCACCCGCTGTACCTCCAGGTGCTGAACCGTTCGAAGATCCGCTTCGAAACGCTCAGCGTGGAGTTCTTCGCCCGGCTGCCCGCGCTCCTGGGCGAGCGCGTCTTCGCCCTCTTGTGCTTCAAGGGCGAGCAGCTGGTGTCCTTCGAGCTGTTCCTCAAGGACGATGAATGGGTGCACCCCATCTACCTGGGGCTGGACTACAGCCTCCGGGACGAGGGCTCGCTCTACTTCAACAGCATCTACAAGATCGTGGAGGTGCTGGAGGCCCACGGCAAGGCCGTGGTGCAGCTGGGCCAGACGAGCTACGCCGTCAAGGCGAGCATCGGCGCGGTGGTGGACCGGCTCTATCTGGCCGTCCACCACACGAACCCGGTGCTGGACGCGCTCCTGAAGCGCTTCGGCGCGGAGCTGTTCCCGCCCACGCCGCTGCCCCGCTCGCAGCGCGTGTTCCGGGACATGAAGGAGAACGACGACGGCCTGGCCCGTCACGGCATCCACTTCGAGCGGCTGGACGACGGGAGCGAGGAATGAGCACGGACACCACCACGCGGATCCACCCGAGCATCCGGCACGTCCCCCAGGCGCTCTGGGACGAGAAGCTGGCGGAAGGACACCCCTTCAAGAGCGCGGCCTTCCTGTCGTGCCTGGAGGACTCCTTCCCGGAGCGGAAGTTCGGCTACCTGGTGATGTCCCAGGGAGAGGACGTCGTCGGCCTGGCCGTCATCACCGAGGAGCGCCTGGACCTCACCCTCCTCATGCCGGACCGGGTGGGCGCCATGGCCAAGGGCGTGCGCCGGGTGATGCCCGGCTTCCTGTCGCTGGGCCTGGGCATGGTGGGCACCTTCGAAACGGCGCAGCGGCACTGGTGGTACGACGCGCGCAAGCTGTCCGAGCACGACTTCGCCCAGGCGCTGCTGGAGGCCTGTGACGAGGTGTGCACGAACTCCGCGCTGCTGCTGGTGCGCGACTTCATGGAGGGGCTGCCGGAGGACCTGCGGCTGGAGTCGTGGTTCCTGGGACGGGGCTTCAAGCAGGTGGCCAACCACCCCATGGCGATGGTGACGCTGGAGGGGATGAGCAGCGAGGACCACTTCCAGCGGCTCAAGAAGAAGTCGCGGCAGAACCTGCGCAAGAAGCTGAAGGACGCGGAGGCGCTGGGGTTCCAGGTGGAGCGCGTGCGGGACTTCCGGCCGCTCATCGACGAGTGCTACCCGCTCTACCTCCAGGTCCACGAGGGCGCCTCGGAGTTCAAGCGCAACCCCTTCCCGCGGGCCTTCTTCGAAACCATCGCCGAGCGCATGCCCGACACCAGCAGCTTCCTCACGCTGAGGACGAAGGAGGGCCAGCTCATCGCCTTCATCCTCACTGCCACGGGCGGCGGGGTGCACAACCCCTTCCTCATCGGCATGGACTACGCGCGCACGGAGGGCACGCCCGCGTATTACCTGATGCTGTGGAAGGAGCTGGAGCACGCGGCCCAGCAGGGGTGCCGCGTGGCGGACCTGGGGTTGACCAGCTACTTCGTCAAGCAGACCGTGGGCGCGGAGCTGGAGGGGATGACCATGGCCGCGCGCCTGCAGTCCCCCTGGCTGCGTCCGCTCATCAACCCGCTGCTGCCGCTGCTCTTGAGCGAGAAGCAGCCCGAGGAGCGGCGCCGCTTCCGCGTCTCCACACCCGACGACGGCCAGCAGCCCCCTTCCCACAAGGCCGCGTGACCATGATCCGCTTCGCCTACGGCTGCATTCCGTCCGTCATGTCCCTCGCCTTCGCCAACACCCTGGTGCGGCGCGGGGGGCTGGTGCCCACCAGCATCCTGCTGTCCGCGGGCGGCCTGCGCTTCCAGAAGAAGCGCTACACGCCGGCCCAGGTGCTGCCCGTCTTCCTGCGGCAGTTCGGTGCGCGCTTCACCGGCTACAACGTGCTCGCGGGGCTGGGCGGTTCGCTGCCCTTCGGCTACCCCCGCGACGGGCTGCTGAGCTTCCAGCAGCTGTCGCGCGCCTACGACATCCCCCTGGTCGTCAGCGACGACTTCTCCGGGGAGAAGGCCGTCGAGTCGCTGCGGCGCCAGGAGGTGGACCTCTTCGTCACCAGCATGTGCGACCAGATCCTGCGAGAGCCCCTGCTGGGCCTGCCGCGCCACGGCTGCCTGAACATCCACCCGTCGCTGCTGCCGGACTTCCGCGGCGTGGACTCCATCTTCCAGGCGATGCTCAACGACGTGCCGGAGATTGGGACGACGCTCCACCACACCACCGCGCGCATCGACGCCGGAGACGTGTACGGCCAGTCCGCCTTCACGCGCACGGGCTCGGACTCACACCTGGCGCTGACGGTGAAGGCGACCGCGGCGGGCGTGCGGCTGCTCAAGCGGCACGTGGACGCGCTGGAGCAGGGCCAGCGGCCCGCCTCGCACGCCATGGATGTGACGCGCGCCCGCTTTCCCTACCGCTCGTGGCCCACGCGCGAGGAGCTGGAGCGCTTCCACGCGCAGGGCCACGTGTTCTGGCGCGCCGGGGACTTCCGCCGCGTCCTGCGCTTCGAGGACCCCACCGACCCGACGGCGCGGGACGTGTTCCCCACCGCCAGCGAGCCCCTGAAGACCGCCGCCCGCTGAGCCCCGCCGCCACGCCCGAATGGCCTTCCGGCGTGGAGGCAGGAGCCGGCCGTCAGGCCTCGTCCCAGCGGATCCGCAGCGAATAGGCCTGCTCGGCGCGCTCCAGCACGTCCACGCGTGGCAGCACCCGCGTGCGGCGCAGCACCTGCTCCATCACGCCCGCCACGAAGTCCGGCAGCGGATCCGCGTCCACCACGTGCGCCACCCACTCCCGCGCGCGCACCGGCTGCAGCACCAGCTTCATGTCGTCGCGGCCCGCGCGCAGGTACGTGGGCAGCCGCGCCAGGCACCGCTCCGCGCCCAACAGCGGCGCCGCCGCGGCGAAGATGCGCCCCACCAGCGTCTGCGCGAAACCCTCCACATAGTGAGTGCCCAGCACGCGGTTGGCGTCCTCACTGGCAAGGCCCGGGCACGCATGCCGCCGCGCCACCGCCAGCGACGCGCGCCACACCTCCAATGGAAGGACCTCCTCCACCGTGTCCGGGTCGTAGCCCACGTCCCGCAGCGCCTGCGCGAACGGGCCCGACGGTCTCAGCGCGTGTTGAAACAAACCCTCGAAGTTCCGTCGCGGTACCCGCACCGACAGGTGGTGCGGAAGGCCAGGCGCCTCCCGCGTCTCCGAATGAATCCACGGCTCCATGTCTTCAACCCCCCCAGGGTCCAGCCCCCGCACCATTCCGGCCGGGAAACCGTGTCGCAGTGTATCAGCCTCTACGCGGTCGGCTTGCCCGCCTGGTTGCCGCCCTAGATGGATTTTTCCAGGTATTTCCCCCGCATTTTCCCGGCCCGCCCAGCGCTGATCCATGACGGGTCGCGTCGGGGATTTCAGGAATTTGGGTCACTGAAGACCCCTACTGAAAGCAAATATTCTGTGTCAACCGTTGAATTCACAGGAAGTCCACTGGTGCTATCCCCTGAATTCTGAGCTGCCGCGTTATCTTCTTCAACCCATCGGAAACTCTCGGAGTTCCCCGTGCGAGAATTGTTCATCCCCCTTGCAGCGTGAGTGAGCAATGACCATTCGCCGCACCGAAGGTTCGACGCCCGTTTCCCTCCGCCCCACCACCGACACCTCGACTCCGGCGAAGGCCAAGAACGTCCTGCGCGTGAAGGACGGCTTCGAGTCCGTGTCCCGCACGGGCGCCGCCGCCGGTGCGCAGCCCACGGCCGCCGCCGCGACGACGGCGCAGGCTTCCTCCACGGGGGCCACCTCCGCGCAGACCGGCCGCCTCGCGCTGGACAGCAAGGAGGCGCAGCAGGCCATCCAGACGTCCCTGAAGTTCCTCACCCCGCCGATGACGGCCTCGTCCCTGCTGGCCGCGAACAAGAGCGGCCCGACGCTGGCGCCCAAGAGCGTGGAGCGTGACGAGTTGGGCATGACGCACGTGCGCCTGGACCGCATGCACGAGGGCGTGAAGGTCTTCGGCGAGCAGGTCATCAGCCACCTGGGCGCGGACGGCAAGGTGTCCAGCGTCACCGGTGAGCAGAACCCCATCCCCGCGGGCCTGGGTTCGCAGAAGACCAAGCTGGCGCCGCAGCAGGCCATCGACATCGCGAAGAAGGAGCTGGGCGGCAAGGCCGACAAGCAGCCCTCTTCCGAGCGCGTCGTCTACCAGGACGCCGAAGGCAAGTACCACGCCGCCTTCCAGGTGGAAGTGACGCAGATCGCCGGCCAGGAGAAGCCCAAGAAGCAGAACTACATCATCGACGCCAACACGGGGAAGGTGCTGGAGAGCTTCAACAAGATCGGCGGCTGGACCAAGTCCGCGCCCGCGCAGCTCCAGGTCAACGGCACCAGCAGCCCGAACGTCGCCATCCCGGACAAGGGCCAGGTCCAGTCGAAGATCAACATCCCGGACGGCGTGACGGTCGACAAGCTGGCGCTCGACCTGAACATCAAGCACACCTGGAGCGGCGACCTGAAGGTCACGCTGACCAGCCCCTCCGGCAAGTCCGCCGTGGTGCAGGACCGCAAGGGCGGCTCCAAGGACGACGTCGCGGGCTCGTTCGACCTCTCCGAGGCCTTCAAGGGCGAGAGCGCCAAGGGCGAGTGGACCATCACGGTCGAGGACAAGGCCGCGCGTGACACGGGCACCCTGAACAACTGGAGCCTGAACATCACCGCGAAGGAGACCACGCCTCCTCCGACGGATCCGCAGAACCCGCCCACGGGCACCGCGGACGACGTGTCCATGTACAGCGGCCACGTGGACCTGAAGACCAAGAAGGAAGCGGACGGCACGTACTCGCTGGAGGACTCGACGCGCGGCAAGGGCGTCGTCACCTACGACGCGAACAACAAGGCCACCGCGTCCGGCCAGACGAAGATCACCGACAACAACGACAAGTGGGGCGAGGCCACGGACCCGGCCCGCGCCAAGGCGGCTGTCGACGCGCACTACGGCGCGGCCACGACCTACGACTTCTACAAGGAGGTCCTGGGCCGTGACTCCATCGACGGCGCGGGTGAGAAGCTCACCAGCTACGTGCACGTGAAGAACAACTACGTGAACGCCTTCTGGGACGGCGAGAAGATGAGCTACGGCGACGGCGACGGGAAGCAGTCCGGCCCGCTCACCACGCTGGACATCGCGGGCCACGAAATCACCCACGGCCTCACCGAGCGCACCGCGGGCCTCATCTACAGCGGCGAGTCCGGCGGCCTGAACGAGGCCTTCTCCGACATCATGGGCACGGGCGTGGAGTGGTTCGCCGCGCAGAAGAACCCCGAGGCCAAGTGGAACTGGACCGTGGGCGAGGCCGCCTGGACGCCGAACAACGGCAGCAACGAAGACGGCCTGCGCTACATGAACGACCCGACCAAGGACGGCTACTCGGTCGACAACTACAAGAACTACCCGAAGCAGACGGAGGTGCACGGCTCCAGCGGCATCGCCAACAACGCCTTCTACCTGCTCGTGGAGGGTGGCAAGAACCGCACCTCCGGCCTGGAAGTGAAGGGCGGCGTGGGAATGCAGGACGGCCTGAAGATCTTCGGCCGCGCCCTCACCACGTACATGACGCCGAAGACGACGTTCGCCCAGGCGCGTGAGGCCACCATCAAGTCCGCCACGGACCTGTACGGCGCGGACTCCAGCCAGGTGCAGAAGGTGAAGGACGCCTGGACCGCGGTGGGCGTGAACTAGTCCCAGCGCTGAAAGCTTCCTGAAACACCCGAGGCGGGTCCGGTGTCACCACCGGGCCCGCCTCTTTCTTTGCGCGGCTCAGGCGAAGAAGCGCGTCAGCACCGCCACCATGCGGGCCACGTCGGACGCGGCCGCCAGTTCGCGGATGGAGTGCATGGACAGCATGGGGTTGCCCACGTCCACCGTGCGGATGCCCAGCTGGCCCGCGGTGATGGGGCCAATGGTGCTGCCGCAGCCCAGGTCCGTGCGCGTGACGAAGTGCTGCGGCGTGACGCCCGCCTCCTTGCACAGCGCCGCGAAGTGCGCCCACGACTCGCCGTCCGTCGCGTAGGACTGGTTGACGTTGGTCTTGATGACCGGGCCGCCGCCCAGCTGCGGCTGGTGCTTGGGCTCGTGCATGGACGAGTAGTTGGGGTGCACCGCGTGCGCCATGTCCGCGCTCACCAGGAACGAGCGGCGGATGGCGCGGTGGAACGCGTCCGCGCGCCCATCCGAGTGTCCCTGGACGATGCGCTCCAGCAGGTCCTTCAGGAACGGCGACGCGGCGCCCTGCGCGCTGCGGCTGCCGCACTCCTCGTGGTCGTAGAGCACCACGCCCACCGTGGCCTCGCGCTTGTCGGTGCCGGACAAGAGCGCGGTGAGCCCGGTGTGGCAGCTGGCCAGGTTGTCCAGGCGGGGCGCGTGGAGGAACTCGCCGTGCAGGCCGGAGCGCGTGGACGGCTGCAAGTCGTAGAGGCACAGGTCGTAGCCCAGGAGGTCGTCCGCGGCGGCCTTCACGCCCGTGCGGCCCAGCTCCTCCACGAGCAGCGCTCGCAGCTCCGCGGGGCCCGCGCTCTCCAGGCCCAGCACCGGCACCATGTGCTCCTGGGGGTTGAGCTTCAGGCCGTCCGTGTTGACGCCGCGGTTCAGGTGGATGGCCAGGTTGGGCACGCGCAAGAGCGGCCGGCGGAAGTCCACCAGGTGGTGCTGGGGGCGGCCGTTGTGCAGCGCCACCACGCGGCCCGCGACCGACAGGTCGCGGTCCGTCCACGTGTGCAGCAGCACCCCGCCATAGATTTCCACGCCCAGCTGCTGGTAGCCGTGGCGGTTGACGGGCGCGTTCGGCTTGAGGCGCAGGTTGGGCGAGTCCGTGTGCGAGCCCACCAGCCGGAAGCCGGTGGTGTCCACGGGCTTCGTGCCCAGCTGGAAGGCGGCGATGCTCGTGTCGCCGCGGATGACGAAGACCTTCTCGCCGGGCTTGAGGGACCAGGACTCGCGCTCGTCCAGCTCACGGAAGCCCGCGGCGGTGAGGCGGCGCGCCGTCTCCCGCACGGCGTGGTACGGCGTGGGCGACGCGTCGATGTACTGGAGGAGGTCGTTGGCCTGCGTGTCGATGTCGGTCGGGCTCATGGGCCCGGCACGCTAACGCCGTCCGGCCCCGGTGCCACGTCCGACTGTCACGGCCCGGACAGGCGGCGGGGCGCCCGCCGGCAGGACGGTGGAGGAAGGGCGCGTCCCGGGAGGCGCGTCCAGGAAGGTCCCCAGCAGCACCCAGCGGCGCGCCGCGTCCTCCCTGGCGGGCTTCGCGGCGAGCGGCGTCGTGTAGTGCCAGAAGGGCAGCCGGTACACGGTGACGCCGCCCACGGTGCTGACCTTGGTCAGCTCGGAGAAGTGCCCGTCCTTCGCGTACACGAGGTACTGGTGATCCACGGCGGGCATGGTGAGGCTCACGTGCATGTCCACGTAGCCGTCGCGCGCGTCCGCCTCCTCCGGGTGGTGGTCATTGTGCGGGCCCGTGTAGTCGCCCGGGCTGTAGCAGAGCACCTGGATGCCCCAGCCCCGCTTGAGCGGCCGGCCGCTCACCGCCGCCGCGAAGGCCGCGAACGTGTCCGAACGCAGAAGCTCCACCAGCCCCACCCCTTCCGCCGCGCGCCACGAGCGCGAACGCCGGCTCTCCAGCAGCGCGGTGCGCACGCGCACCGTCTTGGGCAGCGCCTCCGTGTAGTTCTCCACCATGCCGGAGATGGAGTCCTCCGGGATGGGGTCCTCCATGGTGACGAGCGTGTCACGCAGCGCCGCGTCCAGGAGGTCGCGGGCCTCGGCCGCCTTCTTCACGTCGATGACGCCCTGCAGCGCGATGAACGGCCGCGTGGGGTCCAGCAGCGCGCCACACGTCTCGGAGTCTCGGCCTTCGAGAATGCGGCGGCCTTTCGGGGTGAGCAGGTCAGCGAACTGGGAGGGAAGGCGCGGGGACATGGGGCGCACCATACCGGTCCGCGGCCGGAACGCACGCGCCAGGGGGTACGGGAAGGCAACTCCCCTGCCCTCCCGGCGATAATCCGTTACTCCGACGTCCAGGGTAGAAGGCACCTCCATGACCGAGATCCGCAACCGTCCCGCCGCCCCCTCCGCCGCTCCGGCCCGCACGCAGGCGCCGGCCGCGCAGCCCGCCCGGACCAACCAGGCCACCGCGGCGTCTCGCGCGGACGTGCTCAACCGCGCGGAGCTGGCGCGGACCCGCGCGACGATGGCGCCGGTGCAGGCGACGCCGGGTTCCTGGCGCGGCGGTCCCAACACGGAGGTGGGTCGCGCCATCCAGACCATGCGCCAGCGTCTGTCCGACGTGAACATCACCATCAAGGGTGACACGCCGCAGAGCCTGTTCGACCGGGCCATCCTGGACAACAAGCACGTCACCAACGAGCAGATCATGCAGATGTCGCGGGTGACGCTGCCCCAGCTGGCCACGGATCCGGCGACGCGCGCGAAGGTGCTGGAGCGCGTGCCCAACGCGCGTGAGCTGCCGGTGCACCACTTCACCGTGGCGATGCTGTCCGCGGTGACGGGCATCGACCGCGCGGCGCTGTCGGAGGCCTGTCCCGACCTGGGCCTCACAGGCGCGCCGAACACGCCGCTGCTCTACGCCGCCAGCACCGAGCGCATGCAGCGCTCCACGGCCCTGCACGACTTCACGGACTACATGCGCGGCGCGGGCGTGGCGGGCATGAACAAGGCCGTCTGGGGCGTGGAGAACCGCGTCCTGTCCGCCCTCGTCTCCGCGCTGGGCGGCGGGCGGTACTGAGGTTTCCGTAGCACCCCAAGCCCGCGCGGCGGAGGAGGCATCACGCTCCTCCCGCGCGGGCTTCGCTTTAGGGTTGAGGGGGCCGCTCCGGCGCACGCGGCGGAGAAGGCATCACGCCCCTCCCCTCGCGGGCTTCGCTTTGGGGGTGAAGAGCCATTCCGGAGCGCGGCGGGGACGCGCTCACGCATCTCCCCTCGCGGGCTTCGCCTTTGGAGCCGTCAGTCGTCGCCCGCGCCGCCGGCCAGCCGCTGACGCGCGACCTCCAGCCGCTTCGCGCGCACCTTGGAGGCCAGGTCGAGCAGGCGCCGGTCGCGCTGCCACCGCTCGCGCATCTCCACGTCCACGCCCTCCCAGGCCACCTCGCAGCGCTCCAGCGCGCGGTGCATCTGCGTGAGCGCGCCGCCCAGCGCCACGTGCACGGCCGGGTCGCTGGGGTCCTCCAGCGCCAGCGCGTGGATCATCACCGCGACGGCGACCAGCTCCTCGCGCAGCGCCACCGGCCAGCCGCACCTTCGGGCCACCTTCACCAGCCAGCCCAGCACCGCCAGGTTGACGTGGCAGTCCTCCACCGTGCGGAACGGCTTGAGGTAGCGCGTGTAGCCATCCCCGGGCAGCACGTCCTCCGGCGCCACCTCCACGCCGTCCAGCCGCAGCGCCGCGTGCGGCACCTCCGGGACGAAGCCCAGCGGCGGCAACGGCTCCACTGTCACCCCGGGCTTCCTCGCGTCCAGCAGCACCATGCGCAGGCGGTTGCGCTCCTGGGCATCGCGCCCTTCGGAGGCGACCACCAGCAGCAGCTCCGCGTGCGTGCCCAGCGTGACGTACGTCTTCACGCCGTCGAGCTTCCAGCCCGTGCCCTGCGGCGTGAGCTTCGTCTCCATGGCGCTCGGGTGCCCGCCGCCGTTCTCCGTGGCGCAGAGCGCGGCGCGCCGGTCCGCCGGAAGCTGCGGAAAGAGCGAACGCAGCGCCGCCTGGTAACCGGAGGAGAACGCGAACCCCATCCGGTCCATCCGGAAGCCGCTGGCGAGCGCCAGGTCCGCGGGCACCGGGAAGCGCGGCTGCACCGCGAGGTGCCGGCGCCACCAGGCCTCCACGGAGTCGAGCGAAGGAAAGTCAGGGGCCTCGGTGAGCAGGAAGCGCAGGACGTCTTTCACGCCTCCAGTCTAATGCCCGGCTCCGGAGCGTGCGCGCTCCGTTTGGGCCTTCAGCTCGCGGCGCGGCGGCCGCGGCCCGGGGACTTCGCGCGCTGGGTGCCTCGCTTCTTCTTCGCGGCGGCCGGCGCGGGCTTCGACTTCGAGGCGGACTTCGCCTTGGAGGTCGACTTGGACTTCGACGCGGCCTTGGACTTGGACGGCGCCTTGGCCTTGCGCGTGGCCTTCTTGCGCCGCGCGGGGGCCTTCTTCTCCGGGGCGAGGATGGTGCCCCGGCAGGAGGGCGTGCCGCAGCGGCAGACGTAGAGCGACTCGGCGTCCGCATCCATCTCCGGGGTGCGCTCGTACGCGTAGTCGTACGTCAGCTCCTCCCCCGGTTCGATGGCGCGCAGCGCGTAGATGTGGATGTGGCCCTTGTCGATGAGCGACTGGCAGTTGGGCTCGCACGAGTGGTTGATGTAGCGCGACTCGTTGTGGAGCGTGCCCGCGTCCAGCACCGTGTCGTCGTCCAGGTTGAAGAGGAACGTGTGGTGGCGCTCCATCGACTCGTCGTCGTAGCGGGCGTCCGCCTGGGCCTGGGTGATGCGCTCACCGATGTACTCGATGATGCGCGCGCCCTTGCGGATGCGGCGGGTGGCGAAGGCGCCCTGTCCCTGGATGGGGGACTGGCGCAGCTCGAAGGGAATCGACGGGGTCTGCTGGAAGGAAGGGGAAGTCGTCATCGGGAATGGGCGCGGCTGGGGCGGGGTGCGTGTTCAACCAGGACGCTGCCTTGAGGCGCGGTGTAGCGTGCCGCACTCAAGCCCGCGAAGAAAGGCACTCGATGATGCGGTGGTGGCTCGTGGTGGGCGCGGTGAACGCTTTCTTGTCCGTGGCGGCGGGCGCCTTCGGGGCGCATGCGCTGAAGGCCCGGCTTCCGCAGGACCTGCAGCTCATCTTCGAAACCGGGGCGCGCTACCACATGTACCACGCGCTCGCGCTGGTGGCGGTGGGGCTCTTCGGCGCGGTGCGGCCTTCCGCGCTCCTGTCGTCCGCGGGCTGGGCGATGCTCGTGGGCATCGTCCTGTTCTCCGGCAGCCTGTACGCGCTGGCCCTGTCCGGCGTGCGCGTGCTGGGCGCCATCACGCCGCTGGGAGGCCTGGGCTTCCTCGTCGGCTGGGTGCTCTTCGCCGTGGCCGCGTGGCGCGCCACTCCGTGAAGCGGGGGACCGCCCGAGTCACTCCCTCAAGAGGGGCGGCAGCGGGTAGATGTGGTCCAGGTCGCGGTGGTTGCGCAGCCCGCAGGCCTCGCGCTGCACGGTGAGGTTCCAGCGCAGCCGCTCCGCTTCCTTCCAGAGCGCGCGGTACGCCGCGTAGCGCTCCATGCGCGCCAGGCCGTGCAGGGCGCGCAGCTCCTTCTCCGCCTGGGCCAGCAGGGCGAGGGCGTCTTCCAGCTTGTCGCCGGAGCGGCGCAACCCGGAGGCGCGCTCGCGCTGGAAATCCACTTCCACGGGCAGCAGGGCGTTGATGTCCACCGGTCTGACCATGCCCTCCCTCTAACCGCGAGGAGACGGCTTCGCATCCGCCCGGAGGGCTCCGGCCCACGCCGGGCAGGCAGCCGGGCTTCAGGCGGGCGGAGCCGGTGCGGGTGCGGCTTCCGCCTCCGGATGCTCGGCGAGGACGGGGCGTCCCCACCGCCATGTTTCGCGGGCCCAGGCGAGCCCCGCGCCCAGCACCATCGCGTTGCGCACGAGGAGCAGCAGCGTGTAGGCCGGCTGGAAGCCCTTGCTGTAGGTGCTGCCGGCGAAGAGGCCCCGGGTGATGGCGGCGGCCACCAGCAGCACGGCGGACGGGCCCACCGCGCCGGAGAGCAGCGCGAGCGCCGCGGCCCCGGTGAGCCAGATGAGGTACTGCGGGCTCAGCACCGGGTTGAGGATGACGAAGGCCACCAGCGGCACCAGCGCCAGCCGGGCCAGGTCCTCGATGTGCACCGGAGGCCTGCGCCAGGCGGCGCGCACGGACACCGCCGCGGCCAGGAGCGAGCCCGCGACCCACACCTGCCGGGTGATGGCGCGAACCCCCTCGGCGGCCACGCCGTGCAGCTCGTAGGAGGCGGGAGCATGGACCCACTGGACGTCGGCCAGGCCCAGCTGGTGCGCGGCCCAGAGCAGGCCCGCGCTGAAGGCCTCCACCTGGAGGCCCCGCTCGACGTGGAAGGACGCGAACTGCCACCAGGGCCACACGAAGCTCAGGGGCACCAGCGGCAGCACGCCCGCGACCAGGCCCGTGAACAGGGCCCGCGTCGGCTTCGCGCCCCGGCGCCAGCACACGGCCAGGGCCAGCGGGACGAGGACGGCCGGGTACAGCTTGGTGACGGTGCCCACCGCGAGCGCCGCGCCGGCCCAGCCTTCACGGCGGCGCATCAGGGCCACCAGCCCGGCCAGCGCGAGCGCGGCGGGGATGACGTCGTAGCGCTTGAGGTAGTGCACGCTCTGGATCCAGCTGACGACGAAGTACGCCGCGAACGGCACCCACGCGCGCCAGGCCGTGCCCCACCGGCGCACGCCCTCCGACAGGAGGAGCCACTTGATGAGCGCGTCGAAGACGAGGGTGAGCTGGAGGCTGAACGCGAGGATGAAGCCGCGCAGGTCGCCGCCCGCCCACGTCGCGGGCACGAACCACAGCAGCGCGTAGGGCGGATATTCGAAGCGGAAGTCGCGGTTGGGGACCGCGCCGTCCAGGAACGCGCGGGCCGTCCGGAAGTACAGCGGCAGGTCGCCCTCGCGCGTGGAGAACGAATAGAACACCAGCGGCAACAGGCTCACGGCGAGCGCGAGCCAGTGCCTGGGCGCGAGCCGGAAGGACGAGGACGGAGTCGAGGCGGACACGGGGCGGCACTCTGCCCGTGTGGGCCGGGCGCTGTCGCCGGGGAAAGGCATCCGTCCCCTTCCCTGCCCGGTCCACATCCAGGCGCATCCCCGTGCGAGGCGGCACCCGACCCGCTAGGTTCCGGGCCGGGTTGCCCACTCCATGAAGCTCCACCGCCCCACGAAGGACGAGCTTTTCGCCGCCACCGGCCGCACCATGCCGGACCTGCTGGCCCCGGACCTGCGGGTGCTCTTCTGCGGCATCAACCCCAGCCTCTACTCCGCGGTGGTGGGGGTGCACTTCGCGCGGCCGGGCAACCGGTTCTGGCCCTCGCTGCACGCGTCGGGCTTCACGCCGCGCCGCCTGCAGCCCTCCGAACAGGCGGAGCTGCTGGGCCTGGGGCTGGGCATCACCAACGTGGTGGACCGGGCCACGGCGAGCGCGGACATGCTCGGCGCGGAGGAGTACGCGGAAGGGGCGAAGTCACTCTTGCGCAAGGTGAAGCGCTACCGCCCGAAGTACCTCGCGGTGCTGGGGCTGGGCGCGTACCGCACCGGCTTCGCGCGGCCGAAGGCGAGGTTCGGACCGCAGGAGGAGACGCTGGGCGGCACCCGGCTGTGGGTGCTGCCCAATCCCAGCGGACTCAACGCCAGCTACCAGCTCCCGGACCTCGCGCGGCTGTACGGCGAGCTGCGCCGCGCGGCGGAGACGCGCTGACTACTTCAGCAGGCCGGCCTCGCGGGCCACCTGCGAGGCGACGGGCAGCACCTTGTCGAAGGCGGCGGCGTTGCACGCGAGCAGGCCCCGGCGGTTCTGGAGTTCGGAGCCGTCGTACAGGTACGCGTTGCCCGCCAGGTCCGTGAGCACGCCGCCCGCGGAGCGGATGACGGCCTCCGGCGCGCAGTTGTCCCAGCGGTAGCTCTTGTCGCTCACGTGCACGTAGAGGTCGCAGCGGGCCTCCGCCAGCAGGCCGCACTTGAGCCCCACTGAACCGGACTCCCGCTCCTTCGTGATGCCCAGCCGCTGCACCACCGCGTCCGTCGTCTTCGAGCGGTGCGAGCGCGACACCACGAGCCGCAGCTCCGCCGGCTCCGCCACGTCCGACACGCGCAGCGCGCGGCGGCCCTGCGGGTCCTCCACGTAGCCCTGCTCGCCCACGACGCCGGAGTACAGGACGTCCCCCACCGCGCGGTAGACGACGCCCAGCGCGGCCCGGCCTTCCACCGCGAGGCCGATGTGGATGGCGAACTCGCCGTTGCGGTTCACGAACTCCTGCGTGCCGTCGAGCGGATCCACGAACCAGCAGCGGTTGAAGCGCTTCGCGTCGGAGGCGTCCTCGTTCTCCTCCGCCACCACGCCGTCGCTCGGGAAGGCCTTGCGCAGCTCGCCCACGATGAAGGCGTTGGCGCGCTCGTCCGCCACGGTGACGGGCCCGGCACCGCCGGCCTTGTCCGTGACGGAGAAGTCCGTGGCGTAGACCTGCAGGAGGATGTCACCAGCCTGGCGCGCGATGCGCCGGGCGACTTCGAGCTCTTGGGCGAGTGCGGGCATGGAGGCCCGTGAGTCTACTGGGGCGAATTGCCCCTCGTGGGGAAATCTGCCCCGCCTCCCGGCCCCCTCCCTCCGGGCGGAGGCCCTGGCCCGGTGGCTGCAATCCCCTGGGGATTCGTCTTCATCCCCCGGGCAACACGGCGGGGTGCAAGCAAGGACTCGAACGATGATGAAGTGGCTGATGGGGCTGGCCCTGCTGGGCATCGGCGTGGCGCTGGCGTTCGCGGGTGGCCGGATGGTGTACCGCTCGAAGGCAAGCAAGGACTGGCCCACCGCGCAGGGCACCGTGGTGAGCTCCCGCGTGGAGACGCTGCGCAGCAAGCGCGCGGTGAGCTTCCGCCCGGAGGTGAGCTACCGCTACGAGGTGAACGGCACGCCGTACACGTCCGACACGGTGGCCTTCGACGGCCACGGCTCCGGCGGGCTCGCGGACGCGCAGGCGGTGTCGCGCCACTACGCGGCCGGCGCGCCCGTGACGCTGCACTACCAACCGGGGGACCCTTCCGTGGCGTGCCTCCAGTGCGGCGACACCGGCTTCGTGAACTACCTGGTGACGCTGGGCGGCGCGGTGTTCGCCCTGGTGGCCGCATGGGGCCTGGTGGAGATGGCCCGCTCGACCCTGCGCGAGGGCAAGCGCGCCGCCCCGCAGATGCGCGCGAAGGCCCGGTAGGAAACGCCGGGCCGCGCTCCGAGTGGCGGGCTGAGCACTTCCGGCGGGAAGGCTTCGACAGGCGCGGCCCTTGGTGCCCATCTTGGGGCGGACACCCGCCTCCTGGAGAACGCATGCCCGTCACCATCCGCCCCGCGAAGGACCCGGACGCGCCCGCGCTGGGCCGCATGGGCGCGGCGCTCGCGCGCCAGCACCACGGCTTCGACTCGCAGCGCTTCATGGTCCCGGACGACGTGGAGTCCGGCTACCGCTGGTGGCTGGGCAAGGAGGCGCGCCGTCCGCAGGAGGCCGTGGTGCTGGTGGCCGAACTGGACGGCGAGGTCGTGGGCTACTGCTACGGCCGGCTGGAGGGCGTGGACTGGAACATGCTCCTGGACAAGCACGGCGCCCTGCACGACATCTGGGTGGACGCGAAGGCGCGCGGCACCGGCACCGGCCGGCTGCTGGCGGAGGCCATGGTGCAGCGGCTCACGGAGATGGGCGCGCCGCGCGTCGTCCTCAGCACCGCCGCGAAGAACGAGGCCGCGCGGCGCCTCTTCGAACGGCTGGGCTGGCGTCCCACCATGGTGGAGATGACCCGCGAGACGCCGCCCGGCGCGTAGCCTGGCTCACAGCCTCCCGGTGGGCATCCGGCCCTGCTGGAAGGCCTCCACCTGCGCGGGCGTGAAGGGCGGCCGGTAGAGGACCGGGTCCTGCTGCCGCGAACGGAACAGGTCCACGACGAGGTTCATCCGGTCCGTCAACCGCCCCCAGTCCCGCGCCGCGCTGCCCGCCGTGTCATCCGGCGTCCGGTCCAGCTGCTTCATCAGGGCGCACAGCTCCGGGTGCTCCAGCCGCAAGAGGTCCGGCGGGAAGTCCGCGGCGGCCGTCAGCGCGGGGATGTCCTCGCCCAGCCGCAGCGTCCGGTCCGGCAGCTCCATGGTCATCAGCTCGCGCGTCATCAACTCGCGCCAGCAGCGCTCCAGCCGGTCCGCCAGCGGCGTGAAGAGCGCGAGCAGCCACGTCTCCGGCATCGCCGTGCCCCGCGCCCGCAGCAGGTCCCGCAGGTGGTCCAGGAACAGCTCCTTCAGCGGCGCCCCGAGCGCCCCGATGATGGGCGCCTGCAATCGCGTCTGCTCGTGGTAGCCCACCAGCGCGTTGGCCAGGAACACGCGCTCCGCACGGTCCTTGGTGCGCGTCAGGCTCAAGGCCTCGTGGTACGCGCGCGCCGCGCGGATGAGCAGGTCCTGCCCCCCGGACTCCAGCGGCCCCGGCTTCAGCAGGGACACCACGCGCTCGAGAGCGGCCGGGCTCGTCGCCTGGGGGCCGGTGAAGTGCTCCAGCATCGCCGCGTAGAGCGGCCCCAGCTCCTGGAACACCAGCAGGTTGCCGTTCGCGACGTGCCGGGCCACCCCGCTCATCACCGGATCCATGGCGCGCGACAACACGGTGGCCACGCCCGACGGCAGGCCCCACGAGCCGAGGAGCCGGGCCTGCGTCACGCCGAAGTCGCGCATCACGGCCTCCGCGCGGGCCAGCATGTCGCGCTCCAGCACGGCCACCAGCTCCTTGCGGATGAAGGGCCCCGCCGTCTTCGACGCCCAGGTGGCGAAGCCGCACCAGGAGAGATCCACCTCCCCCAGCACGCCGGCAAAGCACACCTTCAGCACGTGGTACGTGTGGGTGATGTGGAGGTTGCGCAGGGCCGCGTTCTCCATGCGGCCAATGGCCTCCACCTCGGCGTGTGTCGGCGGAGGCCAGGAGCGCGGCAGCGGGTTGGGCGCCATGTGGGACGGGCTCCGGAAGATGGGGGCGGCAGTGCCCTCCGCAAGCATGGAGCACCGGCCCCGCCCCCCGCCATCACCCGCTGGGACGGGGCTGGACTACCCTCCCCCGTGACCATGCTCCTGCCCTTCCGCGTCCTGTGCCTCGTGTCCGTCCTCCTGCTCTGGGGCTGCACGGCCCCCGAGGATCCGCCGGACGCGGTGCCCGGCTCCGTCACGACGGGCACCATCGTCGACCCGCCGGTCCTGGTGACGACCGACGATGGCCCCGTGGTGGGAGCGCTCATCAACGGACTCAAGGTCTTCAAGGGCATTCCGTACGCGGCGCCGCCGACAGGCGCACGGCGCTGGGCCCCACCTGTCCGCCCCACGCGCTGGACCCAACCCCTCACCACCACGGCCTTCGGCCCGCCGTGTCCCCAGACCAAGGCCGGGATCCCGCCCTCGTCCGAGGATTGCCTGCGCCTCAATGTCTGGTCCCCCACCACGGCCGGCGCCCACGCGGTGCTCGTGTGGATCCACGGCGGCGGCTACGTGGAGGGCCACGCGGGCGAGGGCTGGTACGACGCCGCCCAGCTCGCGGGGCGCGAGGACCTGGTCGTGGTGTCGATCAACTACCGGCTGGGGCTGCTGGGCTTCCTCGCCCTGCCCCAGTTCGAAGCGTCCGACCACGGCACCGGCAACTGGGGCCTGCGGGATCAGATCGCCGCGCTGGACTGGGTGCGACGCAACATCGCGGCCTTCGGCGGTGACCCGGCACGCGTGATGATCGCCGGGGAGTCCGCGGGCGCCGTCAGCGTGACGACGCTGCTGGCCGCCGAACCCGCCCAGGGCCTCTTCCACCGCGCCGCCATCCAGTCCGGCACCTACCGGCCCGTGCTGGAGAAGGAACAGCCCACGGGCGCCTTTCCATCCGCGTACGTCGTGGGCGTCCGGACCGCCATCCTCCTGGGCTGCACCCAGGGCGACATCGCCGCGTGCCTTCGCGCGAAGACGCCCGCGGAGGTGCTCGCCGCCCAGGTCCAGCTTCCGGCGGTGACGGAGCTCGGCTTTCCGCTGTCGCCCACGTTGCCGGTGGTGGACGGGGTCGTGTTGAAGGGCCGGCCGCTCGCGCGGGTGCTGGCGGGCAGGGGCGACGTGCCCGTGCTGGTGGGCGCCAACGACGACGAGGCGAGCTTCGTGATGGACGGCATGGGCGTCGTGGGCAACCCGGGCGACTTCGGACGCTACGTGGACACCCTCGGCGCGGGTGCACGGAAGGCGGAGCTCACCGCGCTCTACCAGCCCGTCATCCAGGGCGAGCGCAAGGCGGCCATCGCCCTGGGCACGGACCTGTCGTTCGCCTGTCCCGCGCAGCGCCTGGCCGCCGCGAGCGCCACCACCGGCACGGCGAACGCGTACCTCTACCGCTTCGCGCGCGCCGTCCCCAACGGCCCGCTCGCGGCGTTGGGCGCCGCCCATGGAACGGACATCCTCTACCTCTTCGGCCACTTCGAGGCCCTGGCCACCACGCCCACGCCCGATGACGTGACGCTGTCCCAGTACGTGCAGGCCGCATGGGGCACCCTGGCCCGCACCGGCACTCCCATCCCCACCTGGCTGCCCTACACCCCGGGCGGGCCGTTCCTCACCTGGAACACGCCCTCCACCACGGAGGTGAACTGGCGCGGGGGCCGCTGCGCCTCGCTGGAGTCCCTGGGCCTGCTGCCCCTCTAGAAACGACGAAGCCCCGGGTGCTGTCACCCGGGGCTCCGTGGATCTTCACAGCGAAGGAGACAGCGCCCTACTTCTTCTGCTCCTTCACCCACGAGTCCTTCAGCGTCACCGTGCGGTTGAAGACGGGCGCGCCCGGCTTGGAGTCCACCGCGTCCGCGCAGAAGTACCCCAGGCGCTCGAACTGGAAGCGGTCGCCCGGCTTCGCGTCCGCCAGGCCCGGCTCCACGCGCGCGTCGGTGAGGGTCTCCAGGCTGTTCGGGTTGAGGAACTCCTTGAAGTCCCTCGTCTCGTCCTTGTCCGGAGCCTCCACCGAGAAGAGCCGGTCGAACAGCCGCACTTGCGCCACCGGCGCGTTGCCCGGCACCCAGTGCAGCGTGCCCTTCACCTTGCGGCCATCCGGCGAGTCGCCACCGCGCGTCGCGGGGTCGTAGGTGCAGCGCAGCTCCGTGATGTTGCCCGCCGCGTCCTTGATGACCTTCTCGCACTTGATGAAGTACGCGGAGCGCAGGCGCACCTCCTTGCCCGGCGCCAGGCGGAAGAAGCCCTTCTCCGGCACCTCCTGGAAGTCGTCCGCCTCGATGTAGAGCTCGCGCATGAACGGCACCTTGCGCGTGCCCATGTCCTCGCGCTTCGGGTGGTTCGCCGTCTCCAGCTCCTCCGTCTGGCCCTCCGGGTAGTTCTCCAGCACCACCTTGAGCGGGCGCAGGACGGCCATGGCGCGCGGCGCCGTCTCGTTGAGGTCGTCCCGGATGGACAGCTCCAGCACGCCCATGTCGATGAGGCTGTCGGACTTGCTCACGCCGATGCGCTTCGCGAAGTCGCGCAGCGACGCGGGCGTGTAGCCCCGGCGGCGCAGGCCGCTGATGGTCAGCATGCGCGGATCATCCCAGCCGGAGACGCGCTTCTCCTGCACCAGTTGGAGCAGCTTGCGCTTGCTCATCACCGTGTACGTGAGGTTCAGCCGGGCGAACTCGTACTGATTGGGCCGGTCGCCCTTGATGAGCGCGTCGACGATCCAGTCGTACAGCACGCGCCGGTTCTCGAACTCCAGCGTACAGACGGAGTGTGTGATGCCCTCGATGGCGTCCGACAGGCAGTGCGCGAAGTCGTAGAGCGGGTAGATGCACCACTTATCGCCCGTGCGGTGGTGGTGCGCGTGCCGGATGCGGTAGATGGGCGGGTCGCGCAGCACGGGGTTCGACGACGTCATGTCGATCTTCGCGCGCAGCGTGTGCTTGCCATCCGGGAACTCGCCCGCCTTCATCCGGCGGAACAGGTCCAGGTTCTCCTCCACCGTGCGCGTGCGGTACGGGCTGTCCCTGCCCGGCGTGGTGAAGTTGCCGCGGTACTGGCTGATCTCCTCCGGCGACAGGCTGCACACGTAGGCCTGGCCCTGCGAGATCAGCTGCTCCGCGAAGGCGTAGAGCCGGTCGAAGTAGTCGGACGCGAAGAAGCGCCGGTCGTCCCAGTCGAACCCGAGCCAGCGCACGTCGCGCTGGATGGACTCCACGTAGTCCGTGTCCTCGGTGAGCGGGTTCGTGTCATCGAGGCGCAGGTTGCACTTGCCGCCATACTGCTGCGCCAACCCGAAGTTCAGCGCGATGGCCTTGGCATGGCCGATGTGGAGGTAGCCATTGGGCTCGGGCGGAAAGCGGGTGTGCACGCGTCCGCCGTGCTTTCCCGTCCGCCGGTCCTCCTCAACGACTTCCTGGAGGAAGTTGAGGCCCTGCGTCTCGTTCGTCGTCGTCATGATGGGGCGAATCCTCTTGGAAGCGGGACAAGAGGAGCAAGGTTTTCCTGCCCCCCGGAGTCAGACCTCCGCCAGCAGCGACTCCCAGGCCTTGAGCGCCCGTTCAGCGGACAGCTCGTCCGCCCGGTCCAGGGCCCTCTGGCGCAGCCCTTCGCGCCACTCCGCGTCCGTCACCACCCGCGCCAGGGCCTCCGCCATGGCCGCGTCGTCCCCCATGGGGACC
>NZ_RAWE01000155.1 GCF_003611695.1 Corallococcus carmarthensis | reverse complement strand
GGCTGGGAGGGCGTGCTCCTGGACGGCAAGCTGGACCTCTGGGTGGACGTGGCCGCGGGGCAGGGGAGCCAGTCGCTGCGATTGGATCCGGGAGGCTTCGTGCCGGTGCGGCACCGCACGCTGCTCGTGGGCGTGGCGCTGGGGCCCACGTGGACGTGGGGCCGGCTGGGCCTTTCGACAGGCCCGCGCGTGGCCGGGTTGTGGCTGGAGCGCTCCTTCCAATTGGAGCTGTTGGACCGGAGCGAGCGCTACGTGACGGCGTGGCCGGGTTGGATGGCCGCGCTGTCGTTCCGCTTCAGTCCTGTGTGGACGGTGGAGGCGCGCGCGCAGGCGTTGTGGGCCTACGTTCCGGTGGATGGTCAGACGCGCACGGTGGGCTTTGGAGGCCTGATGCTGGCAGGAGGGTACCGCTTCTGATGCGAGCCAAGGCATGCGGCTGGGTCCTGGTGCTGGCGATGGCCGGGTGTGGCGGCTTCGACAACAGCTCCCTTCAGACGGGCACGGTGCGGGGGCGCATCCTCGGCGTGGAGGCGGACGTGGCGCGCGTGAGCGTGATGGGCCGCACCGACCTGCGCGCGTCGGTGGCCTCGGATGGGAGCTTCCAACTGGACGGCGTGCCCGCCACCTCGCTGGAGCTGTTCGTGGTCGCCTCCCGCACGCGCGCGGCGCGCAAGCCCGTGGTGGCCCAGGGCGCCCGGGTCACCGACGTGGGCGACATCGCGTCCGCGCCCGGAGCCTTCCTCACCGTGCGGGTGATGGACGAACGGGGCGCCATTCCGTCCGGCATCGAGGTCGAGGTGAAGGGGACGGGGCTGGACCGCATCAAGGCCGATGCCAGCAACGGCGAAGCGCGCCTGGGGCCGCTGCCCGTGGGCTGCTACGAGCTGGAGGTGAAGGCCGACGACCTGGAGGACGTCGAAGAGGAGATCTGCGTCCGCGAGGGAGAGCAGCTCGTGCGCGACATCACGCTTCCCGCGGATGACGACGGTGGCGGCGGTGATGACGACGGAGGCGACGACCACGGCGGCGGGAAGGACGGCGGCTGAACCTCGGCTCTACCGTCATTCCGTAGCGGTGACCCGCAGCGAGTCGAGGAAGGCCTCGCCCTCGGGGAACGGGTCTTCTTTGACGGAGATTGCCTGAAGGAAAAGGAGCCCGGTTCCAACGACAATCCATCGGTCCTGGATGATCTGTCCCTCACCCGGGCCGTGCCACTCCCAGCCCATCCAGGGAGCCGGCAAACGCGTGTACTGGTCTCGTGCGAAGGGCTTGACCTCCAATTCTTCAAGCCGCCGGAGATTCTCTTCCGGAGATGCCCGAGGCTCGAAGGCATCGGGGTACCAGTCCAGTCGGAACTGCCTGGAGAAATTCACGTGTTCCCATGAGCAGACGAGATCGAGGTGAGCCATGGGCCACGTGGTCACGTCATGGGACCGCATCGGATCGCAGACGACGCGGGTGGTTCCGGTTGCTGCCTCGGTGACACCTGGCGGGAGGCGAGGCGCCACGACGCTCACCCCAGGGACCGGT
Organism: Corallococcus carmarthensis; assembly: GCF_003611695.1. Lineage (GTDB taxonomy): Bacteria > Myxococcota > Myxococcia > Myxococcales > Myxococcaceae > Corallococcus > Corallococcus carmarthensis. Next base: position 22,807 of record NZ_RAWE01000155.1, on the reverse strand, counting down.
TCCCAGCGGACCAGCTCATGAGGCCGCGGCCACTGAGGCCGGGCAGGGGCCGCCGTCCGCCCCGTCGCGCAGGCCATGCATGCGAGCGCGAGCAGACCTGGAACGTATCGGTTCAACCGGGTCATGAAGATAGGGTACACCCCGGGCCGTGAAGCCCGTGACTCCCTCCCGCCTTCCCAAGGTGACGACGTGAACGACCGACTCCTGCGCACGGCGCGCCGCCAGCCCACCGACACCACCCCCGTGTGGCTGATGCGTCAGGCGGGCCGCTACCTGCCCGAGTACCGAGCCATCCGCGGCAACATCGCGTTCCTGGACCTCTGCAAGAACCCGGACCTGGCCGCCGAGGTCACCGTCCAGCCCATCACCCGCCTGGGCGTGGACGCCGCCATCATCTTCTCCGACATCCTCATCCCCGTGGAGGCCATGGGCATCCACCTGGAGCTGGGTGACAAGGGCCCCCACTTCCCCGACCCGCTGCGCACCCCCGCGGACATCGACAAGCTCGGCGTCCCCGACCCCGTGGAAGGCACCGGCTTCGTCGCCGAAGCCATCCGCCGCACGCGCAAGGCCCTCAACGACTCCGTGCCCGTCATCGGCTTCGCGGGCGCGCCCTTCACCCTGGCCGCGTACATGGTCGAGGGCGGCGGCTCCAAGAGCTACATCCAGATCAAGCGCCTGCTCTTCGAGCAGCCCGAAGTGGCCCACCGCCTCTTCCAGAAGCTCACCGACACCCTCATCCCGTACCTCAAGATGCAGGTGGAGGCCGGCGCCAGCATCGTGCAGATCTTCGACTCCTGGGGCGGCGAGCTGTCCCCCTGGGACTTCGAACGCTTCAGCCTCCCGTACCTCACCCGCATGGTGACGGAGCTCAAGGCCACCGGCGTCCCCGTCATCCTCTTCGGCGTCAACATGACCCCGCACCTGCCGCTCCTGAAGCGCACCGGCGCGGACGTCATCGGCCTGGACTGGCGCTGCCCCGTGGACGAGGGCCGCCGCATCCTCGGGCCGGACGTCGCCACGCAGGGCAACCTGGACCCGCTCCACCTCTTCCTCCCTCGCGAGGAGCTGGACGGCCGCGTGAAGGACATTCTCCGCCGCGCCGGCCCCACCGGGCACATCTTCAACCTGGGCCACGGCATCCTCCCGCCCACGGACCCGGAGGCCGCGAAGTTCCTCGTGGAGGCCGTCCACAAGCACGGCGCCGCCCTCCGCCAGGGCACCCTGGGCTGAACCGGGCGCCCGCCCGCCCTCCTGATGGGCAGTTGACTCAAGAATCAATCGAGCGTTGACGCGGTGCATTGCCCGCCGTTAGAAGCGCCTCACTCGTTTCACAGAGGGTGAGGCACACATGGCAAGCGAGAAGCGCAACGGCCACCGTCGGGTGGCCATCGTTCGCGGACTGCGGACGCCGTTCGCGAAGGCGGGCACCGTCTTCGCCGGACTGACGGCGCTGGACCTGGGCCGGATGGTGGTCCAGGAGCTGGTGCAGCGCAGCGACCTGGACCCGAACGAAATCAACCAGGTCGTCTTCGGACAGGTCATCCCCACGCTGACCGCGCCCTCCATCGCGCGTGAAGTGGTGCTGGCGGCGGGCCTGCCCAAGCGCATCGATGCCTTCACCGTGGCGCGCGCCTGTGCCACCTCCATCCAGTCCCTGGTGGCGGGCGCCAACGCCATCGCGCTGGGTGACGCGGACGTCATCATCGCGGGCGGCACCGAGTCCCTGTCCGACGCGCCCATCTTCACCAGCCGCCCCCTGGCGCACGCGCTGGCCGCGTCGTCCAAGGGCAAGAGCCTGCCGGACAAGCTCAAGCCCTTCCAGAAGCTCAAGGCCAAGGACCTCATCCCCGTGCCCCCCGCCATCGCCGAGTACTCCACCGGCGAGACCATGGGCGAGAGCGCGGAGAAGATGGCCAAGGAGAACGGCATCAGCCGCGAGGAGCAGGACCTCATCGCGTTCAACTCGCACCAGAACGCGGCGAAGGCGTGGAGGGAGGGCCGCTTCGACGGCGAGGTGATGCACGTCCTCGTGCCGCCCAAGTACGAGCAGTCCGCCACGAAGGACAACATCGTGCGCGAGGACACCAGCCTGGAGGCGCTGTCCAAGCTCAAGCCGGTGTTCGACCGCCGCTATGGCAGCGTCACCGCCGGCAATGCGTCCCCGCTGACGGACGGCGCCGCGGCGCTGCTCTTGATGAGCGAGGAGAAGGCGAAGGCGCTGGGCTACGAGCCGCTGGGCTTCCTGCGCTCGCACGCGTTCGCGGCCACGGACCCGGGTGACCAGCTGCTCCAGGGCCCGGCGTACGCGGCGCCCGTGGCACTCAAGCGCGCGGGGATGAAGCTTTCGGACATCGACCTGGTGGAGATGCACGAGGCCTTCGCCGCGCAGGTGGCGAGCAACCTCCAGGCGCTGGCGTCCAAGGAGTTCGCGAAGAAGGCGGGCTTCAACGCGCCGGTCGGTGAAGTGGACCGTTCCATCCTGAACGTGACGGGTGGCTCCATCTCCATCGGGCACCCGTTCGGTGCCACCGGGGCGCGCATCGTCACGCAGGCCCTGAACGAGCTGAAGCGTCGGAACAAGAACACGGTGCTGTGCACCGTCTGCGCCGCGGGCGGGCTGGGCGCCGCGGTCATCCTGGAGCGTGCGTGATGGCGACCAAGCAAGAGGCAGTCGAAGCGAAGCAGGGCTTGAGCTACGACGTCACGAACGGCGTCGCGGTCATCACCGTGGACCAGCCGGGCGCGCCGGTGAACACGCTGTCCCCGGAAACGGGCACCGCGTTCACCACGCTGCTCCAGCAGGCGGAGCGGGACCCGGAAGTGAAGGCCGTCGTCTTCATCTCCGGCAAGAAGGACAACTTCGTCGCCGGCGCGAACATCGACTTCCTTCAGACGATCAAGACCCCGGCCGACGTGGAGGCCATCAGCCGCGGGGCGCACGCGCAGTTCGACCAGCTGGAGGCCTTCTCCAAGCCGGTGGTCGCGGCCATCCACGGCGCGTGCCTGGGCGGCGGCCTGGAGTGGGTGCTCGCGTGCCACTACCGCATCGTCACGGACAGCCCCAAGTCGGTGGTGGGCCTGCCGGAGACGCAGCTGGGCCTCATCCCCGGCGCCGGCGGCACGCAGCGGCTGCCCGCGTTGATTGGCGCGCAGGCGGCGCTGGATCTCATCCTCACCGGCAAGAACGTCAAGCCGTCCAAGGCGAAGAAGCTGGGCATCGTGGATGAAGTGGTTCCCGTGCCCATGCTGAAGGACATCGCGCTCAAGCGCGCGGAGGAACTGGCGGCGGGCACGCTCAAGGTGGAGCGCGCGCACCAGGGCTTCAAGGCCGTGGCCCAGAGCGGCAAGAAGAAGGGCCTGGCGGGCTTCTTCCAGGGCCTCATCAGCAAGGACCTGTGGGCGGAGGCCGCGCTGGAGGACAACCCCCTTGGCCGCAAGGTGTTGTTCGACCAGGCGAAGAAGGCGCTCCTGAAGAAGACGCGCGGCAAGTACCCCGCGCAGGAGAAGGCGCTGCAGGTCATCCGCGTGGGCCTGGAGTCCGGCCGCAAGGCGGGCCTGGAGGCGGAAGCCAAGGCCTTTGGCGAGCTGGTGTTCACGGACGTGTCGCGGCGGCTGGTGGAGATCTTCTTCGCCACCACGGCGCTGAAGAAGGAGAACGGCACCGCCAACGCCAGCGTGAAGGCGCGCGAGGTGAAGAAGGTGGGCGTGCTGGGCGGCGGCCTGATGGGCGGCGGCATCGCCTACGTGGCCGGCGTGCTCCAGGGCGTGCCCGTGCGCGTGAAGGACCGGGACGACGCGGGCGCGGGCCGCGCGCTCAAGCAGGTGCAGACGGTGCTGGACGAGCGCGTGAAGCGCCGCTCGCTCACCCCGCGCGAGTCGAACGCGAAGCTGTCCAACATCACCGCGGGCACGGACTACAGCGGCTTCAAGTCGGTGGACCTGATCATCGAAGCGGTGTTCGAGGACCTGAAGCTCAAGCACCAGGTCATCGCGGAGGTGGAGGCCGTCACCGGCGAGAACACCATCTTCGCGTCCAACACCTCCAGCCTGCCCATTGGCGAGCTGGCGAAGGGCAGCAAGCGCCCCTCGCAGGTGATTGGGATGCATTACTTCAGCCCGGTCCACAAGATGCCGCTCCTGGAGATCATCACGCACCCGGGCACGGCGGAGTGGGTGACGGCGACGTGCGTGGACGTGGGCAAGAAGCAGGGCAAGACGGTCATCGTCGTCAACGACGGACCGGGCTTCTACACGTCGCGCATCCTCGCGCCGTACATGAACGAGGCGGCGTACCTGCTGGCGGAAGGCGCGGACATCGTCCAGCTGGACAAGGCGCTGGTGGACTTCGGCTTCCCGGTGGGGCCCATCACGTTGTTGGACGAGGTGGGCATCGACGTGGCCCAGAAGGTGGGGCCCATCATGGAGGCCGCGTTCGGCAAGCGCATGTCGGCGCCCAAGGCGCTGGAGGGCGTGGTGTCCGACGGCCGCCTGGGCCGCAAGACGAACAAGGGCTTCTACCTGTACGAGGACGGGAAGAAGAAGGAGGTGGACCCGCAGGTCTACCTGCTGCTGCCGCACGGCAAGGACCGCAAGTCCCTGGACGCGGCGGAGATGGCGGAGCGCGTCGCGCTGCAGATGGTGAACGAGGCCATCCGCTGCCTGGGTGAAGGCATCCTGCGCAGCCCTCGCGACGGCGACGTGGGCGCCATCTTCGGCCTGGGCTTCCCGCCGTTCCTGGGCGGCCCGTTCCGGTACGCGGACGCGCTGGGCCCGTCCAACCTGCTGCGCAAGCTGGAGCACTACCAGGACAAGTACGGCGAGCGCTTCACGCCCGCGCCGCTCCTGGTGGAGAAGGTCCGCGCCGGCAAGGGCTTCTACGAGGCCTGACGTCGTGACGCACCGGGGCGGGGGAGGGGACGGCTCACGGTCCTCTCCCCGTTTCCGGGCCTGACTTGACGCGGGGGGCGGTTCTGGACCAAGGGCATGGCCCGCATGGTCCGTTCCGCTCCTCGTGCCGTCCTGACCGCCGGGCTCGCCGCCCTGGTGGTGTGCACCGCGTTGGTGACGATGTCCGCGCTCGCGTTCCCGCAGGGCTACAGCCCCGCGCGGCTGACGTGGCCGGGCGCCCCCGTCTTGCTGGGCTGGGCGCGCTATGACGCCGGCTGGTACGCGCGCATCGCGACGGAGGGCTACAGCTACGCGCCAGGCCAGCAGAGCCCGGTGGCGTTCTTCCCGTTGTACCCGCTGGTGCTGCGCGGCCTGGGCCTGGTGCACGTGGACACGTTCCTCGCGGGCGTGCTCGTCACCATGCTGTGTGGCCTGGGCGCGCTGTACGTGTTCACGCTGTGGGCGCGCACGCGGGCGGATGAAGAGGCGGCGCGGAACGCGGGGCTCTTGCTGGCGTTCTACCCGTTCGCGTTCTTCCTCTACGGGGCCATGTATTCGGACGCGCTGTTCCTGCTGCTCATCATCGGGGCGTTCCTGCTCTTGGAGCGGGGACAGCTGGGGTGGGCGGTGCTGCTCGCGGCGGTGGCCACGGCGGCGCGGCCGGTGGCGCCCGCGTTGGTGGTGGGGCTCCTGGCGCGGCGGCTGGAGTGGAAGCACGAGCGCGGCCAGAAGTGGAACCTGCTGGACCTGTTGCCGGTGTTCGCGGCGGCGGGCTTCGTGCTGTACGTGCTCTACCAGTGGAAGGCGTTCGGCGAGCCGTTCGCGTTCGTGAAGGTGCAGTCCGCGCCGGGGTGGGACCAGAAGCCGGGCTGGCGCACGTGGGCGAAGCTGCGCTGGTTCCAGGGCTTCAGCCGGGAGATGTCGCTGTCGGACGGGTTGCGGCTGGTGGGGCACGCGGCCGTCACGGTGGGGGCGCTCGCGCTGGTGTGGCCCACGGCGAAGCGGCTGGGGTGGGGCTATGGCGTGTACACGCTGGCCATCGTGGGATTGCCCGCCATGTCCAGCAAGGACTTCATGGGCATGGGCCGCTACCTCCTGGCCGCCTTCCCGCTGTTCCTCACGCTGGCGCTGCTGCTGCGAGAGAGGCCGCGCTTGCGGTGGGGCGTGCTGGCCACGAGCGCGTGCGTGATGCTGGCGCTGGCGGCGGCGTACGGAGCGGCGGAGTACGTGTCGTGAGCGGGCGGATGGGGCGAGCGCTCGTGAGCGCGGAGGCCGCGTCATGAGCGGGCGGATGGGGCGAGCGTTGGCGCGTGGCGCGGACCCGGTGGCCACGAGCGCGGAGGCCGCGTCATGAGCGGGCTCATGGCCCAGGCGCTGGAGCTCTACGCGCACCTGCCCCCGAGCGAGCGCTTCCACGTGCACGCGCGGGCGTCGTCGGCCCCGTTGCTGGCGGTGGCGTCGCGCCTGCCCTCCGGGACGGTGGCGGACATCGGCTGCGGGCACGGCCTCTTGTCCGCGGTGATGGCGCTCGCGGTGCCGGAGCGCAGGGTGCTGGGCGTGGACCTGGACGAGCGCAAGGTGCACTGGGCGAAGCAGGCCTTGTCAGGGCTGCCCAACGTGACGCTGGACGTGGGCTCCGTGGAAGACCTCGCGCGCACGCAGCCGCACGCGCTCGACGCGGTGGTGGTCTGCGACGTGCTGTACCTGCTGCCGGATGCGAAGTGGTCCGGCTTCCTCCAATCCGTGCGCGGCCTGCTCAAGCCCGGAGGCCGCTTCCTGCTGAAGGAAGTGGAGGGGGACCACTCCTGGAAGCACGCCAAGGCGCTCGCGCAGGAGTGGGTGATGGTGTCGCTCCTGGGGCGCACCAAGGCCAGCGGCGGCATGGTGCTCAAGCCCCGGGTGGACGGAGTGCGGCTCCTCCGTGACGCGGGCTTCGAGGTGCGTGAAGTGGTGGGGCTGGGCGAGGGCTACACGACGCCGCACCTGCTCTACGACGCCGAAGCCCGCTGAAGGCTCAGCCCAGCTCGCCGTAGTTCGCGAGCGCGATGTCCCGCTCCACGAGCTTCGCCTTCACGCGAGGACTGGTGAGCGCGGCCAGCTCCGCCTCCCAGCCATAGGTCCACGCCGGATCCTCCGGCACATGGGGCGCACCCTCACCGGGATGGCACCCCAGCTCGAAGTCCCCCGCCGGCAGCGCGTCCAGCACCGCCAGCAGCGCGGGCTCATCCAGCCGGCCCGCCTCGAACACGCCACCCGCGCTCACCCGCCGCACGCCCGGCCGGGCCCGGGGCGCCGTGCGCGCGAGCACCGCCAGCACCGTCGTCTTCAGCGCCGGCCCGGGAGCCCGCAGCCACGACGGGCGAGGCAGCGCATCCGGCCATCGCAGGGGCAGCCCCTCACGCGCCGCGATTCCCTCCACCACCGACCGCACCCCCGGCAACAGGTGCAGGTGCTGGTGCCCATCCAGGTGATCCACCTTCGCGCCCAGCTCCCGAGCGCGGGAGAGCTGCGCGGACAGCTCCCGCTCCAGCTCCTCGCGCCGCACGCGCCCCGTCAGCCACGCCTTCGCGAAGTCCGCCCAACTGCCCCGAAGCCGCCCGCCCGGCGCCACCGTCCGCACGGCTTCAGCGGGGGCCGCGCACGCAAGCCGCGTGGACAGCGCCAGGTGCACGCCCACCGCCAGCCCCTGCGCCGTCGCCCGTTCCACGGCCTGTGCCGCGGAAGGCCCCGTGGCCAACAACGTCGCGCTGGTCACGATGCCCTCGCGGTGCGCCTTCAGGATGCCCGCGTCCAGCGACGGATGCAGGCCCAGGTCGTCCGCGTTGACGATGAGGCGCGTGCGCGACGCCATGCCGTCCTACCCGCGCCCCGCGTGGCCCGGCACCGGGCGCAACGGCTGCACCGACGGCGGCAGCCGCACCGGCGTGCCCGGCGGCGGCGGCGAGCGCGTCTCCGGGTACAGGTTCACCAGCTCCTTCACCATCTTCAGGATGACCGACGGCGATGCCAGCGTGGAGATGCCGCGCGTGCGCGGGAAGTAGTCCACGCCCATCTGGAACACGCGGAAGCCCTTGCGGATGGCCTTCACCACCAGCTCCGCGTCGATGAACGAGCCCTGGCTCTTGAGCTCCATCGACTCCAGCACCCGGCGGTGCATCAGCTTGAAGCTGAAGTTCACGTCCTTGATCTGGATGTCGAACAGCGCCCGGATGAGCAGGTTGTAGACGAACGAGTACACGATGCGCTTGGGGCCCTCGCTCGTGCGGTCGAACCGGAAGGCGCAGATCATGTCCGCCTCCAGGTAGTTCATCAGGTGCAGCGCCCGCTCCAGCTCGCGCATGTCCCACGGCAGGTCGATGTCCGAATAGAGCACCAGGTCCTTCGTGCTCGCCGCCAGCCCCGTGCGCATCGCCCCGCCCAGCTTCAGGTTCACCGGGTGCGTGATGACCCGCAGCTGAGGCACCTTCGCCGCCAGCGCGTCGCAGACCTCCTGGGTCCGGTCCGTGGAGGCGTCATTGACGACGATGATTTCGAAGTCGTCGGTGAGCTGGGGCAGCACTTCCAGGGCGCGGCTCACGGCGCGCTCCACGTAGTCCTCTTCGTTCCAGGCGGGGAAGAAGAGGCTGATGCTCGGGTACTTGGCCTTGGCCACGGTCGTCATGTCGCGCTGTTCCGTCCAGAAAGAAACGGAGGCTCGCTAGCAGAGGGGCAACGCGCTGGCAAACCCCATGGCCCTTCTCGTGGGAAACCCCTATAGTACCGCGTAGTCATCATTTTACGGGGACACGGTGAAAACCCAGCCCTACACGCTTCTGGTCGTGGACGATTCGCAGACGCTGCTGCCCCAGCTGGTGCGCACGCTCGGCCCGGAGGACTTCGCCCTCCGCGTGGCGCGCTCCGGGACGGAGGCGCTGGGGCTGACCCAGGAGGTAGACGGTGTCCTGCTCTGCTCCGGCGGTCCCGACGAGCCGGTGGCTCAGGGACTCCTGGAAGCCCTCACCCCACCACAACCGGCGCCCCGACCTGCCGTGGTGGTTCTGGCGCCTCCGGAGGATCGGGCCCTGCGGCTCGCCGCTTTGCGCAGGGGGGCTGAGGTGATTCTGACCCCCTGGGACGACGAAGAGCTGCGTTTGCGGCTCTACCGGAGCCTGGAGGCGCACTCCCAGTTGAAGTCACTTCACTCCCAGGTGGAGGAGCTGCGGCGCCTGGCGGTGACGGACGGGCTCACCCAGGTGCACAACCACCGCTACTTCCAGGAGCGGCTGCGCGAGGAGTTCCGCCGCTCGCAGCGCTACGACGAGAGCCTGTCGCTCATCCTGGTGGACCTGGACCACTTCAAGAACGTCAACGACGCCCACGGCCACGGCGCCGGGGACCGCGTCCTGCGGGAGGTGGCCGCCTCCCTCCAGCACAGCGTGCGTGAGACGGACCTGGTGGCCCGCTACGGAGGGGAGGAGTTCGCCATCCTCCTGCCCTGCACCCACCTGCCCGGCGCCCTCACCGTGGCGGAGCGAATCCGCAAGGGAATCAACGAGTTGCACGCGGGTCCGGAGGGCGCCCTGCGCGTCACCGCGTCCCTGGGTGTCTCCAGCTTCCCCCACCGTGCCATCCTCACCCCGGAGCAGCTGCTGCTCACCGCCGACGAGGCCCTCTACCGCGCCAAGCGCGAGGGCCGCGACCGCATCTGCCTGCACCCTCCCGCACCCCTGTTTTCCGCGCCGCCTTCACGGGCTGGCTGACCCAGGGGTCAAACACCCGGGGTCTCATTTGACCCCGTTGGGGTCGGTGGGTCTATGATGACCTTGCCCCTTTTTGTCATGTCTCTGAAAAGGGGCGTGATTGCCGGGGTTTATCCAAATCTCCGGTTTGGCAAGGTCATTGCAAATGTCGATTCCCGGAAAGTCCATGGGAACCCTCGGAGCTCAAGCGCAGGCGCAGGACCCGGTCGCCCGAGGGCGGCTGCTGCTCGTTGACGACGAGGAGAACATCCTCAAGTCCATCCGGCGGGTGCTGCGCCGTGGTGAGTGGGACATCGAGACGGCGACGGACGCGGAAGCCGGCCTGCGCACGCTGGAGCGCTTCCACCCGGAGGTCGTCATCTCCGACTTCCGCATGCCGGGGATGAACGGGGTGGAGTTCCTCACCCAGGTGAAGCTCCAGGAGCCCCGGGCCCAGCGCATCATGCTCACGGGGCAGGCGGATCAGCAGGCCATCGAAGAGGCCATCAACCGCTCCGAAATCTTCCGCTTCATCTCCAAGCCCTGGAACGACAGCCACCTGGTGCTCACGGTGAAGAGCGCCTTCGAGCAGTACGCGCTCCACACGGAGAACGACCGGCTCTACCGCGTCACCCAGGAGCAGAACGCGGAGCTCAAGCAGCTCAACGCGGACCTGGAAGAGCGCGTCGCGCTGCGCACGCGCCTGTTGTCCACCGCCAAGCGCGAGTGGGAGCTGTCCTTCGACTGCATGGAGACGCCGCTCGCGGTGGTGCGCGCGCGGGACTTCGCGGTGCGCCGGGCCAACGTCGCCTACGCGCAGGTGGCCCGCCGCTCCATCGAAGAGGTGCCTTCCGACGTCCCGTGCCACCAGTACCTCTTCGGCCGGGACACGCCGTGCACGGGCTGCCCGCTGCCCTCCGCCATGGAGACGGGCAAGGGCGCGCGCGGCGAAGTGCAGCAGGGCGGCCGCAGCTACGTGGTGGCCGCGTACCCGTTCGCGGGCGACGACCGCGCGGTGTGCACCTACCGCGACGTCACGGAAGAGCAGGCGATGACGCGCCGGCTCATCGAGACGGAGAAGATGGCCGCGGTGGGCCAGCTCGCGGGCGGCGTGGCGCACGAAATCAACAACCCGCTGGGTGGCATCCTCGCCTTCTCGCAGCTCATGTCCCGCGACGCGGGCCGCAGCGCGAACGACCTGGAGTCGCTGAAGCTGATTGAAGAGAGCGCGCTGCGCTGCAAGCGCATCGTGGAGAGCCTGCTGAAGTTCAGCCGGCACAGCCGCGTGGAGGACCGCCGCGCGTTCGATTTGTCCAAGTGCGTGGATGACGCCGCGGTGCTCTTCCGCGCGCAGCTCAAGTCCATGCCCAAGGTGGAGCTGAAGCTGGGCCTGAAGGACGGGCTTCCCAAGGTGTACGGCGACCCCGGCACGCTCGCGCAGGTGGTGCTCAACCTGCTGCAGAACGGCCTCCAGGCGCTGCCCAAGGCGGAAGGCCGCCTGTCCCTGGAGACGGGGCGCGAGGGCGACCGGACCTTCTTCGCGGTGACGGACACCGGGACGGGCATTGAAGAGCGCCACCTGCCGCGCATCTTCGAGCCGTCCTTCACCACCAAGCCGCCCGGCGAGGGCACCGGCCTGGGGCTTTCCATCGCCTATCGCATCGTCCAGGACCACGGGGGCACCTTCCAGGTGGATACCCACGTGGGCCAGGGCTCCCGCTTCACCGTCTACCTGCCTATTCCCCTGCAGCTCGAGAGGTTGCCGTGAACCAAGTCAAGCGCGCCAAGGTCCTCGTCGTCGATGACGACTCCGTCGTCCTCAAGGCCGTCACCCAGATCCTCCAGCGGGAAGGCCACCCGGTCGTCGCCATCGACGACGCGGTGGAAGGGCTCGCGGCGGCGAAGGACCCGTCCATCGACGTGGTCGTGCTCGACATCAAGATGCCGCACCTGTCCGGCATGGACCTGCTGCGCGCCATCAAGGCGGACCGCCCGGACGTGGAGGTCATCATGATGACGGCCTTCGCCACCGTGGAGACGGCGGTGGAGGCGGTGAAGGCGGGCGCGTACGACTACCTCACCAAGCCCTTCGAGAACATCGACGAGGTGAGCCTCACGGTGGCCAAGGCCGCCGAGCGCAAGGCGCTGAAGGACCGCACCCGCGCGCTGGAGGAGGCGCTCACCGCGCGCAGCCAGTTCGAGGACCTCATCGGTCAGTCCTCGCAGATGCGCGCCGTGTTCAAGCTGGTGGAGACCGTCAGCCACTCCACCGCCACGGTGCTCATCCAGGGTGAGAGCGGCACGGGCAAGGAGCTGGTCGCGCGCGCCATCCACTACCGCAGCGCCCGCCGTGACAAGCCGTTCGTCGCCGTCAACTGTTCGGCGCTGACGGAGACGCTGCTGGAGAGCGAGCTCTTCGGCCACGTGAAGGGCAGCTTCACCGGCGCCACCGGCAACAAGAAGGGCCTCTTCGAGGCGGCCGACGGCGGCACCATCTTCCTGGACGAGATTGGCGACGTGCCCCCCGCCACCCAGGTGCGCCTGCTGCGCGTCCTGCAGGAGGGTGAGGTGAAGCGCGTGGGCGCCAACGAGCCCGTGAAGGTGGACGTGCGCGTCATCGCCGCCACGCACGTGGACCTGTCCCGCGCGAAGGAGCAGGGCAAGTTCCGCGAGGACCTCTTCTATCGCCTCAACGTCATCACCATCGACCTGCCGCCCCTGCGCGACCGCCCGGAGGACGTGCCGCTGCTCGCGCACCACTTCCTCAAGGTCTACGCCTCCAAGGCGGACAAGAAGGTCACCGGCATCAGCCCGCGCGCCATGGAGGCCCTCACCTGCAACCGGTGGACGGGCAACGTGCGCGAGCTGGAGAACGTCATCGAGCGCGCGGTGGTGCTGACGGCCAACGACGCCATCGACGTGGAGGACCTGCCGCCCGGCTTCCAGGCCGCGCCCCAGGCCGACTCGGCGGTGGAGGTGTTCAGCCTGGCGCACCTGCCGTACGCCCAGGCCAAGCGCCTGGCCATGCGCGCCTTCGAGCGCCGCTACCTGTCCGCGCTGCTGGAGAAGAACAACCACAACGTGTCCAGCGCGGCGCGCGCGGCCGGCGTGGACCGCTCCAACTTCCGCCGCCTGCTCAAGCAGTACGAAGTGGCCGGCCGCAGCATGAAGCCGCGCTCGCCCAAGGGCCCGGACTCGGACAACGGCCCGGGCGTCCCCGTCCTGGAAGCGGTGTCCTGAGGTTGCCCCTCGGGGAGTGACGGCGCTTCAGCCGTCCTCCCCGGGCTCCCGCTCGCCGCGCCGTGCGGCGAGCTGCTGCTGGATGGCTTCGTAGCGCTCGGACAGCTCCGCCTCGAAGCCGTTGCGCGTCGGGGTGTAGAAGCAGCGCGAGCGCAGCGCTTCGGGCAGGTAGTCCTCCGGGACGTAGTTGCCCTCGAAGTTGTGCGGGTACTTGTACCCGCCGCCGTACCCCAGCGACTTCATCAGCTTGGTGGGCGCGTTGCGCAGGTGCATGGGCACCGGCAGCGCGCCCTCCTTCGTGACGGCCTCGCGCACGGCCGCGTACGCGGCGATGACGGCGTTCGACTTGGGCGCGAGCGCCAGGTACGTCACGGCCTGGGTGAGGGGCAGGGTGCCCTCCGGCAGGCCCATGAGCTGGAAGGCCCTCAGCGCGTCCACCGCCACGCCCAGCGCGCGCGGGTCCGCGTTGCCCACGTCCTCCGACGCGAAGATGACCATGCGGCGGAAGATGAAGACGGGGTCCTCGCCCGCCTCCAGCATGCGCGTCATCCAGTACAGCGCGGCGTCCACGTCGCTGCCGCGCATGGATTTGATGAACGCGCTGACGACGTTGTAGTGCTCCTCGCCGCCCTTGTCGTAGAGCAGCATCTTCTGCTGGAGCGCTTCCTCCGCCACCTTGCGGTCCACCGCCGTGCGGCCGTACGCCGCCGCGGCCTCCAGCGCGGTGAGGGCCTTGCGCGCGTCACCGCCGGCCGCGTCCGCGATGAACTCCAGCGCCGCGTCGTCCACCGTCACCTTGCCGCCCAGGCCGCGCGGGTCCGCCACCGCGTGGCGCATGACGGCGATGAGCTCCTCCTGCTCCAGGCCACGCAGGGTGATGACGCGGCAGCGCGACAGGAGCGCGGCGTTCACCTCGAAGGACGGGTTCTCCGTGGTGGCGCCAATCAGCGTGACGGTGCCCTTCTCCACGTGGGGCAGGAGCGCGTCCTGCTGCGACTTGTTGAAGCGGTGGATTTCGTCGATGAACAGCAGCGTGCGCTGGCGGTTCAACTTCCAGCGGTCCTGGGCGCGGGCCACCGTCTCGCGGATGTCCTTCACGCCCGCGAGCACCGCGGACATGGTTTCGAAGGCGGCGCCGGTGGAGCGCGCGACGAGCTGGGCGAGCGTCGTCTTGCCGGTGCCGGGGGGGCCCCAGAGGATGAGGCTGGGCACCTGGTCGCTTTCCAGGGCGCGGCGCAGGAAGCGGCCCTCTCCGGTGAGGTGCTCCTGGCCCAGGTATTCGCTGAGCGAGGTGGGGCGCATGCGCTCGGCGAGCGGCGCCAGGACGGCCTGTTCCTTCTGGCTGGCGTGGTCGAAGAGGTCCATGGGGCCTCCAAACCTAGCGTCCCAGCCGCCCTGCCGCGCCCCCTTGTGATGTCCGGGGCTGGGCAGCCGCGTCATTTTCCTGGCGAGGACGGTTGGCTGGCTGGACTAGAACCCGGGGGGCGTGCAGACCCTGGTCATCGTCGCGAAGCGAGACACCCCGCAGGCCGTGGCCCTGGCGGCGGAAATCCAACAGCGCCACCCGTCCCTGACGGTGCTGGCGGACCGCGCCCTGGCGCATGCGCTGAACTGGCCGCGCATCGAGGACCGGGAACTGGCGGTCCGCGCGGACGCCGTGGTGGTGCTGGGCGGTGACGGCACGCTCATCTACGCGGCGCGCCTGTTGGGCGGACGCAACGTGCCCATCATCGGCGTCAACCTGGGCAGCCTGGGCTTCATGACGGAGATCTCCGTGGAGGAGCTCTTCAGCCGGCTGGACGACGTGCTGGCGGGGAACTTCCACGTGGACTCGCGGATGAAGCTGTCCTGCCGGCTCATGCGCGGGGGCAAGGTCCTCATCGAGGACGAAATCCTCAACGACGTGGTCATCAACAAGGGCGCGCTCGCGCGCATCGCGGACCACGAGACGTCCATCGACGGGGTGCCCATCACCACGTACAAGTCGGACGGCGTCATCCTGGCCACGCCCACCGGCTCCACGGCGTACTCGCTGTCCGCGGGCGGCCCCATCGTGCATCCGTCGGTGGACTGCACCATCCTGTCGCCCATCTGTTCGCACGCGCTGACCCAGCGGGCCATCGTGGTGCCGGCGGACCGCACCATCCGCGTCACGCTGAAGAGCGAGACGGCGGACACGTACCTCACGCTGGACGGGCAGACGGGGCACTCGCTCCAGGGCGGGGACTGCATTGAAGTGGTGCGCTCGCCCAACCGCGTGGGCCTGGTGCGCAACCCCCGCGTGGCTTTCTTCACCATCCTCCGGCAGAAGCTCCACTGGGGCGAGCGCTGAGCCTCCGGGCCCGGGGATGGGGCTCCCCTCCGGGGGGAGCGGTGGGGTAGCGTCCGGCCCGTGACGACGGGTGCGCACACGACGCGTTTCGGCAAGTACGAGCTGCAGGAACGCCTGGGCGCGGGCGGCATGGCCGTGGTGCACCGCGCGCGCTACACCGTGGCGGAGGGCGTGTCCCGGTCCGTGGTGATCAAGCGCGTGCGGGACCCGTACGCGCTGGACCCCGCCTTCGTGCAGATGTTCCTCAACGAAGCGCGCATCTCCATGGGGCTGTCGCACGGCAACATCGTCCAGGTCTTCGACTTCGGGCAGGAGGAGGGGGAGTACTTCCTCGCCATGGAGTGGGTGGACGGGCAGCCCCTGTCCAAGCTGCTCAAGCGCTTGAAGCTGAAGGGGATGGCGCACCTGCCGGCGCCGCTGGCCGTGCAGGTGATGGTGGAGGTCTGCAAGGGCCTGCACCACGCGCACACGCGCCGCGACGAGCAGGGCCGCCCGTTGGGCCTGGTGCACCGCGACGTGTCTCCGGACAACGTCCTGGTGAGCTACGAGGGCGAGGTGAAGCTCACCGACTTCGGCATCGCGAAGGCGCAGCTGGCCGGGCGGCCGGAGACGGAAGCGGGCGTGGTGCGCGGCAAGTTCCTCTACCTGTCCCCGGAGCAGACGCGGGCGGAGGCGTTGGACGCGCGCTCGGACGTGTACACGGCGGGCGTGGTGCTCTTCGAAATGCTCACCGGCCGCAGGCCCGCGGAAGGGGACACGGGCTCGGTGATGGAGCGCATCGCGACGGGCGACCTCACGCCCACGCAGGCGTACGTGCCGGACCTGGACCCGTCATTGGGAGCGCTGGTGTCGCGGGCGCTGGCGCTGCGGCGGGATGACCGCTTCACCAGCGCGGAGGACTTCCAGCGCGCGTTGGCGGAGTGGCTCGCGTACCGGGCGCCGCTGTTCCCCGCGTCCACGTTGCGCCACCTCATTGGCTGGCTGTTCGAGGAGGAGTTGAAGCTCGCGGGCCAGCCGCCCCGGATTCCGGAGTCCTTCCTGCGCCAGGTGGCGGTGTGGACGGGAGAGGAGGGCCCGGGCGGAATGGACGAGCCGGAGCGGGCGTCCTCGGTGCACCGCGCGCATGAGACGGCGTTCCCGAACGAGCACGTGCCCGGGGCGCTGACGGGCTCCGGCACCGAGGCGGCGTCCGGCGGACTGCCGGGTTGGGTCTGGGCGGCGTTCGCCGCGGTGGCGGTGCTCTTCTTCGTCGTGCAGGCGCTGCTGTCCCACCAGGACTCGCCCCAGGTGCGCCCCCTCCAGGTGGTGTCGAGCCCGCCGGGCGCGGAGGTGCGCTGGGACGGCAAGCAGGTGGGGACGACGCCCATGGTGCTGAAGGTCGTGCCGGGGGAGGCCTCGCACCAGCTGGCGTTGCGGTTCGTGGGGTATCAGCCGTGGGTGACCACCGTGTCGCAGGCGGCGGTACCGGAGCGCGTGCAGGTGACGCTGGAGCGCCTGCCGCCGCCGCCCCCTGCGCCCGAGCCGGTGGTGGAGCCGCGGGTGAAGGACGGGCCGCAGGACTCGGTGGCCCGCAAGCGGATCCCGATGAACGCCCGAAGCGAAGCGCGCGATGCCTCGGGGTGGATGGCGCAGTCCGCGGACGCGGGGGCGGCGTACACGCTGGGCCAGCAGTTGCTCGTGGCGGGCAAGGCGCTGGAGGCCGGTGAGAAGTTCTGGAAGTGCCTGGAGCTGAAGGAGACCGCCGCGGAGTGCCACCTGGGCCTGGGCCGGGTGGGCGTGCTGACGGACCGGGACGCGATGGCCCGCGAGGGCTACCAGCGCTACCTGGGTCTGCGGCCGCGCGGGCCTGGAGCGGCCGAGGCGCGCAAGTACCTCAACGCGAAGGCGGCGCGGTAGAGCCGCACGGCGATGTTCCTCCTCCTGTCGAAGGTGTTGGACCTGCTGCTGTCGCCGCTCACCTGGGCGCTGCTTCTGGGCGTGGGGGGCGTGGTGCTGCGCCGGTGGAAGCGCCTGTCGCTGGTGTCCCAGCTGGCGGCGTTGGGCGTGCTGTACGCGTTCTCCATCGAGCCGACGGTGGCGCTGCTGACGCGCGCGACGGAGGCGGACGCGGTGAGCACGTACCGGCCGGACACGGTCTACGACGCGGTCATCCTGCTGGGCGGGGGGCTGGACGCGGCGGCCACGGAGCGCTCGGGGCAGCCGGAGTACAACGCCGCGCCGGAGCGGATGATGCGCACCTTCGAGCTGCTGCATGACGGCCGGGCGCGGCAGGTGCTGATCACGGCCGGCAACCTGGACGCGAGGCCGGAGGCGGTGGTGGAGGCGGACGTGCTGGCCGCGCAGCTGGAGCACTGGGGCATTTCCCCCGAGCGCATCGTGAAGGAAGGGCGCAGCCGGAACACCCGCGAGAACGCGCTGGAGTCGGAGCCCCTGGTGCGCGCGCACGGCTGGAAGTCGCTGCTCCTGGTGACGAGCGCCGCGCACCTGCCCCGCGCGGCCGGTTGTTTCGCGGCGGTGGGGCTGCGCGCGGACACGCTCGCGGTGGACCTCCGCTCGTCGACGCTGCCGCCCGCGAAGCTGAGCTGGCTGCCGCGCTCGGGGGCGCTCAACCAGAGCACGGACATGCTGCGGGAGCTGGCGGGGCGGACCGTCTATCGGCTGCGAGGCTGGACCGCGCCCTGGCGGTAGGCGCGCCCGGCCTCATGCGGCGCGAACCTGTCCGACTGTCGGACCGGTTGGGCCCTCGGGCTACTTCATCGACGGCGGCGCGTGCAGTCCGCCCGGGGGCGCGCCGATGAGCGCGATGCGGCCCTGGGGCTTCGCGCGCGGCGCGGGCTTGCCGGTGCTGAACGCATGGCTGAGCGCGTCCCACGGCGACAGGTCCTCCCGGGGCGCGGGCAGCAAGGGCAGGTCCTTGAACATGGTGTAGCCGTCGTTGCCCTGGGCCACGAAGCTCAGCGTGGCCATCCGGTACACCGCCGCGTCGTCCAGCGGCTTGCCCTTCACGTCCACCTTCGTCACCCGCGCGCCCGGCTTCTTGCTCAGGTCGTAGGTGAAGCGCATGCCGGACACCTGCGGGAAGCGGCCGGGCGGCTTGCCGTCCACGCTGCTCAGGCTGACGCCGTTCTCCAGCGCCGCGCGCAGCATGGCCCCCGTCACCTGGAGCACCACCAGTTCGTTGCGGTAGGGCATGAGCGAGTACAGCTCGCGCCGCGTCATCTTCCCCGCGGGCAGCACCCGGTCCGCGCGGATGGCGCCGCCGTTCACGAGCGCCACGTCCGCGCCCATCGCCTCGCGGAACGCATCCGCCAGGAACGAGCCCAGGTTGGTCTCCCCCACCCGGTTCTGCGCGCTGCGCGCATCCAGCGCCACCGGCGAGCGGCCAATGCGCTCCGCCAGCGTGGCCAGCAGCGGCGCATAGGGCTTCATCTGCTCGTTGAACGCCGCGTCGTCGGGCGTCTTCGACGTGATGGGAATCACCTTCCACGCCAGCTTCTTCACCGCGCCCGTCTTCGCATCCAGGTCCAGCGTGACGCGGCCCAGGTCGATGGCGTCCTCGTCCAGCTTGAAGATGGGCGTGCCCGCGACGGTCTCCTGCACGCGGTCGTGGTCGTGCCCGCCGATGATGAGGTCCACGCGCACGCACTTCGCCAGCTCCCGGTCCTGCGCCACCGCCAGGTGCGTGAGCCCCATCACGAACTGCGCGCCCGCGGCCCGCAGCTCCTCCACGGAGCGCTTCGCCGCCTCGCAGAACGGCGTGATGCGCGTGTCCTTGCCCGGCTTGGAGGAGGTCTGCGTCTCCGGCAGCACCACCCCGAAGATGCCCACCTTCACGCCGCCCACGTCGCGCAGGTCCCACGCCTTGAGCCCGTCGAACACCTGCCCGGACTTCACGCTCATCACGTTGGCGCCCAGCCACGGGAAGCGCGACTGCTGGAGGCGCGCGCGCAGCACGTCGTCCCCGAAGTCGAACTCGTGGTTGCCCACCGTGGAGTAGTCCAGACCGAGCGCGTTCCAAGCGTCGATCATCTGCTTGCCCTTGAGCGCCTCGCCCGCCACCTCCGCGGAGGACTCCACCGAAGGTGAGATCGTGTCCCCCGCCAGCAGCGTGAGGACGTGCGGCGACTCCTTCAGCGCCTGCTGCTTGAGCGTGGCCACGCGCGACAGACCGCCCCGGTTCTGGGCGGTGGGCTGGAATTGATAGACGTCGTTGAGGTGGAGGATCGTGAGGCGGACGGTGTCAGCAGGCGGCGTCGTCGGCTCGGCGGCCCCAGCGGAACGGGTGGCCAGCACCAGCGCGAGCGGCAGCAGCACCGCCCAGGTGCTCACGGTCTTCGTCATCATCGGACAGTCGTTCTCTTGCGGGGGCACGGGGGAGCGCCAATCCCTCTCGGCCTAGCGCACTCGGCGCGTGAAGGCGAGCGGACCGGATATGGCGCAACGCGCAAGCCCCAAGCCCTTCTTCCTGAAGGATGAAGGGCTTCCAGCCAGCCGCGCGCTCCTCCCTCAGACGGTGTAGCGCCGGCCCTGCGCCAGCGGCTCGATGACGCTGCCCGCACTGTCGAACGGGTCCGGGTAGTGGATGAGGCGCATCTTCGCGCGGGTGGGCTCCGGCAATGCCGCCAGCTTCTCGTAGGGCGTGTGCACGCCGTAGTTCGTCTCGTGGATGACCAGGTCCGCCTCGGACAGCCAGGAGATGAGCCCCTCGTCGAACGCGGTGTCCGCGCTGTAGCCCAGGCACCGGCCCCCGGCGCGGATGCGGAACGCGGTGGTGGGCACGTGGTGGTAGGTGAAGCGGCACTCGATTTCGAACGGACCGTGCTTCACCGCGCGCTCCAGGTGCAGCGGCGTGTGCGTGAAGTAGTCCTCGAAGTGCTTTTCGTTGGGCCCCGCGCCGTGCTGCTCGATGAGGCACTCCATGCCCGCGGCGAGGTGGCCCTCCCAGAGGCGGCGCGTGACGCTCGGGTGCGCGAGCAGCTCCATCTTCCGCTGCAGCACGAAGAAGGAGAAGTACGCCAGGCTCTCCAGGCCGGAGGCATGGTCCGCGTGCAGGTGCGTGAGGGCCACGGCGCTGACGCGCTCCACGTCCAGGTGCACGCCGGAGGACTCGGACGCCTCGCGCATCATCTTGCGGATGGGGTGCGGACAGTCGATGAGCAGCACCTGGTCCTCCGCCTCCACCGCGAGGCACGACGAGTAGTGCAGCGCGGAGAAGGCATCACCGACGCCCAGGGGAATGAAGGACAGGCTCATGGATGGCTCCGGAGGGAAGGGGACAGCCGCTCGCGCAGCTTCGCGATGACGGCGGGAGGGCAGAAGGCGGACACGTCCTCGCCGCGCGTGAGGCGCTCCTTGAGGGCGCTGCTGGACACCTCCGCCAGGTGCGCCTCCGCGGGAAGGAAGAGGGTGGACAGCTCCGGCGCCAGCGCGCGGTTCATCTGCGCCAGCTCCGTCTCGAACTGCGCATCGGTGGCGCCGCGCACGCCGCGCAACAGGACGCTCGCGCCAATCTCCCGCGCCAGCTCCACGATGAGGCCTTCGGTGAAGGTGACGGAGACGTTCGGGTGCCGCGCCACGGCCTCACGGATGAGCGACATGCGCTCCTCCGCGGTGAGCAACGTGCGCTTGTTCGGGTTCACCGCCACCACGACGACGACGTGGCTGAAGAGGCGCGCCGCCTGGCGCACCACCGACAGGTGTCCCGCCGTGACGGGGTCGAAGCTGCCTGCGTAGATGGCGATGGTCATCACGACACCTCAAGGCTCCGGAGAAGAAGAAGTCGCCGCGTCCAGAAGCCCCGCGGCCATGCGCTTCACGGTGCCCGCCGCGGAGCCCGGAGGCACGAGCCCGGGGGCGCTCGCGGAGAGCACGAAGTACCCCTGGATGGCGGCGAACAGGCCCGCGGCCAGGGGACGCGCGCGGCGCTTGCCCACCACCGCCGCGACCAGCGCCTCCAGGTGCTCCAGGTCCGCGCGCACCACCTCTTCGTAGGCGACGCGGACCTCCGGCTGCCGGATGGCCTCCGCGCTGATGGTGACCCAGCCCGCCACCGCCGCCACGTCCGCGTCCGGCCCGGTGGCGAGGAACGCGTCCACGAACGCGTCCACCCGCCCGCGCGCATCGTCCGCCGCGAGCTTCGACACGCGGGTGGCGAAGCGCTGCCGCGCGCGCGAGGCCAGCGACCGCACCAGGGTCAGGAGGATCTCCTGCTTGTCCTCGAAGTGGTAGTGCACCAGCCCCGCGCTCAGGCCCGCGGCCCGGGCAATCTCCGCCACCGACGCGCCCTCGTAGCCGCGCTCGGCCATGGCCTTGAGCAGCCCGGCGACAATCTGTTCCCGGCGCGCTTCGGTGTTGGAGGGACGTGGCATGGCGCGGTCTTGTTTCTAGGTTGTGTGACCAACTTATAAACAGGGCCTGCGCGGGCGTCAACCGGACGTGGGTCCGGAAGCGCCGTGCGGAGGCTAGAAGGTGAGGACGGACGTCACCTTGTCCGGTCCCAGCCGCTTCGCGCCTTCGAGGAAGTCGAGCGTGATGAGGAAGCTGTAGCCGACAATCTGCCCGCCCAGCCGGGTGACGAGCCTTCCCGTGGCGTCGGCGGTGCCGCCGGTGGCGAGCACGTCATCCACCACGAGGATGCGCTCGTCCTTGAGGATGGCGTCCTCGTGCATCTCCACGCCGTCCGCGCCGTACTCCAGCGAGTAGCGCTCCACGATGCGCTTGTGGGGGAGCTTGCCGGGCTTGCGCGCGGGGACGAAGCCCGCCTCCAGCGCCAGCGCGATGGGGGCACCCAGCAGGAAGCCGCGCGACTCCACGCCCACCACCTTGGTGATGTGCTGGCCCCGGAAGGGGGCGGACATGGCGGTGACCACCCGGCCGAAGAGGCGGTGGTCGGCCAGCATGGGGGTGATGTCCTTGAAGACGATGCCGGGCTTGGGGAAGTCCGGAACGTCCCGCAGGACAGCCTGGAGGTCGGAGACGAGCGTGGGGTCGAGGGACATGGGGTGGGGGCTCCGAAGGGGAACAGCGGCGTTCAGCCCGGTGGATGACACCGGGAGTGGACCTGGGACCCAGGGTACCCGCCCCGGGTGACAGCCAGCCTGGCGAGCCCCCGGACGGAGCGTCCCAGGGCCAACGGCCGGAGAACGGGCGGACTGGGACGGGACCGGGGCATGGCGGACGTTGATGATCTCACAGCTTCGCGCCGCCCGGCCGCATCGGCTGGCGGACGCCGTATTTTTTCCCGCGCGCGGGGAGCCGCTCACTGTGTTAAGCGAGGCGGTTCCCCCCGACCAAGGAGTCTGGGGCCTTGCAAGCCGTGCAAACCACCGCTGACACCCGAGACCCTCTCTCCCCGCAGGACGGACTCTGGCTCCGCGCCCTCAAGGCCGAGGTCGAGCCCGCCACGTTCAAGAAAGGCCGAGAGGTGGCTGAAGGCCGCCGCGTCTTCGGCCTTACGCGTGAACCCGAACGCATCCGCGCGCAAGTCGCGGGTCCGTCAGGCGAACGCTATGACGTGGCCCTGATTCCCGGAGAGGGGAAAGTTGTTTCCTCCTGCACCTGCCCGGTGTGGAACACCACTGGCCCGCATTGCGAGCACGTGGTCGCCGTGGCACTCATCTACGCGGCC
>NZ_RAWE01000154.1 GCF_003611695.1 Corallococcus carmarthensis | reverse complement strand
CCTCCACCCCGTCCCCCCGCGACGCGGAGCTCATCCCCGTGGACCGGCTGTGGCGCCAGCCCTGGGGCAGCATCTGGGGCCCTCCCGGCACGGGCAAGACGACGGCCGTCGCGGACCTCATCGCCCGCGCCCTGCGCGCCTACCCCAACGAGCGCATCCTCGCGGTGGCGCCCACCAACCGCGCCGCGGACGAACTGGTGATGCGCGTCAGCGCCCTGCTGGAGCGCGAACCCATCCCCCTGCGCCCCCTGGCCCGCAGCATCTTCCGGGGCGGCAACGGCGCCAGCGAGGCCCTCGCCAAGCTGCCCACCGTGGCGCTTGAAGAGAACAAGACGAGCAAGCTGCTCAACAGCATCCAGGAGCGTGAGCGCGAGCTCACCCTGGAGCGCGCCCGGGGCGGCGCCGCGCCGGAGCTGGCCCGCATGCAGGCGGAGCTGCGCACGCTGCGCGGCCGCGTGAAGGACCCCACGCTCAAGGAGGCGGAGAAGGGCGACAGCCCCCTCATGGTGCTCACCGTGCACCGCGCCCTGCGGCTCGTGTCGGAGCTGGAAGGCGAGGAGACCTTCCAGCGGCTCGTCGTGGATGAGGCCGGCATGGTGACCCGCGCCGCGACGGCGCTGCTGGCACCGCTGGCGCGGCAGGTGACGCTCGCGGGCGACCCCAAGCAGATCGGCCCCGTGAGCCGCGCGGCGGAAGGGGCGGGGAAGGGCACCCAGACGTGGCTTCGCGCCAGCGCCCTGTCCCACCTGGAGGACGCGGTGAAGGACGCGGAGCGCCCGGACGTGCTGCTCCTGCGCACCCAGCACCGCATGCATCCGGACATCGCCCGCGTGGTGAGCCACTTCTGCTACGGCGGCGCGCTGGAGGACGGCGACCTGGTGAAGGACCGGGCCCAGAAGCCTCCGCCCGTGCCCGCCTTCCCGTCCCGCGCGATGTGGCTGGTGCTGGACGGCCTGAGCCGGGACAACCGCCGCCTCACGCACGGCCGCGGCGAGACAGGCTCCGGCTACCAGCGCGAGCTGTCCGCGGAGCTCGCCGTGACGCTGGCCCGCCAGGCCGTGCGCCTGGGGCTCACCGTGCTGTGCGTGACGCCCTACCGCGCGCAGGCGGCGCTGCTGCGCAAGCTGGGCAACGCGGCGGGGCTGCGCCACGACATGTTCAGCGCCTCCACCATCCACCGCCAGCAGGGCACCCAGTACGACGTGGTGATGGTGGACACCGTGGCCGGGGGCCGGCCCTTCCCGCCGCACACGCTGGTGCCCATCCTCAACGTCGCCGCCAGCCGCGCGAAGGAATACCTGCTGGTGCTCGCCTCGCGCGCGGAGGCCCGCGCCTCGCCCGTGCCCGCGCGCTTCCTGTCGCTGCTCCCCCGCGTGCGCGTCCACGCTGGCACTCCGCCCAGGCTGGAGCTGCTGGCCACCCAGCCGCGTCCACCTCCGCCGCCTCCGCCGCCGCTGGTGCCCATGGGCCTGGGCGGCGAAATCGCGAGCGGCAAGGACACCGTGCCGCTCTTCACGCAGGAGCAGGTCTCCCTCTTCGAGCGCCGCTTCGACGACGGCCACCACCTGGTGCGCGGCGTGGCCGGCAGCGGCAAGACGTACGTGCTGGCGCACTGGGCCGCGCGCTACCTGCTGGAGAACCCGCGCGCCCGGGTGCTGGTGTCCTTCTACAACCGCTCGCTCGCGCCGCTCGTGGACAAGCTGCTCCTGGAGGCGCTCCACGTGCGCGCGGGGCCGGAGCAGGTGCGTCCGCTCCGGGCCCAGGTGACGGTGAAGCACGTGGGCGCGCTCCGCCGCCTGGAGCCCCACGCCTTCGACGCCGTCTTCGTGGACGAGGCGCAGGACATGGACGCCAAGGGCCTCGCGTCCCTGCACGCGCTGGTGCGCCCCCGCGTGGACGAGGACGGCCGTGAGTCCCGCTGCTTCCAGCTGTTCATGGACGACTCGCAGAACGTCTACGGCCAGGTGCCCATCGACCACCTGAAGGAGCAGCTCCCCGAAGGGCTGTCCTTCCGTGGCCGCACCCGCGTGCTCAAGGAGACCTTCCGCGCCACGCGCGACATCCTCGACGTGGCCTTCAACGTGGTGCTGGATCCGCTGCGCCAGCACCGCGTCACCGACCCCGGCATGCGCGAGTACATGAAGGCCGGGGAGCTGGCCCGCGAGCGGCTCCTGTGGCTGCCGGAAGAGACGCTGGAGGGCCTCTACCGCGTGCAGTCCACCGAGCGCGGCGGCGTGCTGCCCCAGGTGAAGGACTTCGCCTCCAGCAACAGCGAGGCGCGCTGGGTCGCGAAGGAGATCGCCCGGCTCGTGAGCGAGGAGGGCGTCCACCCCGGGGACATCCTCGTGGTGGCGCCGGTGATGCCCGCGTCGTTCACGGACGCGCTGCGCAAGGCGGGCGTGCCCGCGGAGGCCTACGGCGGCAAGGGCGGACGGGACGTGGCGGACTTCCGGGTGAGCGGCGTGGACCACGTGCGCGCCACCACGGTGTTCTCATGCAAGGGCCACGAGTGCCCCGTCGTCTTCTTCGCGGGACTGGAGGCGCTGGATTCCATCGAGGCGTGGATGGCGGGAGCCCGCCAGCGCACCGAGCGCGAACACGAACGCATCCGCCGCGCGATGTTCTACGTGGGGGCCACCCGCGCGATGAAGCGCCAGTACCTCACCGGCGTGCGTGGGGGCCGCTTCCTGCAGGTGGCCGCGTCCTACGTGCAGACGCTGTCCGGCCACCGCCCGGCGCCCTGAAACAGGGGGCGCCCGGGACTTGTTACATCCGCCAGGCGGTGGTGGCGCTCGCGCTCTTGCCGAACGCCGGCTGCCCGTACACTTCACGGAAGCGCGCGCGCAGCAGGTCGAACGTCTGCTGGAGATCCGGCGCCGCGGAGCGCGAATCCGGCAGCTGTCCACCCATCCGCGCGAAGCAGCGGCTCATGGCGCCATCCAGCCACTGCGTCACGGCGGTGGTGTCCTGGTCCTGGAGCCGCTCGAACACGGACAGCGCGCGCTCCAGCGTCTCGCCCACCAGTTCCGTCGAGTCGACCGGACTCCCAGTGCAAAGCTTCGCGGCCCGAACTTCCAGGGCCGGACGATGCTTGCGAACGAATTCCCCGAAGGCATGCAGATTCACAGTGACCATTCTTAACCCTTCGCCCCCTCACTGTCAGAACGCCGACCGCGAAAAACCTTGGGTCGATTACGGAGTGCAGCGTGTCGGTGGAAAAGGGTGGTGTGATTAACCATGTATCACTCTCCGTCTTGGCAGGCGAGCCACCGGGGGCATCTGTTCCCGTCCGTGGGTCGTGCGGGCCACCGGGTGGGCGCGGGCAGACCCAGGGCGCCGGCGTTGTTCTCCGGCGCGTTTCAGGGAAAGCAGGAGACATGCGCCGCACGGTGGATCTGACGGACCTGGGAGGAAATGACGAGGGGCCTCGCGTCCTCTTATTGCCGGGACTGGGGGCCCGTGGATCGGGCTTTCGCGAGCTCGCCCTGCGGCTGACGGACGTCGCGCGTCCCGTCCTGGTCGAGTACCCGGAAGGCGAGCACGCGGCGTGCGGCGCGAGGGCGTTGGCGGAGCAGGTGCTGCGCGTCACGGGCAATGTGGACGCGGTGGTGGCCAGCTCCTTTGGCGGCATGGTGGCGGCGCACCTGGCCGCGGGTGGCGCGACGCGCGGCGTCGCGTTCCTGGGAGCGTTCACACGCACCGCGCACGTGGGGCCTCGCGGACGGCTCATCGCGATGATGGGCCCCATCGCGGTGCTGGGACGTCCTGGCCGCGTCGCGGCATCGCTGGCGGCGTGGCGGCCGGTGCCCTCGGATCAGGTGGCGGACGTGGTGCCCACGACCGCGATGGAGCGCATGACGACGCTGCGGCGCGCGTTCGCCATCCACACGGAACCGCCGCCACCGGACCTGCGGCCGTTGAAGGTGTCGTGCCTGTGCATCCAGGGGGACCGCGACGTGCTGGTGCCGCCGTCGTCGCTGGAGCGCCTGGCCGCGTCGCTGCCGGAAGGCACGCCCCGCCACGTGCTGCGCGGCGCGGGACACGTGCCCTACTTCTCACATCCGGAGGACTGCGCGCGGCTGCTCACGCCGTGGCTCCAGGCGCTCGCGCCCGCGGGGCTCGCGGCGCTGGCGGCTTCGGACGTGGGCTCCGCGGCCTGACGCCGCACGCGGCCTTGACAGGCGCGCACGGGGCAACGGATCCACCCTCCCGTCGGGGGGGTGTACGGAGGGGGGGCGCGGGAAGTAGTTTCGCCTCCGCCGATGTCGACCCGTCCTCTTCGCGCGCTTCTCTTCCTGGCGTTCCTGTCCACGGCGGCCCAGGCCTCTCCGGAATCCGCACCCGGGCTGACCGCCT
This sequence comes from Corallococcus carmarthensis, assembly GCF_003611695.1. GTDB lineage: Bacteria > Myxococcota > Myxococcia > Myxococcales > Myxococcaceae > Corallococcus > Corallococcus carmarthensis. Next base: position 19,987 of record NZ_RAWE01000154.1, on the reverse strand, counting down.
CGCCCGTGCTGCCCACCGCTCCGGCCCAGGCCGCCGCCCCGGCGCCCGCGCCCCGCCGCACCGTGCTGCTCCTGGGCGACAGCCTCATCGCCACGGGGTTTGGCGAGTACCTCCAGAACCAGCTCGCCGCGCACCCGCGGATCCGCTGTGAGCGCCGCGCGAAGTCGTCCACGGGCCTGGCCCGGCCGGACTTCTTCAACTGGCTGGAGGTGGGGCAGCAGGAGGTGCAGCAGCACCAGCCGGACGTCGTGGTGGTCATCCTGGGCGGCAACGACGGGCAAGCCCTGCACACCCGCGAGGGGCGCGCCACCGTGGCCTGGGGCAAGCCGGACTGGCAGGGCGAGTACCGCCAGCGGTTGACGGACTTCGTGACCGCCATCTCCGCGCCGGGCCGCAAGATTGTCTGGCTGGAGCTGCCCGCCACGAGCCGACACCGCTTCGAACAGAAGCTCACGCTGATCCGCGACCTGCAGCGCGAGGTCATCGCCGGACGCGAGGACGCCGTGCACCTGGACACGCGGCCCTTCTTCACCGACGCGCGCGGCAAGGCCCTGAAGCAGGCCCGCGTGGACGGCTTCCGCAAGCCCATGCGCCTGCGCATGACGGACGGCGTGCACTTCACCGTGGCCGGCGGACGCTACTTCGCGAACAAGGTGTACCCGGAGGTGCTGGGCGTGCTGGGCCTGGAAGCCGGGGAGCAGCACACAGTGCGCCCCGCCGCCACGCCGGTGAAGCCGACGATGCAGGCCCTGGCTCCGGTAGCCCCAGCAGCCCCGGCGGCCCCGTAGCGCTTCCTCGCGCTCAGGAGTGGCGCGGCCAGGAATCCTCGCTGCCCGCGTCCGGACGGAGCCTGCGCACGGCGCGCAGGAGCAGTTCCTCGTCGCGCGGATTGGCCAGGAAGCCGCGCGCCTCCAGCTTCCGCGCCCGGTCGAAGCCCTCGTCATCCGACGTCCCGTGGACGATGAGCGCGCCCTCGATGTGGACCTCGCCCGCGAGCAGTCCTTCCATGGCCTGGAGGGGGGCGAGCACCACGTCATTCTCCCGCGTGTGCAGCACCTCCAGCGGCGTGGCGACGCGGGACGGGATGCCGTTGCGCGCCAGCGTCCGGGAGATGAGCACCGCGGTGACGGGCGGCCAGCCGTAGAGCATCAGCGGCGGGCTGGGCACGGCCGGGCGGCGAGGCTCCGGCGTGGACTCTCCGGTCTCGCGGATGCCGTAGAGGGCGCTGAGCGCGCGGGACAAGGCGCTGTCGGAGGCCAGGTGCGGCTCCACGCGCGCCTTGCCGGACACGGCCCGCACGTCGTCCACCGCGTCCAGCGACAGCGGCGCGGGCACGGCCAGGTGGAGCACCTCCCGGTCCTCGCGCATCTCCAGGCTGAGCGGCACGACGCCGTACTGCCGGGCGAGGCGCGCGGGCACCAGCGCGGTCAGGGAACGGTCGAGCGGGTGCCGGTCCAGGTCCACGGCGTCCACGTCGAACTGGAGGGCCAGCCCGCGCAGGACGTCCGCCTCCGTGCACACGCCCTCGCTCACCAGGGCGCGTCCCAGCGGGACGTGGACCTCGTGGTGGTGCACGAGCCCCAACCGGAGCTGGCCTTTGTCGACCACTCCCAGCTCCAGGAGGATTTCCCCCAACGGGCGTCTGGATCCGATTTCCATGCCCAATCAACGTGGCAACCCGCCCCGCACGCGACGACGGTCGGACAGGGGCTCGGCCGCCCGCCCGCTCTCATGCGGTGTGAAGGCAGACGGCCCGGAGCAGGGCAGTGCGCCCTGCTACCCGCGCGCGGGGAACAGCGCCTCGTAGGACTCCGGCTTGAAGCCCACGGTGACGGCGTCCTTCGAGACAAGCACCGGCCGCTTCACCAGCTTTCCATCCTTCGCGAGCCACTCCACCAGCTCCGCGTCGGAGGCCGCGTCGACCTTCTCCTTCCCGAGCGCGCGGTAGCTCTGGCCACTGATGTTGAGCCACTTGCGCACGGACACGCCGCTCTTCGGAATCCACTGGCGCAGCTCCGCCACGGTGGGGGGCTGGTCCACGATGGGGCGCGTCTTGTAGGAAACGCCTCGCGCCTCCAGCCACTTCAGCGCCTTCTTGCAGGTGTCACATCCGGAGTACGCCAGCACGAGGATGTCATCGGACATGCGCGGGCTTCTACCAGAGCGCTTCCGGGAAAAGAGACCATGAACCGCTCCGCCACGCTCCACGCCGTCCTGTCCGTCCTCTGCCTGCTGGGGGGCGGGGTGGGGTGCTCCGGTGAAGTCGAACAGACCGGGGAGACGCCGTCGGGCATCGTGCCGGACAGTGGCACCCCGGACCGCGACGACGCGGGGACCCCGGACCGTGACGCCGGCACCACCCCGGACGCGGGCACACCCGATGCGGGCACACCCGATGCGGGCTCGGCCGACGCCGGGTCTTCCGATGCGGGGGCCTCCGATGGCGGCACGGACGCGGGCACCCCGGACGCGGGCTCCTTTGACGCGGGGGTCGTGATCCCTGGAGACGGCGGCACGCAGGTGACGGGCACGCTGCCCTCGCGCCTGACGCTGGCCGGCTCTCCGTACCGCGTCGTGGGCAACGCCCAGTACGTCGTCACCATCCCCAAGGGCCAGACGACGACGGTGGATCCGGGCGTCGTCATTGACTTCAAGGGCAACCCGGCCGTGACGAACGCGGACGTGCGCGACGGCGCGCAGGACGTGATGAACCACCAGAACGGCCGCGTGGAGCTGCGCGTGTACGGCCGCATCCTGGTGCAGGGCACCGCCAGCGCGCCGGTGACGTTCACCTCCACGAACCCCCACGGCTGGTGGGGCGTGAACTTCTTCGGAGACCAGTCCAAGGGCGACGGCGACCCCGTCTTCCGGCACATGGTCTTCGAGAAGGTTCGCAAGAACGATTACAACGGCGACCGGGACCGCACGCGCGGCGCGCTGTGGGCCTACTACCCGGGGCCGGTCACCATCGAGCACTCGCTCTTCCGCGACAACGAAGCCTCCGGCAAGTGCGGCGCGCTGGACCTGATGTTCACCGACGGCTCGGTGGTGACGGACACCCTCTTCGAGAACAACCGCACCCGAGACATCGACCGGTTCGCCACCGGCGACGGGGCCACGTCCGGCGGGGGCGCGATGTGCGTCACCCACGGGCGCAACTCCACCGTGCGCGGCAACACCTTCCGCGACAACACGCTGTCCGCCTTCCGCGGCAGCCAGTCCAACGCGCTCCAGTCGCGCACCTACGAGGTGTGGCCCAACGGCGCGAACCACTACGACCTGGGCGGCGGCGGGGCGCTGCACTACTTCCAGCCCGACCACGACCTCATCGAGAACAACGTCTTCGAGAACAACGCCGCCGTGCGCGGGCCCGGCGCGGCCCTCTACCTGGAGGACGTGCCCAACGCGGGCGTCACCCTGCGCGGCAACACCTTCACCGGCAACCAGGCGGGCGCCGGGGGCGTCATCGTCTGCAACCGGGGCGGCGGCAACGCCACCGAGCTCGTCCTGGGCGCCGGCAACACCTTCAGCGGCAACACCGTCAACGGCGCGGCGGCCCCGCAGGTGACGGGCGACTGCGCTCGCTGAAGGGACTCCGCGAAGCCGCCGGGCCATGGACCGCCTGCTTCCCCGCACGGGGAGCAGGCGAGCCACCGTGCTCCGGAGCCTGCCCCGTGGGGCGATGAAGCGCATCCTTCCCGAAGCCATCCCATTCCCGGAAAGGAGACGCATGGAGGGCACGCGCGCCGAATCCATCCCCACGCTGGAGGAGCCGCTGGAGGTGCCAGCGAAGCGCCGGCGCGGCTGGTGGATTCCCGGTGTGCTGATGCTCATCGCGCTCCTGGCGTTCATCTTCTCGAGGCACGCGGAGGAGAAGCAGTTCCTGGAGCTCGTGCGGCAGGCCCGGCCCGCCTGGCTGCTGGTGGCCGTCGCGTGCCAGGTGGGCACCTACCTGTGCGTGGCGGGCATCTGGTGGATGGTCCTGCACCGGGCGCGGATCAAGACGTCGCTCTGGTCGCTGGCGCGGCTGTCGCTGATGAAGCTCGCGTTCGACCAGGTGATTCCCACCGGCGGCGTGGGCGGGTCGCTGCTCGTCGGACGCGGCCTGCGCCGCGAGGGCGCGAGCCCTGGCACCTCCGCGGGCGCGGTGCTGCTCACGGTGCTGTGCTTCTACATCGCGCAGGCGCTGGGCGTGGGCGTGAGCCTCTTCTTCCTCTGGCGAAGGTCCGAACTGAACGACTGGATCCAATGGCTCGTCACCGGCTTCGGCGTGGTGGCGTTGATCATCCCCATGGCCATCCTCTGGGCCACGCGGCACCGCGAGTGGAAGCCGGGCCGCTTCGCCCGGCGCATCCCGTCGCTGGGGGCCATGACCAAGGCCATCGCGGAGGTGCCGCCCGGCATGCTGCTCAACCCCGGCCTGCTCGCGCGCGGCGTCGTCCTGCAACTGGCCGTGTACGTGCTGGACGCGGCCACCCTGGGCGCCATGCTCCGCGCGCTGGGGCTGGAGGTTCCCCTGAGCACCGTGTTCGTCAGCTTCATGGTGGCCTCCATGGCGGAGACGGTGTCCATCATCCCCGGCGGCGTGGGCACCTATGAGGCCGCGTCCGTGGGCATGCTCAACCTCTTCGGCGTCCCGGTGGAGGCGGCGCTCGCGAGCACCCTGCTCCTGCGCGGCTTCACCCTGTGGCTGCCGCTGCTCCCCGGCCTGTACCTGCTGCGCCATACCTTCCGCCACCACCCCGCGCCCGGCGGGCAGGCAGGCTGACTTCACCGGAAGTCGCGAAAGGCCCCAGGCTCTCGCAGCCGCTTCCCGTGGCCGCCCGTCCTGCGCGATGGTTCGCTTCGCGTGGACGACACCGGAATCGGAGAAGAAGCACCCATGAACCTGGGCCCGGCGCTGTTCCTCCACCCCGGCGTGAAGGTGCGGCCGTGCGAGTGGGGGATGGGCGTCTTCACCGACAGCTTCATCGCCGCGGGGGAGCTCATCGAGGAGTGCCACTACCTCAAGGTCCCGCAGCGGCAGTGCCGGGGCGAGCCGCTCGACGACTACGTCTTCGAGATTCGCTGGCACCGCCACGAGGAGCCCCGCAAGGGCGACTGGGTCGCGCTCGTGATGGGCTATGGAATGATCTACAATCACGCGAGCGACCCCAACGCGTCCTACAGCCGCGCGGAGGACCGCGATGTGTTCCGCTATCACTCACTGCGGGACATCCACCCTGGTGAGCAGATCTTCATCAGCTACGGGGAGAACTGGTGGAAGGCTCGGGGTGAGGAAGTCCCTCCCTGAGTCGCTTCCCACCGTGTGCGCACCTGACGGTGCGTTCGCACTTCCTGCTCCGTGAGGCCGGCTTCTTCCGTGAGGGCGGCTTCTTCCTCGGGGAAGAGCGAAACGGCCGGAAATGAAATCATCCCTGTCCGCGTGGGGAGCAACCAGTACAATGCTGACCGCCTGTGCGCCGGTCGTCTGTCAGGCCGTGCGGGTGCGAGGAATGCCAGACATCATGCCATTGCGTCGTTTCTATCTGTCCTCCGCTCTCGTGCTCTCCGCCTCCGCCTGCACCGGCAACATCGGTGGGCAGGACGCGGCGCCTGAAAGCGCGGCGGCGCCCGCACGCGTGCGCCGGCTGACGCGCGACGAGTACAACAAGTCCGCCTCCGCGGTGCTGGGCACGCCGGTCGACATCGCCCAGGGCTTCGCTGCCGAGGACACCATCCTCGGCTTCTCCACGCATGAGCGGCTCCAGGTGACGTCGCTGCTGGCGGATCAGATCGACACCGCCGCGGTGACGCTGGCGGAGCAGGGCAAGTCACAGCTGAGTGACCTCTACGCGTGCCCCAAGGGCAAGACGCAGGACGAATGCGCGCGGTCCTTCATCCAGCGCGTGGGTGAGCGCGCCTTCCGCCGCCCGGTGACGGCGGAGGAGGAGACGGACCTGCTGGCCCTCTTCAACCAGGGCAAGCAGGGCGGGACCATGGAGACGGGCGCGGAGCTGGTGCTCCAGGCCCTCTTCTCCTCCGCGTCGTTCCTGTACCGCACGGAGCTGGGGCCGGATAACGCCCGCAAGGGCCAGGTCGTGGAGCTGACCGCCTTCGAGGTCGCCTCCGAGCTGTCCTTCATGGTGACCGGTGGACCGCCGGACGCCACGCTGCTCGCCGCCGCCAAGGCCGGCACGCTGTCCTCGGCCGACGAGCGCGAGGCCCAGGCGCGCCGCCTGCTCAAGACGGAGGCCGCGCAGCTGAAGCTGCGCCAGTTCTTCATTGAATGGCTGGGGCTGGGCGGCCTGTCCAAGGTCAACAAGAACAACCTCGTGTACCCGGACTACAGCGTGGACTTCCGCGACTCCATGGTCCGCGAGCGCGACGCGTTCATCGACGCCGTCGTGAAGGACCACGCGGGCTCCGTGGAGGAGCTGCTGGGCGCGAAGTACTCGTTCGTGGACGAGACGCTGGCGAACTTCTACGGCGGGCTGGACCGCACCAACGTGGACGGCGACACGGGCCTGGGCCGCGTGACGCTGCCCCCGGAGCGCCAGGGCATCCTCACCCAGGCGGGCGTGATGTCCACGTACGCCCACTTCGACTCGTCCTCGCCCATCAAGCGCGGCAAGTTCGTGCTCACGCGCATGCTGTGCCGCACGGTGCCGCCGCCGCCCGCCAACGTCCCCACCATTCCCCCGGCCCTGTCGGAGGACGCCACCACCCGCGAGCGCTTCGCGGCGCACACCAACAACCCGGCGTGCAACAGCTGCCACCGGACCATCGACCCCATGGGCTTCGGCATGGAGGACTTCGACGGCCTGGGCCAGCACCGCACGGAGGAGAACGGCAAGAAGGTGGACGCCAACGGCGCGGTGATTGCCGCGGACGGCACCACCAACCTGGGCACCTTCACCGGCGGCGCGCAGCTGGCGCGCTACCTGACGACGAGCGATGAGCTGGCCAACTGCGTGCCGCTGCAGTTCGTGCGCTACGCCATGGGGCGTGACGAGCACGCCTCGGACACGGAGCTGCTCGCCACCATGCGAACGGGCCCCTACCGCACGGACCACCTGAAAATCACCGAAGCGCTGGTCAGCCTGGTGCGCTCGGCTTCCTTCACGCAGCGGCGTCTGCCCACCCGTTGAGCTTTGACTTCCATGCCCCGCGACTTCTCCCGACGCAGCATCCTGAAGCTCCTGTCCGGCACGGCCATGGCGGCGCCCTTCGCGCACCTGCTCACCAGCTCCGTGGCCGAAGCGGCTGACGCCGCCCCCCTGCGCTTCATCGCCCTGTTCACCCCCCACGGCTTCCTGCCGGAGTACTGGACGCCCAAGGGCAGTGACTCCAGCTTCGACATCGACTTCGAGAACTCCGTCCTCCAGCCGCTCCAGCGCCACCGCGACAAGCTCCTGGTGCTGGACGGCCTGGACTACCGCGTCCTCTACGAGCACGGCCGCACCGGCCACGAGGGCGGCCCCGTCACCTTCCTCACCGGCAGCGAGGTGGAGGTGTCCAGCGGTGACGAGCTGCCCTCCGGCCCGTCCCTGGACCAGGTGATTGGCAACACGGTGGGCGGCAGCACCCAGTTCCGCTCGCTGCAACTGCACGCGTTCGAGCAGTTCGGCGCGCAGCACGTCTACAACAGCATCTCCTTCACGGAGAACGGCTCGCGCGTGCCGTTCGAGCTGAACCCCGCCAACGTCTACAAGCGCCTCTTCGGCAGCATGGGCGGCTCCGCGGCGGAGGCGCAGGCCATGCTGGCCAAGCGCAAGAGCCTGCTGGACTACCTCATCAAGGACGCCAGCAAGCTGAAGTCGCGGCTGGCGGCCGCGGAGGGCACCAAGCTGGACACGCACCTGGCCGCGCTGCGCGACATCGAGCGGCGGCTCACCAATACGGGGGCGCTCAACTGTGCCCGGCCGGAGGCGCCGTCCGACGCGCTGAGCGACCTGGGCGACATCAACAACATGCCCGGCCTCACCGAGCTGCACATGGACCTCATCGCCCGCGCGTTCGCGTGTGATTTGACGCGCGTGGTGACCATGACCATCCCCGGGCCGTCCATGCCGTGGATTGGCATCGACGAGGACATCCACAACGACATCGCCCACCGCACGGACACCCAGACCCAGCCGGAGCGCACCGCCATCCGCCTGCGCATGGTGCAGGTGCAGCGCTGGTACTCCGAACAGGTGGCGCGGCTCATGGACACGCTCAAGTCCATCCCGGAGGGCAGCGGCACGGTGCTCGACAACACCCTCATCCTGTGGGGGAACGAGCTGGGTGACGCCGCCGGCCACATGAACGTGTCCATCCCCACGGTGCTGGCGGGCGGCGCGGGCGGGAAGTTCCGCATGGGCCGCATGCTGTCGCTGCGCCCCGGCAAGGACCCGCTGGGCACGTGGAAGGGCCCGGGCAACCCGCTTCCGGGCGCCGTGGAGCACAACAAGCTGCTCACCTCCATTGCCCAGGCCTTCGGCGTCAACGTGGACCGCTTCGGCCACCCGGACTACACGGGCACGCTGCCCGGCCTCACCTGAGCCGTTAAGCGGGCTCCAGGGCCTGGAAAGACAACGGGAGCGGACCTTCTCAAGGCCCGCTCCCGTTTTCATTTCAGCGACAGCCGGTGGGAAGGACTACCCGCCGAGCGCGCCGTTGATGAGGGGCGCGAGGATGCTCATGCCGGCGTCCTCGTTGTTGTAGTTGTTGGCCGGCTCGTAGATGCGGACGCGCTGGTTGCCGTTGATGAAGCGCGACAGGAAGACGTCCATGGGGACCATCTCGCTGTGGCAGGCCCAGGACTGCCAGGGGCTGGAGGCGTACTCGTACCAGTACTTCTTCTCCATGCGCTGGCAGGCGTGCGCGCCCACGAAGGTGATGATGGTGCTGCAGTGGCTGGCGTTGATGGCGCGGTGGTGCGGGATGAAATAGCTGAAGTTGTTGTACTTGTTCAGCTCGTTCACGAACGCGTCCTGGTCCGTCTTCCAGTACGCGTGGACGGACGCCTCGTCGTTGGGCGTCTTGAAGCGCTCATACGAGTAGCGCGAGTAGTTGTAGTCCATCGTGTAGCCCGTGTACGCGAGCTGATCGTTCGGGAACTCCGTGGCCACCATCTTGTTGATGGTGCCCATGTCGCTGATGCTGAAGCTGGCCGGCAGCTGGCTGAACACGGAGTCCAGGTTCCACGACGAGCGGATCTTGTCGTGCAGCGGGCGCGACAGGGAGTTCGCGTTCGGCGCCATGAAGATGGGGCCGGAGTCGTTGATCATGTATCCCTTGGCCGGGTTGATGGCCTTGCGGATGAAGTAGTAGCCGGCGGAGGTGGACGTGCCACCCGCGCTGTAGCCCGTGACGAGCAGCTTCTGCACGCCGGGGAAGTTCTGCTTGGCGTAGTTCGCCGCGGCAAGCGTGTTGGTGTAGCCGGAGTGGTACCAGGTCAGCGGCGCCTGGCCGCCCGTCGTGTCCGAGTAGACCTTGGTGTTGTTGCCGATGTGCACGTCGCCCGTGCAGTACGGCATGTAGACGATGTTCCAGTCCTTCGTGACGATGTCCTTGCGGTCACGGAAGGGCAGGCCCGGGTCCGCCCCGTTGACGATGGGGGACACGTACTTGGCCGTGAACTGCGTCATGTAGTCGTCGGCGATGCCGTTGGGGTTCGCCGCGCCCAGGATGCCCGTACGGCCGCTACAGGAATCGTAGTCCCAGCACGCGCCGCCACCCTCCATCATGAACAGCAGGTTGGGCGAGTTCGTGCGGTGCACGAAGAACTTGTACTGGGAGCCGTTGCCACACTTGGTGCCGGGCAGCGTCACCTTCTGCCAGGCGTAGTTGTTGCCGCCGTCCACCAGCACGTCGACGATGCCTTCCACCAGCACCTCGGCGCGCGCGGCGCCCACGGGGGCAGTGAGGGCCAGAAGGCTCATCCAAAGAAGACTTCTCATGCGGCTTCCTCCAAAGGGGGGAGTAGTGAGTGGGGTTGCGGCCCGGGATGATACGTTTTTGTTTATCAGCCGGAAGCAGGGAAACTCCACTTGCAGTGAAAATTGTGAATTCCATGTTGAGTGCAGCATTCCATGGGAGTGGACTGGGATTGCTGCTCCGCGTCAGCCAGGAGTTGAGAATTGACGCGCAATGGCATGTCTTAAATGTATCAATTGCGCGGTGCGTCGCTGGCGCTGCCTGACGTGGGTTGCAGTGGGCGCGGAACGCGCGGTATGGCCTTGGGCATGAGCACGCACGCGCGATGGAAGCTGCCCCTGGGCACGGCGGGAGTCCTGGTCCTGGCGGTGGGGGCGTGGCTTGTCTTTGGCGGACAGGCCACGGACGACGGGGCTCCGGCCGCGGCGCCCCCGGCCGCCCAGACCCCCGCGTCGCCTCCGCCGGTGTTCGCGTCCACGCCCGCGGTGCCCCGCGCGAAGGACGGTGGGCTGGACCTGGTGGGCGCGGCGACGGCCCAGGTGCAGGCGGCGCCGGAGGAGGAGTCCGGCCCCTACCCGGTGGACCTGGAGGCGCTGCGCGCGAAGCTGCCGGGCAATCTGTACTGGGAAATGGACGCGCCCACGAAGGACCCGGAGGAGCTGCGCCGCCGCGAGGCGGTGAAGGCGAAGTGGAACACCCTCTTCGGCAAGGTGCAGGCCAACGAGGCCTCGGAGGAGGAGGTGCACCAGTACTACGAGCACCGCCGCCAGGTGTCCGAGGACGCCATCACCTTCGCCACCACGATGCTGAAGGACTACGGCGACAAGCTGCCTTCGGAGCACCGCGGTCTGCTGGAGTTGAGCGTGAACATGCACCGCACGCGGCTGGCGGAGCTTCCCCGCCAGGAGACGGACGCGCTGGCGCGGCGGGAAGCCCACGCCCAGCGGCAGCGCGAGTGGCGGGCGGGCGGCGGCCGTCAGCCCTGAGCCGTCAGCCCTCCGCCGTCTCGCTTACGCCGGGGAAGGTCCGGATGAGCGGTGAGCGCACGGCGGAGGAGGCCACCCACAGCTGGTGGGAGGAGCGGGTGACGGCGACGTGCAGCCTGCGGCGGGCCTCGTCGTCCGCGGGGTAGGCGCGCGCGGTGACGTCCGGCAGGACGACGTAGTCGAACTCCAGCCCCTTCACGTTGTCCACGTCCGTCACGTCCACGCCGGGCTCGAAGGAGAAGTCTCCCTCCAACACCAGACGCGCCCAGGGCATCTCCCGGATGACGCGGTGGAAGGACTGGGCGGACTCCCGGCTGCTGGCGATGACGCCCACCGACGCGTGGGGTTCGCGCAGCACCAGGTCGCGCAAGGCGTCTCCCAGGAAGAGCCACGCCTGGGCCTCGTCGGGGAAGTGGTGGAAGCCCACGGGGGCGCCCTCGCGGCCGGCGCGCGCGGCGTTGGCCGGGGACTGCGTGCCCAGCACGTGCTGCGCCAGCTCCACCACCGGGCGCGGGCAGCGGTAGGACACCTGGAGCCGGCAGGTGGCGGCGTCGCGGATGCCCAGCTCGTCCAGGGCGGCGTCCCAGCCGGCGAAGCCCGCCGTCGTCTGCTGCACCTCGTCCCCCGCGAGCGTGCAGCTGCGGCTGTCGCCGAGCAGCTGGCTGACGACGAAGAGCTCGAAGAGGGAGAAGTCCTCCGCCTCGTCCAGCACCACGTGCGCCAGCCGCTCCGCGCCCAGCGCGCCCCGCTGCGCCTTGAGGAACATCAGGATGGGCAGGTCGTCCGCGTCCACCGTGCCCGCGAGCGCGGCGGGCGTGTCCGCTTCAATCGCGCGCCCGTCCATGGTGACAAGGCGGTCCTCGTCGAAGCCCTTGTACTGGCGCGCCAGCGGCGTGGCGGTCTGCTGCTTCGTGTGCTCCAGCACCTCCGCCACCACGGTGCGCGGCAGCTCTCCCTTCGCGTCCGCCACCACGGCCTCCAGGAAGGCGCGGTCCAGGTACGCGTCCGCCAGCTTGATGCGCAGCCGGTCCAGGGTGGGGGGCAGGGCCTTGCCCTTGAAGACGGGCACGCGGCCGGCCAGCGCGCGGCGCAGGGAGGGGTGGCGCTTGAAGCGCGTGACGAGCGCGGGCGTCTCCGGGGACAGCTTGATGCCCGGCAGGCTGAAGGCGGAGCGCGCGGTGGAGAGCGACCACGCCTCCAGCGTCTCCACGGACACCTTGCCCAGGCCCAGCGGTTCGAGCAGCCGGCGCGTGAGCCGGGCCAGGCCCGCTTCCGGGACGACGACCTTGGTGCGCGCCTGCGGGTACGTCTTCGCGTCGTCGAAGATGACCTTGGCCAGCCGGTGCAGCGCCACCGTCGTCTTGCCGCTGCCCGCGCTGCCCAGCACCAGCAGCGGCTGCTCCGGGCCGGTGCTGACGGCCGCGTACTGCTCCGCGTCCAGCAGCGCCGTGACGCCGAAGGCATCCTCGACGTGCGTGGTGCCCCGGCCCACGCCCAGGAAGCCCGGACGGGCGGCGGTGCCGCTGCCGCCCGCGAGCACGGAGGCCGCGTCGCGCCCGCGCGAGTGCCAGCGTCCCTGGGCGTCGCGCTGGAGCAGGTGCGGGCCGGTGCTGATGCGGGTGAGGACGCCCTTCTCGATGATGACCAGCCGGCGCGCCTCCACCTCGCCCTCGGAGAGCCGGTCGCCGAAGGACTCCTCGAACGCGTCGCCTTCCTCGTAGTTGTAGAAGACGCGCGCGACGGGGGCGAAGCGCCAGTCGATGACGCGCACGCCGGCGGCGAGGTTGGCGAAGCTGGTGCGCCCGAGCAGGTAGTCGCGCGCGCCCGTGGGGCCGGACAGCCGCAGGTGCGCGAAGTAGGGCGCGTTCGCGTCCGGCAGCGGCACCGTCTCCTGCCGCTCCAGCATGGAGCGCACCTCGTTCATCTGGGTGAAGACGTGGGGCAGGTCCGCGGAGTGCGCCGTGGTGGCGTCGTCGCGCAGCACTTGCAGCTGGGCCATCAGCCCCTGGGTGTCCAGCGTGCGCTCCGCGGCCTGACGGCGCGCTTCGGACAGCGCCTGCTGGACGCGGGACAGCAGGGCCTCTTCCTCGGCGATGAGCGCGAGCGCCTCGGGCGACAGCTCCTGCTCCTGGCCGGCCATGGCGTCTTCCTTTCCGCCCGTGGGCGTTCGTGGCGCGTGCAAGGTGAACGCTGGCCCACGCCGGGTCAACCCGTTGGATTTCCGGGCCGTCTTGCTAAGGTGAGGATCGCGGTCGACGCGCCCGTCAGGGGCTCCAGGGCTCCAACGCGCTCCCGCACCCGCTTCCCATCCACCCCGCCAGGTTGCCTCCCCAGGGGGTGGGGTAGATGTCCGCGACTGGTCGCTGACCAGGGCTGTCTGTCGAATGGCGGCGCGCACCGGGGGAGGGTGGCTTCTATCGGCACGCGCGGCTTGCTTCCGTCCGCATCCATCCCGAACACGGAGGATGCACCGGATGACTTCGAAGAACGCGCCGTTCCGCTGGACGCTGTCGCTCGCAGCCGCGCTGGGAATCGCCACGTCGGCGGGGGCGCAGGAGCCGGAGCCCCAGACGGAGACGGAGACGACGACCACCACGACGAAGACGACCCAGCAGGAGTTGTCGGAGGCGATGCAGCCCGAGGGGCGCATCGGGCCGCAGTTCGCGGTGAGCGGCAACGTGGGCTTCGGCCTGGGCTACGTCTACACGAACGGCCTGAGCCCGGCGGGCACGGTGGAGGACCTGAAGATCACCGACTCCGCGAAGGTCTCCTTCCCCATCGTCGCGGAGCTGGGCTTCCGGGTGACGCCGCGGTTCTACCTGGGCGTGTGGGGCAGCTGGGAGCCGGTGCTGACCAAGACGAACGAGCTGTCGTGCCCGGAGGGCTTCGACTGCTCCACCTACCAGTGGCGCGTCGGGCCGGAGGTCCGCTACCACATCCGGCCGGGCGCGAGCTTTGATCCGTGGATTGGTCTGGGCGTGGGCCTGGAGATCCTCAAGAGCCACGTGGAGGGGGACACGCAGCTGCAGGTCGCGCCGGGCGTGTTCGTCCCCACGCACGTGGATACGCACGTCACGGACCGGGGGCCCACCATCGCGCGCCTCACGCTGGGCGGCGACGTGCGGGTGACGCGGTCCCTGGCGCTGGGGCCCATCATCACCGCGTCCGTGGGCCAGTACACGGTGCGCACCGGTACGCAGACGCTGGACATCACCGGCGTGGGCACCCGCGACCAGGGGCTCGCGCCCGTGGATGATGGCTTCCACGCGCTGTTCACCCTGGGCCTCCGTCTGGCGTTCCTCCCCCTGTAGCACCGCGTGGAGGTGCTCCCCCCCTTGGAACCGGGGGGCCGGGTGAGGTGTCTTGGGGCGCGGGTCCCCACCTCCCCCGGAGGGTGCATGTCGTCTCGCAAGGTGTTCATCGTGGTGGCCGGGCTGGCGTTGCTGCTGGCCGGGGTCTTCGTCTGGAGGCGCACCTCCGTGCCGGCCGCGGCGGTGCGCGATGGGACCGTGACGTCGCCGGTGGCTCCCTCGTCACGGACCGCGCAGGTCCCGCGACGGGATGGGAGCGGGGCGACCGCGCCCGAGGAACAACCCGGGCGGGATGCCGACGGTGCGCTGCGAGTGGAGGCTGTCACGGCCTCTGGACCGCTCGCGGGCGCGGAGGTGACGCTGTCCCTGCGGGGACCGGCGTCCCCTGGTTCTCGGCTGCCTTCGTGGCGCGTGGCGGGGCAGGGCCGGACGGATGCGGCGGGGATGCTGGTGCTGCCCGCGCGCCCCGGGCCCTATCTCGTCACCGCGCGTGCGGAGGGCCTGGCGATGGCGCGCGCGGAGGTGACGCGGCCTCACGGAGAAGCGCTGTCCACGGTCCGCCTCCTGCTGGAGCCTGGCGTGTCGCTGACGGGCCTGACGGTGGAGCGCGTGGGTGGCGCGCCAGTGCCGTTGGTGGAGCTGGTGCTCACGCCGCACACCGGCTTCGAGGATGGCCTTCCCGTGTTCCTCCAGACGGGCGCGTCGGTGCCGGACGAGGCTCGGCACGAGGCGCTCAGCGACGCGCGGGGTTCGTTCCAGTTCCACGGGCTGGCGCGAGGTGAATACCAGCTGGAGGCGCGAGCCCCGGGCCACGCACCCCACCGCGTCGCGCGCGTGCACGTGCCGGGGACGGACGTGCGCGTGGTGCTGGACGGCTCCGCGTTCATCGAGGGGTTCGTCACCCGGGGGGATGGAACGCCCGCGCCGGGAGCGCGCGTGAGCGCCTGGGGCGAGGACGGCGCGGTGGAGGTGGAGGCCGGGGACACGGGCAGCTTCTCGCTGGACGTGCCGCCCGGCTCGTTCCAGGTGACGGCCCGCCACGCGGAGGAGACCGGAGCGGCCGGGGGCGCGGTCGTCGTGGGGCCGGGCATGACGGTGAAGGGCGTGCGCATCCGCCTGGGCGGCGTGGCGTCCCTCGCGGGCGTGGTGCGGCGCAAGGACTCGGGGGAGGCCATCGCCGGGGCCACGGTGGGCGTGCGCGCGAATGGCGACCGCGCGGACCTGCTCCAGGCCCGCGCGGGGGCGGATGGGCGCTTCGAGGTGGGCGGGCTCGCGCCGGGTGTCTACGACGTGCAGGTGCGGGCTCCGGGCTTCCAGCCGCTCACGCGCACGGGACTGGGTGTGCTCGCGGGGCAGCGCTTCGACCTGGTGCTGGAGCTCGCGGTGCCGGGGCGCATCGAGGGCACGGTGGTGGATGGAGCGGAGGCGCCGCTTCCGGGCGTGACGGTGGTGGCCCAGCTCAAGTGGCGGCCGTTGCCGGACGCGCTGCCCTCGGTGACGGACGCAGAGGGGCGCTTCACGCTGGAGGACGTGCCGGAGGGCACCGTGTACGTCGCGGCACGCCGCGCGAACAGCGAGGACGAGGTGCGCCAGCCCGTGAGCGTGGAGGCTGGGAAGACGGCGGAGGCGCGGCTGACGCTCGTGGACGAGGGCGTGCTGGAGGGCACCGTGCGCAAGGAGGACGGAGGGCGGCTCTCGGGGGCGGTGACGGTCACCGCGCACCGGGTGGATGCTCCGGCCTCCGAGTCCGTGGACGTGCCCGCGAAGCCGGATGGAACGTGGTCGATGCGCGTGGGCGCGGGGCGCTACCAGTTGAGTGCGTGGCTGTCCGCGCTGCGCTTCCAGAACGGCGGCCAGCAGCAGGTGGTGGAACTGGAGGCGGGTGGCCAGCGCCACGTGGACCTGGTGGTGGGTGAGCCGAAGAAGCCGCTCCAGGTGACGGTGCTGGAGCCCAACGGCGCGCCCAGCGTCCATGCGACGGTGATGGCCACGGAGGCGGGCCGCACGGACATCCAGGCGGAGGAGATGACGGACGCATCCGGCCGGGCGGTGCTGGCGCTGGACGGGCTGGGTTCGGACGCGTGGCGCGTCTGGTCCACGAACGGCGGACGGAAGGGCGAGGCCGCGCGCGTGTCCGCATCCCAGAAGGAGCTCACGCTCCAGCTGAAGCCCGGGGCCCGGCTGAGGGGCACCGTGCGCTCCGCGGGAGGCCGCGAGGTGCGCGGCTTCACGCTGACCCTCACCGCGGCGCGCGGCGAGGACGACTTCCTCTCCCGAGTGGAGCGCCAGTTCTCTGGCGATACCTTCCAGGTGGAGGACGTCTTCCCCACGCGCGTCACTGTCATGGCCACGCTACCGGACGGGCGCGCGGGCAAGGTGGACGTGACGCTCGCGTCGGGCGCGAAGGCCTCCGTGGATGTGGTGGTGGACGCGGGCGGCGGCGTGTCCGGGCGGCTGGTGAGCGCGATCACGAACGAGCCGGTCTCGGGCGCTTACGTGGACGCGGACGGCATCACGTCTCCCACGACGGGCGCGGACGGGCGCTTTGAATTGAAGGACCTGGCCCCGGGCTTGTACCGGCTCACCGCGTGGGGCCGGGGGAAAGAGCTGGTGGACCGGCATGTGTCGCTCGCCGTGGGGGAGACGCAGGACCTGGGGGAATGGCGCCTGGGCCTCCGGCGAGTGGAGCCGGGGCGGCTGGGCCTGAGCTTCGGCATGACGGGGCGCGACGTCATCATCAGCGACATCGCCGAGGGCGCGAACGTCGCGGGGCTCCAGGTGGGGGACGTGGTGCGCTCCATCGACGGGGCGGTGGTGCTGGACACGGTCGAGGCGCGGCGGCGCGAATGGGGCATGCCGGGCAGTCCGGCGGTGCTCGTGCTCCACCGGGGCGGCCAGCCGCTGTCCTTCACGTTCATCCGCGCACGCTGAGGCCCGCGTGGCTTGAAAGCGCGGGTCCTGCCCTGACAGCATCCCGCGCCATGGATGAGCGCTTCACCCCGGAGCACGAGGCGTTCCGCCGGACCGTGCGTCAGTTCGTCGAAAAGGAGCTGGCCCCGCACGCCCTGGAGTGGGATCAGGCCGGCGAGTTCCCGCGCGACGTGTTCCGCCGCTGCGGCGAGCTGGGCTTCTTCGGCATCAGCCACGACCCTGCGTACGGCGGCAGTGGGCTGGATTACTGGTACGTGGCCGCCTTCGCGGAGGAGCTGGCGCGTGCGCGCAACGGGGGCGTGGCGATGTCGCTCCTGGTGCAGGGGCAGATGGCCACGCCGGTCATCAACGAGCTGGGCACCGACGAGCAGAAGCGCGAGTTCCTCGCCCCCGCGCTCACCGGCGAGCGCATCGCGGCGCTGGCGATGAGCGAACCCGACGCGGGCTCGGACCTGGGCCGGTTGCGCACCACCGCGCGCAGGGACGGCGACGACTACGTCATCCAGGGCGCCAAGACGTGGATCTCCAATGGTGCCCGCGCGGACTTCCTGGTGCTGGCGGTGCGCACGGGAGGGGAGGGCGCGCCGGGCATCTCGCTGGTGACGCTGCCCACGGACGTGAAGGGCTTCGCGGTGTCGAAGAAGCTCCAGAAGGTGGGGCACCGCTCGTCGGACATGGCCATCCTCTACTTCGAGGACTGCCGCATCCCCGCCCGCTACGTGCTGGGCCGGGAGAACGACGGCTTCTTCCACATCATGAACAGCTTCCACGCGGAGCGCCTGGTGACGGCGCTCTACACGGTGGCGGTGATGGACGACCTGTTGCGTGAAGCCATCCGCTACGGCCGCGACCGTCAGGCCTTTGGCAAACGCCTGCTGGACTTCCAGGTGTGGCGCCACACCTTCGTGGACCACGCCACCCGCGTGGAGGCGGCGCGGCAGCTTACCTATCAGGCAGTGCAGCTCTTCAATCGCAAACGCAAGCAGAAGCCGGTGAAGGAGATCGCCATGGCCAAACTCCTCACCACGGAGCTGGCCCAGCGCGTGGCCTATGACTGCCAGCAATTCTTCGGCGGCATGGGCTACGTGGAGGAGTCACACGTCGCGCGGGCGTGGCGCGACGTGCGCATGCTCACCATTGGCGGCGGCACGTCCGAGGTGATGAAGGAGATCATCGCCGGGACGATGGCGCTGTAGCCGCTCAGGCGGCCTTCTGGTCCTGGGTGCCTTCCAGCCACCGGGCCGCGTCCTCGCCATTGCCCTTCCACGCCGTCGGAGTGCCGTCGACGGTGCGCTTCGCCACCTCCAGCTCCCAGCCCACCTTGACGGGACCGACCTTGAAGCCGGGAGACATGGAGACGCCCTTCTGCGTGTAGGTCGTCGACTTGTACTCCACGGTCGCGTCCTTGCCGGCGGTCTTGAATGCTCCCGGCACGTCGCCCTCCAGCAGCTTGCCGAACGTTCCGTTCTTCGCGAGCGTGCTGGGGTTGCCCTCGATGCTGACCTCGTACGACGTGCCCTTGCCGTTGCCCTGGACCAGGCCGGCCCCCTCCACCGACAGCGTGACCTTGCTCTTCTGGTTCGCCGCCATCTCCTTCATCGCGGGGCCGAGCGTGCCCTTCGGATCCTTCATGACGTCATCCACGCTCACTCCGGCGGGCAGGGGGTAGCGTGTCTCCACCTCCAGCTTGCCGGCGCCCTTGAGCGTCCCCCCCCACCTTCACGCCGCCCTCCAGGGGGAACTTCATCGCGTCCGGCCCGACGAGGGTCTTCTTCGCCTCCATCTTCCGGCCCAGGCCACCGCCCACCTCCACCTGGGCGGTGTCCTTGATGACGACCTCCGGCGGCTTGCCTTCGGGGAACTCGATGCGGACCGTGCGGTCCGAGCGGAGCTTGCCGTTCACGTCCCCGCTGTTCAGCGGTCCCGCCGGGACCGGAAACTCCGCGGCCACCTGGGCGGCGCCCGTGCCCCGGAGCTCCACGGCGGCCATCTTTCCGCGCAGCCACGCGATGTCCTCCGGCGGAGGCATGTCCGCCGCGCCCGCGATGTTGCACTGCATGCCTGTCTTCATGCGGTCCATGATGCGATTGGCCCGGACCACGTCCTCGGGCGTCTCGAACTTGAACTCGACCTTGCCGCCGCCGCCCACCAGCAGCTTGGCGTCTATCTTTCCGTTGTCGAAGCCCACGCCGCCCAGGATCTCCGAGTCCATGCTCAGCCGGTAGTTGGGCCCCGGCTCACGCTCGCCCGTCGTCGGGTTGGTGCGCATGCCCTCCTCGCAGCTGACCTCGATCTGCGCGCGCGTCTGGAGGCGGCCTTCCTTGAAGCCGCCGTCGAAGCCACCGGACGTGGAGTACTTGTCGCCCGGCTTCATGGACTCGAGGTCCGCTTTCGAGCCCGATACGTCGGCCCCGCCCCCGAGCGCCTTGAGCGCCCCGTCCACCTTGGACTCCAGCCAGGTGAAGCCGGGCACGTTGTCGCGAGCGCTCTGCAGCAGCTGATTCAGCGCGCCCTGCGGCTCGGCGGTGCCCCCACTCCGCCCGCGGCAAGCGCCTCCGGCTGTACCTGCCCCGCGGCGCCGCCCTCGAGCCCCAGGCCCGCGGGACCGTCACTCGCGGGTCCCCCGGCCACGGGGCCCGCCTGCGTCCCGCCGCTGACACCGCCCGCCGCGATTCCCCGCGGACCTCCGGCCGGAGCCGCATGGCCTCCAGCTCCGGCCGGAGCCGCGTGTCCCCCCACCCCGGCCGGACCCGCGCGCCCGCCGCGCACCTCGAACCCGTCTCCCGGCCGCCCGATAGCGGGCCGCTGCGCCGGACGGTTCGCGGGTCCCTGCGACGGGAGCTCCGGAAGCCGGCG
>NZ_RAWE01000153.1 GCF_003611695.1 Corallococcus carmarthensis | reverse complement strand
CGCACGAACCCATGCCGCTCTCATTCAGGCCATGCGCGAGGCACTCTCGACCGTGCTGCCGCAGGACGCAGCCGCTTGGTTCTCTTTCTGCGACTACCCACCTCAACCGCCGTGATCACCGCTGTAGAAGGTGCTCCCGTGCAGGTGTGCGAAGACCTCGTTGCCCGGCCAGCCAAGGAACTGGTCAACCGGGCCACGGCGACTCGTTTTCGCGCAGCTCCTCGCGCCCGGAAGCGCAGCCGCAACTCAGCGGATCAGTGGGCCGTCGTGGGGCAGTCGCGGCGGACTGCTGCGCGGGCCTCTGGACGGCTCAGCACGGGAGCGGGCGAACGCGGGCGCATCCTCGCATTGTCATTTCGGTCCAGAGACCTATTCGAGGGCACGTGCCCCGCGCGGAGCAGCGGGGACAGAGGGCTGTGCGCCGGTCGAGAATCGCGGCCGAGACGGTTTGAGAGCCGTCTCGGAGAGTCTGCTCCGCGCGACAAAATCGAGAATGCCGAGTAACGGCGAGCCCTTTTCCGCTCTCTCGGTTAACAGGTGGCCCATTTCAGCATTCTGAAAGAGGGAAATGGCGTAACCCTGGAAGGTACGACATCGAAAGCCCGGGATTGTCAGAATCGGGTGCCTGCGGTGGTTAACAAAACTGTTAACCACTCTCGGCCTCTCTCTCACCAAAACGAGTGAAAGAGCAGTCCAGAGGGCTCAATCGGCGGCGGAGGAGAGGGGGTATCTCGCTCTGCGGGATAGAGCGCCGAGAGCGCCCTCTTCGTCACCGCGAGCCAGAATCCCTTGGGATTCAGCGGCTTAAGCACGAAGGCCCCGCGATATCATCGCGAGGCCCTTGTTAAACAAAAAGGGCCCTACCGGTTGGTAGGGCCCTTCAAGTAGCTCCCCGAATGAAGCCCTGCGCGAACTCGTTCTCGGCTTTTCTCTGAGAGGACTCAAACTCTCTGAGGGCCGAAAGCTGAGTAATATTCAGTGGTTTCAAGGAGGGGCTGCTGGAGCCCTTCAATCGGGGACCGAATGAATGTCCGCAAACTACACGGTGGGTGACCTCCCGTCCATGGTTCCGATCTGCCGGTGTCCGCTTCACAGCGAGTTCGTGGCGGCGGTAGGCGTGGGCTCGCGGGGCGAAGCATGGGGTGGTGGGTAAAGGTCGCATGATCTCGACGCGCGTGCGGGACCTGCGACAAGCCAAGCCCATGTCCGGGGGCTCCCGTGGCGAATCGCGGCCCGCTTGGCCGGCGTCCAGGGCCTGCGAGGGCAGGCCTCCGCAGGCGGTGTCGAGCCAAGCCGCGCGCAGCAGCAGCTTGGTGCGCCCCGCTGCCGCTCCCCGGTGCTTCACCTCCCCCTTCGTCGCTACAGGCACTCGGTGGTCTCGGCCCCCACGCGTCGCGCTCACTCGCCTTGACGAACGTATGACGCAGTGACCGGATTTGGGCGCTGGGTGGGCACACGAGGCCGAGGGAACTGCCGCCAGGTCGTTCGCTCCGACGGCAGTTGCCAGAGGCCCTCAGCGCGTCGAGTTCCGGACCCGCTTATGTACGGGCTTCGTCTTCCGGGTGATTTCGCGCCGGTACCGCTCGCGTTCCTTGTTCGACATGCCGAGGCGACGTGCCGCCTCCGAATAGCTGCAGTCCTGCTGGTGCTCCTCCCAGAGCGAGTACGCCTGGGGCGTGAGCTTCTTCTTCATGGCTGCGCGCACTTGCTCGAGCTGTTCGTCTTGAGCGATGCGGTGCTCCGTTAGCGGCTCCGCGATGTCGCCCGGCTGGAGTGCGTCCGATGCCTCCTCGTTTTCCTGGTTCGACGCGCCCGCCTCACGCGGAATGAACTGCGCCGTCATTCCGAGGCTGGGAAGCCGCGGCGGACGCATTCCGTATTCGTGCGAGCCGGGGTCCTCAGTCGGGTGATTCCTTGCCCGCAGGACGAAGTTACGGAGCTTCTTGGCCGGGTCCCGCTCGGCTTGCCATGGCTTTTCCACAAGGGCAGACCCGAGGCGGAAGCTATCTCCCTGCCGGAGATCCAAGGACAGCGCACTTCTGGCGAGCACCTCAACGGCGCCGAAGTTCTTTTCCTCGTGCATGCCCCTAACGGCGAGACGGCACCCGTAGTGGACGCTCTCGTGCTTGACGTAGTCGTGAACGGACTCTCCGTGGGCATCAGCGTTCATCTTCACTTGCGCAATCCAGCGCGCCGTCGGGCCATCGGCGAACTCGGTGACGGCCGCATGGAAGCCGAACAAGAAGTTGCCGAGCTTCGTCCCGAAGGTCTTGACGTCCGGCGGAATGATGTTGCTGGTGGACGATGGGGGAGGGCTGTCCACCTGCTGGCCGGCCTCCACAAGCCGACGGGTGTAGACCTCGTTGGCTACTGCGGCTGTCGCGGTCACCAACTGCGCAACGCCCTGCAGGAACCCCGCGAAGACTTCGAGCGGATGCGGCGCAGAGGGGGAAGGATTCGTAGAGTCATCCATACAATGTCCTGTGATGTGGGTGAATGAAGGTGGACGACGGTCCAAGCTCCGCCCTCAATCGCCAACGGCACGACCCGAGCCTTCTGGGACAGGTTTTTCACCACCGGCCGCCGTACCGCTCCGCCATCCCGGGGCGCCGGACTTTGGTGTGGCGATTCCGCCAAGGAGTAGGTGTCGGGGTGCTCCATGAGCTTCCCTTCGTTGTTGCTGCAAGCCTCCGTCGCCGGCCCCGATACTCGGCTGAACGTGGATCTGTGGATCTAATGAGCCAAGCCTGTCGCGGCGACCGAGTTCTGGGGGGGTGGATAAGGCACCGTGGAGGCCACCAGCTTCGCCCTCCTGGCATCCGGGCACCATGCGAGCGCCCACTACACATGTCGGCGGAGCACCTACTGTGCATCGCCCCCCTGTGTGTCGCAATGTAGGTGGCATCGGTGCCCGCGTCCGCAGCCTCCGCGGTCGGTGTCGAGCCGGCCGCGCTAGGTTGCTGCTGCCCCAACTCGCGGCTGTATGTTGCGGGACTTGGCTGTCTCCACTGGTCAAGGAGGGCGTTCTGTTGGGCGCCGCATACTCCGAGACGGCCCGCTGGAAGGCTCTGCTTCCGAAGGTGCACTGGACGGACGCTCGTAGTGGAGCCCCCAGCCGTGAGGCTACCCTCTATGCTGAGCGTTCAGAGCCATGCTGGCTCGAAGGGGGGCGCTCTCCGCGCTCGCGTCGTGAAGTGAGGCTCCATGCACCCGCTTTCGATTGAAACGCGCAGACTTCTCGAAGAACACCTGAATGACGTCGAGGTCGAGACGACGACTGGCCGAGAGGCCATTAAGCAAGCCGTGGGAAGACCAGGCGATCCTCACCACGAATTCTATAAGAAGCTTCTCGTCTCGATGGCTGCAACGCTGGACGAGGTCGCTGTTCTCCGTAAGCGACTGACGAAGGAGACCGACCACGAGGCATGGTGTAGCCCCCTGAAGAGTCGGACAGGCTCGATCGGCTAGAAGGCGAGTCTGATGATGGAGAAGAAAACTCACGAGGGAGCCCCGGAGGGGCCCGAGAGCAAGCGTCGCCGCCGGTACTCCGCGGAGGAGAAGCTGCGCTTGGTGGCCGAGTGCGAGGCGCCGGGCAGCAGCGTCTCCCTGGTGGCCCGTAAGTACGGCGTCAACGCCAGCCTGCTGTTCCGGTGGCGGCAGTTGAAGGAGTCGGGTGGCGTGTCGGGGCTGCAGGCCGGCGAAGCCGTGGTGCCCGAGTCCGAGGTCCAGGCGCTCAAGGCCCAGGTGCGCGAGCTGCAGCGGCTGCTGGGCAAGAAGACGCAGGAGGCGGAAATCCTCCGGGACGCGATGGAGCTGGTGCGCGAAAAAAAACTATTGTCGCCCGCGGCCTTGTCCAAGCTGGGAGGCATTCTGTGAGCGCGGTGGCCCGGGCCCTCGCGGTCGCCCGTTCCACGCTGCACCGCCCCCTTTCCCCTCGGCAGCCCCGCCGCCCGGACGTCCAATCCGACGCCGAGGTCCTCGAGGAACTCAAGGCCGTTGTCGGGCAGAGAGCCACCTACGGCTACCGCAGGGCGTGCGCGGTTCTTACCCGGCAGCGCCGAGCCGAGGGCAGGCCCGGAGTGAACCACAAGCGCGTCTACCGCCTCATGCGCCAGGGCCAATTGCTGCTGCAACGCCATACCGGCAAGCCGACGCGCACCCACGAGGGCCAGGTGGTGACGCTCAAGTCCAACCTTCGCTGGTGCTCCGACGGCTTCGAGGTGCGCTGCTGGAATGGCGAGCGCGTCCACGTCGCCTTCAGCCTGGACTGCTGCGACCGCGAAGCCATCGCCTTCCAGGCCGCCGCCCAGCCGCCTACCGCGCTCACCATCCAGGACCTCATGGTCGAGACGTTCGAGGCCCGCTTCGGCCCGGGCACCGCCAAGGCGCCCCACCCGGTGGAGTGGCTGTCGGACAACGGCCCCGTCTACACCGCCAAGGACACCCGCGACTTCGGCCTGGGTCTCGGCCTGCGGGTGTGCACCACGCCCTCGTACTCCCCCCAGAGCAACGGCATGGCCGAGGCCTTCGTGAAGACTTTCAAGCGCGACTACGTGTACGTCAACGAGTTGCACTCGGCAGCCCATGTCCTGGCGCAGCTGCCCGCCTGGTTCGATGACTACAACCGCTGCCACCCTCACCGGGGCCTCAAGATGAAGTCACCCCGCGAGTTCCGTACTGCTAACTCTCAACCTTGAGCTGTCCGATTTGACGGGGGCAACTCCAAGGCAATCCTCCGCGACGTGTGGAAGGAGTCCGTCGAGACGGACGCCGATATGGGGGACGGCGCGTCCGCAACACAGGACGTGTCTCGGGGGCGGGCGGTTGTCCTTCGCCGGATCAGCGTCGTGCTTGTGAGGAGGTTGAAGGAAGAGGTTCCTCACGAGACCTACGTGCGCATCTTCGGGAGCCTCTCGTCGTAGAGCGCTCGTCCGGTGTCTACCTAGGCTCGCCCCGAGAGCGCCGACGGGTGATTCGCTCGCTGGTCCTCCTCCAGTTAGAGGCTCGTCGGCGCTTTCGTTCAGCCGCGTTCACCGCTGACGCCTACCTCCCTTGGGTGATTGCCCCGCCCGCGCGCCCGACGCCTACTGCTGACGGAGGAGCCCCCCATGCGGATGCGGCTGACGCAGGATGTGGAGCAGGAGGCCGACTGCCGGGGGGAGCCGACGGTGGAGGTGTTGGTCCACGAGCGGCGGGGCGGCGTCGCTGAGCTCCAGCCTGCGGGCGCTGAGAGGCGCGTGCGGTGGCTGCGTGGGACGGCGGACCTCAACTGCCAGGGCAGCGGCACGGCCACGGTGCGGGTGACGGCGCCAGGGCTGTACCGCGTGCGAAGTGTCGCGAGTGCCTAGGACGTGTCCGCAAATAGTTCGAGCGGAGCCGGGTGTTAGGAGGGCATGAGCCGAGGAGAGCTGACGGACGCCCAATGGGAGCGGCTGGTAGGACTGCTGCCGCCCCAGAAACCCGCGCGGGGCCGTCCGAACAAGGAGCACCGCGAAGTGCTCGACGGAATCCTCTGGGTGCTGCGCACGGGAGCGCCCTGGCGCGACGTGCCTCGGGAGCAGTTCGGCAGTTGGAAGACGCTCAGCAGCCGATTCTACCGCTGGCAGGAGGCAGGCATCTGGGCGCGGGTGCTGCGGCAGTTGCAGGCCGAAGCGCACGAGGATGAGCACCTGGACTGGACGCTGCACTTCCTGGACGCCAGCGTCATCCGAGCCCACCAGCACGCAGCCGGCGCACGCGGCACGCCGGTAAAAGGGGGGAGGCCGAAGCGCTGGGCCGCAGCCAGGGAGGCTTCTCTACCAAGCTGCACGTCCGGGCGGAGGGCCAGGGGCGGCCGCTCGTCTTCGAGCTGACGGCAGGTCAGCGCCATGAGACGCAGGCCTTCGAGGCGCTGATGGCGGGTGGCAGCGTGCCGAGAGCTCACTCGCCGGGTGCGCCACGCCGCTTGCCCGACGCCCTCGCGGCGGACAAAGGCTACAGCTACCCCAGCCTCCGCGCCTGGTGCCGCGAACATGGGGTGCACGCCATCATCCCCACTCGCTCGAACCAGCCCCGGCAGCGCGCCTTCCGGCGCGCGGCCTACCGCAAGCGCTGCCGGGTGGAGTGTCTCTTCAATCGCTTGAAGCAGAACCGGCGGGTGGCGACGCGCTATGAGAAGCGCGCCGCCAACTACCTGGCGATGGTCCTTATCGCCTCCATCCGCCTCTGGCTCTAATTTGCGGACACGCCCTAGCGTGCCCGGGACGCCTACGTCGAGGAGACGGAGGCGGAGGGTGCCATCCACGCCGCCGTCCTCGGTGAAACGAGGAGGTGCCAAGTACGACGGGGCCACGCTCCAGGTCCTGGAGGGGAGATTCGGCATCACCTCCGTCCGGCCGCACGTGCGGCCTAGCGGCGTGACGGAGCTGACGGGCTTGCGGCCCAGCGCCCAGTTTGGGGTAGGCACAGGCTAGATGGCCCGACATTAGACCCTATCCGGGGCTGCCATCCTGATCCGGGACATTGGGATGTCCCCTTCGGCAGTAGACTACGGTAGTTCGCGCACTTCGGCCGGGCACGTCGCCCACGTCGAGTTTAGGCAAGGGGAGGCTGAGCTGATGGGCGGTGACGCTACGTTCTTCGGGACCACCTACCAAGCACGTGTCATTGCGTACATCTACGTCCACATTCTTGCCGGTATGCGGTTGGGCTGGCTAAGCCCAGTCGACGACACTCCGATTGCTGTTTCGGGGGAGACCGATGGTCCCGGTGATGATGCTCGTATCGAGTTCGGTGACCGACATCCGGCCATAGAGGTCCAAGCAAAACACGGGATGACGGGCGGCGCGAAGCTGCAGGAGATGCTAGCGCGCGTCCGTACCAGGTCGCCGCCGGACGATTCGCTCAGGGTAGTCCTCGTGGTTAATCGTGGATCGAGCAGGTGGCTGTACAGCGCCCTCCCTGGTGACATTGAGCGACTGCGGGCAGGGCGGCAGGACGCCTTGAAGCCGGATACCGTCAGATTGCTAAAGGAGCTTGGGCCTGACTCGTCAGTCCTCCGGCGCTTGGTAGTTATTCCGTGGGACCTGGACCGGGCACAGGACCCGGACCACAAGTTCGCGCTGCAGCTCCTTGCTGAGTCGGTCCTCGAAGACAGAGAGATGGCGACGGCTGCTCTTGCGGTGCTAGCCACGGATGCTGGAGATGTATGCGCCCGCAGGCTCCGTCGGACGAGAAAGGAGCTCGTCGACCTGCTTGCGGGGTCAAAGATCAAGGTCCGCCCCCCAGCGAAGGACGACCGGTGGCACCGGGATCTCGACTTCTCACGGCAGCTTCTTCAGAAGCAGCACCCTGCTGTGGCGCTTGAGATACTCAATCGGATGGATTCTGTGCTCGGCATGCAACAAGTCGAGCCGCAGGTCCGTTACCGGCTCGACCAGCAGCGCTCAACCGCACTCACTCAGCTCGGCCGGTACGACGAGGCTCTTAGATATGCGCGCTCTGCTCTTGAGGTTGTTCCGAGCGGAGCTCGTGCGCTTCAGGTAGCAGCCCTTGCTGCGCTCTATTCAGGGGATGTGGCCATGGCACGGGCCTTCGTCGACCAGGGCTTGAGCGCGCATCCTGTGGATTCTGACCTCTGGGGGGTAAGGGCTCAGGTTGCGACCGCATCCGGTGAGCCACTTCCGTCGCCTCCGGCAACCGTGTCCACGTCGGAGGGTTACCGAACGGCGCTGGCGCATGTTGCAGCCGAAGTGGCCGATTGGCCGCGTGTTCTGGAACTGACTGCCAATCTCCTGGCAGACGGCGTGAAGACTCCCGAAGTAGTCTTTCTCCGTGCCAACGCATTCCTGTGCGCCTCCATGCGCACCAGCGACGTCGTAGACCACGCGCGACTTGAGGACATTGAGCGGCTCTCCACTGAAGTTATTAGGTTGTGTGCTGATGACGCGCATCCATTCGCGCGAAAGGGGTTAGCCCTTCGCGCAATGGCCCGCTCACTCCTAAGCCGCGCCGACGAAGCAGAGGCAGACCTGCGGCTTGCGCGAGAGCTCTCAGCCGATGACCCAGACACAATCTACCAAGCCGCCCGCATCAAGGTGGGCGGAGGAGATGACGCTGGCGCGCTTGACCTTCTCCGCCATCCAGTGGCGGATGAAAACCCACCGCTCGCAGCCATGCGGGCCCTCCTCTTCGCTAGGCGTGGCGAGAAGGAGGCTGCCCGCCGTGATATCGATGCGGTGCTCCGTCGGCTGACGAAGGCAGTCAATTTCGATTTTGTGCGGTTCACTCTCGCTGATGCTGCACTGGAAATCTCTGACGCAGACCTTGCTGCGCGAATTCTCACGGGAGTGACTCCAAAGGGAGTGTCGGAGCCGCTCTACGCTGTACTCAGAGGACGGATAGCTTTTGTGCGCGGAAACATCGACGAAGGTACTGCATGCTTTCGCGAGGCGAGCGGGCTAGACGAATCAAGCCAGCCGGGCATCGTCACTGAGCTCGGCTCCCACCTGCTCAAAGCTGGCTGCACGAAGGAAGCCCTGCAAGCCTTCGATGAGCTGGGACCTGCAAAGGTGCCGGCTTCGGCCCTCCGAGTTTACGCGAATGCATTGATGCGGGCGGACGAACTCGTCCGCGTGAAGGCCCTTGTGGAGCAGCTCGCGGCAGCAGGGCCTCTCCCTGACTGGGCGCTTCGCATGGCGGCGGACATCGCGCTCCGTCAGGAGGACGTAGGTGCCGCCCTACGGCACCTCACCGCGCTCGTCGAGGGAGGCAAAGAAGTTCCGCGCACGCGCCTCGTTCTGGCACATTGGCTACTCGAGTCCGGTAGGATTGAGGATGCACGGCCACATCTGAACTTGCTAGTTGCCGAACCGGCGCAGTTACCTGCCGAGCGCATGGAAACCGCCCGGCTTCTTTGTTCGGCGGGGCAACCTGACACGGGCTTGCCGCTTGCCTTCCGTGCGTTTCGTGATGCCCCAGAGGACCCTCGACTCCATCGCGGCTTCATCATGCTGCATCTTCTGGCCAACGTCCTGCCACAGCCCTTGTCCGAGGTTGGTCCCGACACGCATGTTCGGCTCAAGAGCCATGATGGTGCATCGCGTGAGCACACTGTTTACTCTACCTCGCCAATTGATCCGATCCGTGGGGAGATGAGCGTTGTTGATGCTCAGGCAGCGGGCCTCATCGGTCTTAAGGTGGGCGACACTCTGCCTCAGAGCGAAGACGGCTGGTCCCACGAGCGATGGGTCGTTGAGGCAATAGTCCCTGCCGTGGTCCACGCCGTCCGAGACGCAATGATGAATTTCGCGCAGCGCTTTCCTCGCGAGCCATTCTTCATCAAAGGGTTTCACATCGGCGATCTCGCCTCGGTCAGAGACTTCGCGCCTTTCATCGCATCACTTGAGGCGCAGAGGGCCCGTGCCGCTCATGTCCTCAAAATCTACCGGGAGCAGATGCTACCGCTGGGGTTCCTCGAGCAGATGCTTCCGAGCTTGATGAGCGACCTCATGGAGGGGCTGAGTACCAACCCGCAGAATGGGGACCTGCTCCCTGTTGAGTGGGCCGCTCGCGAGGAGCAACGCCGCTCGGTTGCTGCCGCTCAAGAGGCGAATGAGGTTGTCGTCACTCGCTCTGCCCTCAAGACGGCTGCCGACCGCGCGCTCCTCGCTCAACTCGCGGGCACATTCACGCTCGTTGCTCCGGCATCGCTTTTCAATGAACTCCGGGACCAACTGCGCGAGGCGGAAGCCGATGTCACAAGGGGGCGTGCCGTGCTGACGGGCGGAGGCATCGGTCTGGGCACCGAGGCATTACCCGCAGGCAGCCCCCGCCTCCTCGAGAGGTTGGAGGCCGCGCGTGCCGTTCTCTCATGGCTTGAAGTATCGGCCCGGCTTGAGCCACGGCCCCTGCTCGCCCTCCAAGCAGCGGCTCCGGACGAGGAGGAACTTCGAGACTTCATTGGGAAGAGCTCGGCTGATGCTCTCGACCTCGTGAAGCACCTCGGAGCTACTCTGTATGCTGACGACCTTGGGTTGCGCCGACTTCTCTTCGAACAGGCCAACCAGACGCGGTCATTCTCGACGGTGAGCCTGCTGCCTGCACTGGTAGAGCGCGGCGTCCTCACTAGAGAAGAGCATGAGCGCCATCTCCTCGCGCTGGTAGGCCGTCGCTACGCGATGGTGCTCCCCACTCGTGATCTCCTCATCGCCGCGGTGCGGCGCTGGAGCGATCTTGGTCGCAACGGGGTTGCGCAATCGTTCGCGCTCCTTGGTGGACCAGGCATAACCGCTGGCGAGGCTGCCAGAACTACTGCGCAGGTCATTCGCTGGCTGGTGACGGCGCCGCTTGAGGTCGTTTCGACTGGCACCGTGGTCCGGATGGCCCTCACGGGTATGAGCGCGCGTTGGCCAACCCCACTTTGCAGCAGGCTGGTTGCTCATGCGGCGGGGGAGGAACTCGCCCTCATGCCTCAGCATCTCGATACCGTGCGGCAGGTATGCGCCGCCTTTGCGAGAGGCTCCCTCGAACTCAGTTAGCCAACCTTCCACCACGCTGTGAGGTGTCTCAAGAAATCCGGGCAGGAGGCCTCCCGAAGCCTCGGAAGTTTGCGCGGGCGGTGGGAAAGATGCCCGAACCTCATGATCGGCGATGCCCCTCAGTGCTTCCGAAGCCACCGCGCAGGCGCAGGAGACCGATTGCCTCGCGCGTCTCGCTCACTCGCATTGACGCAATGCCCATGGTGGCCTTGAAGCACCCATGACGCAGCGACCGAATTCTGGGTACGCACACGGGGCAGGCGCCTGCGCGTCTTTCGGTGCGCCGCGCTCGAAGCACGCGGCGCACCGATTCTCCTACCGAGACCGCGCTGAAATCAGGGCACGCCGCCCCAGCGCGGTATCGCGGACAGCGACTTAGAGTCCGTTGGGGACTACGGTCACGGTGCCGGAGCCCCTGTTGGTCAGGATGAGATCGGCGTACCCATCCGCGTCCATGTCCGCGGTGGCGATGGCGTTGAGGCCAGGCGAGGCGCCGGTCGTGACGACGGTGCCCGCGGTGAAGCCTCCGTTGCCGTTGCCGGTCATCGGGCGGACGCCGCCCGAGGCCGCTGTCACGAGGATGTAGGCGTCGAGCTTGCCATCGCCGTTGAAGTCACCGGCCACGACGCCCAGCGCCGAGTTGGCGGCCGTATTGGTCGCGGCGGTTGACTGAACGCCGCTCGCGAAGGTGCCGTTGCCGTTCCCTCTGAAGTAGAAGAGGAACCGGCCGGCCGCGCCGTTCGAGAGGATGTCGAGCGTGCCGTCGCCGTTGGCGTCGCCGAAGGCGATGCCCGCTGTCTGGCCGCTGGCGGAATTGCTGTAGGCGACGGGTGCGGCGAACGTGCCGTCTCCCTGGTTGATGAGGACCGACAGGCGTGCGCTGGCGGGGCTCGTCACCACGATATCGGAGAGGCCATCGCTGTTCAGGTCACGGCAGGCGATGCTCGACTGAGCGCCGCCGGTGCTCTGGATGCCGATGAACGTGGGCGCGCCGAAGTTGCCCGCGCCGGTGCCGAACAGCACGCTCACCAGGTTCTGGGTCACGCTGGTCGTGGCGATGTCAGCCGCCCCGTCGTTGTCGAAGTCCCCGGTGCAGAGGTGGACGGAGCCTGGGGTGCCCGTGGTGAAGCTCGTCGGCGCGCCGAAGGTCCCGGGCGCGCTCGAGCCCAGGTTCTTGTAGACGCTGATGTTTCCGTTGATGAGGGGCAGGTTGGTCTGGCCGTCGACGGTGACGGCGTCGAGCCACCCGTCGCCGTCCACGTCCACGGCCACGACCGCGTTGCTGGAGAGCGAGGCGCTCCCATAGTTGACCTCCGACTGGACGCTGGCGTCGCCATTCCCCAGGAAGACGGAGAGCGAGCCAGAGGGAGTCTGGGTCGACCCGGATTCGGCATTGGCCACCAGGATGTCGAGCTTGCCGTCGCCATTCACATCGGCGACCGCCGGGGCCAGCGGGCTGTGGTTCGCGGGGGAGCTGACAGGCGTGCCGGGGACCTGGCCGGTGGGGGCGGTCTGGCAGGTGGCGTTCGAGCAGATCTGTCCCGTCGAGCACACGATGCCGCAGGCGCCGCAACTGGCGGCGTCGCTCTGGAGGTTCACCTCGCAGCCGTCGGACGAGTTCGCGTTGCAGTCCGCGAGGGTGCCGGAGCAAGACTGGCAGATGTTCCCCTCGTAGGTGGGCGCGCACTTGCAGGTGTAGCTACCCACGCCGTCGATGCAGGTGCCACCGTTCAGGCAGGGGTTTGCGGCGCACTCGTCGATGTTGGTGCAGGTCACGCCGTCGCCCTCGTACCCCGCATCGCAGGCGCAGGTGAAAGAGCCCCCGGTGTTGGTGCAGGAGGCGTTTTCGTTGCAGTTGTCGGTACCGGCGGCGCACTCGTCGATGTCGGTACAGGTCACGCCGTCGCCCTCGTACCCCGCCGTGCAGGCGCAGGTGAAGGAGCCCGCGATGTTGGTGCAGGAGGCGTTTTCGTTGCAGTTGTCGGTACCGGCGGCGCACTCGTCGATGTCGGTGCAGGTCACGCCGTCGCCCTCGTACCCGGCATTGCAGGCGCAGGTGAAGGAGCCCGCGATGTTGGTGCAGGAGGCGTTTTCGTTGCAGTTGTCGGTACCGGCGGCGCACTCGTCGATGTCGGTACACACTGTCGGCTGTCCCGTGCAGGTGTAGCCCGGCTCCACCTGGCAGACACTGTTACAGCCGTCTCCGGAGAGCTGGTTGTCGTC
This sequence comes from Corallococcus carmarthensis, assembly GCF_003611695.1. Lineage (GTDB taxonomy): Bacteria > Myxococcota > Myxococcia > Myxococcales > Myxococcaceae > Corallococcus > Corallococcus carmarthensis. The sequence continues at coordinate 11,805 of NZ_RAWE01000153.1, read as the reverse complement.
GTCACAGGTTTCGGCTCCACCAATCACCCCGTCACCACAGAAGGCTCGGATGGACGTCTCCACCGCGTCCACCTGGTAGGCCCCGAACAACGCGCCCCGCAGGCGCACGTAGCGATAGGGGTAGTTCCCGGGGTAGCTCGCCACCGCGACATGGGTCCCCAGGCCCATGTGCAGCAGGCTGGAGCCGACCTGGGTCCCATCCGCCTTCAGGAAGTCCACCTGGGCCACCAGGAACACCGACAGGCCATGGTAATAGACGCGCAGGTCGCCGGTGCCCTCCTCGCCCTGCCCCAGGTCCAGCACCAGCGCCGAGAGCAGGGTCGGTATCGTCGCCCGCTGCCCGTCCGGTGCGCCCAGCGCCCTGTTCGGGTGGAGAACCGCCGGCGTGGTGCCCGGCGCCACCGCGTCCGCATACAAGTCCCACGGCGGCGCGAGCTCCTGGCTCACCTGCGTCAACGCCTCATCACTTCCAGGCTCTGCCCCTTCGTCGAGGGGCTCCACACCACAAGCGCCCAGTGACAAGGCCAGTGTCACGCCCAGCCCCCACGACCACAGCACACCTTGACGGCTTCGCATCTTGTTTCTCCCCCAAGGAGCAGGATGGAACCCGGAATGGACCAGCCCCCCTATGGAACGAAAGACACTATTCCTCTCACCCTCCCGTTCGGCCAGCAACATGCAAATGGCCAGCGTCCTCTGGCGACCAGCCAGAAAGCACTTGAGAACCATGGACGCAGAGTCCATGACATGCATTTGAGCGCCTCCGCGAATCAGGGGGATGATGGGGGGTCACAGCGCACCTCCGACTGCGCCGGTGAGCCCCAGGAGCGTGGGTGCTTGGAGCCCCAAAGGCGCTGAAATGCCTTCCACGCCTTCTGCTGGAGTCCTTGCGCCGGGGCATGTCACGAATTGATGAGGGTTCTCCATTTCAAACGACAAATGTCAGAGTGGTATGGTTGTCTCCTGCTCCCCGGAATGCCTTCCGGAAAGGAGGCACCATGCTTCGACGCACATGGAAGTCCGCGCTGGTTGCTCTGTTCATCCCCAGTCTGCTGCTCACCGCCTGTGGTGAGGGACTGGAGTCGCGTCCCGCCCTGGACCCGGAGATGGCCCGAGTGCCGGCTGGCGCCCCGGTTCGCGAGGGCTACGCCTGGAACGCCGCGAGAGGGAAGCTGGTGCCAGTGAAGTACGCCGAGGTGGATGGACTGGCCATCCTCGATGGAGACATGGTTCTCGGCACGGTGGAGGAGATGGAGGCGCGCGTGCGCGAGGTGAAGGCCCGGGGAGGTCTCGACGCCCCGGGAGTCCACGCCCAGGGCGTGGCCATCACCGGAGCAAACTATCGCTGGCCCAACTTCGAGGTGCCCTACAGCATCGACGCGGCCACACCAAACCAGGGGAGGATCACGGACGCCATCAATCACTGGCAACAGCGTACACACCTCCGCTTCGTACAACGCACCGTGCTCAACGCGGTGCTGTACCCGGACTACGTCCACTTCCAGTCTGGCACCGGGTGCAGTGCCAACACGGGGCGAATTGGTGGCAAGCAAGGGGTGTGGATGGATGGCACCTGCAGCACGGGCAACATCATCCATGAAATCGGACATGCGCTGGGCCTCTGGCATGAGCAGGCGCGCGAGGACCGCAATACCTACGTGCGCATACGGTACGAGAACATCCTCGCGGGCCAGGAGCACAACTTCGACCAGCAGATCGCCGACGGCGACGACCTCTTCGCCTATGACTACGGCTCCATCATGCACTACCCCCGGACGGCGTTCACGAGGAACGGGCAGACCACCGTCGAGACCCTGGGAGGGCAGGCCATCGGGCAGCGCGACGCGCTGAGCATCAGGGACGCGGCAACCGTGGCGCGTCTCTACTCGAAAACCATCTCCCTGCGCACCTCGGGCGGCTACTACCTGTGGGCCGAGGACGGCGGCGGCGGCGATTTGTATTCCACCTTCACCGAAGACCATTATTCCTGGGCGAAGTTCCGACTGGTGGACCGCAACGGCTTCGGGCTGCAATCCGGCGACCTCGTCCACCTGCAGACGCACGAAGGCAACTATGTCATGGCCGTGAACGGTGGCGGCTCGTGGGTGACAGCCACCCCCACGGCGCCTGGCAGCTATGAAACCTTCCGCATCTTGAAGATTGCCGGCACGGGCTTGCTCACCATCGGCACCGGAGACACCGTGGCCCTGACGACGCCCGATCTCCTCAACCCCCGCTACGTGGGGGTCGAGAACGGCGGCGGCGGCGGCAGCAGGGTGTACGCCGACCGCACTGCCCGGGGTCCATGGGAGCAGTTCACCATCACCTTCTACTGAGGGACGGGGTAGGGCCGAGTAACTCCGGGCGAAAGCAGACACGCGTCTGGGAGGGCGTGGTCTCGGGAAGTACCGTGGCCACGCCCAGGTCCTCGTAGATGAGGGCCGCTTCCGCCTTTGCCCATCCACTCCGTCCGCTCGGGAAGTGAGTGCGTCCAACTAGGGCGTGTTCGCAAATTAGAGCCAGAGGCGGATGGAGGCGATGAGGACCATCGCCAAGTAGTTGGCGGCGCGCCTTTCGTAGCACGTTGCCTCCCTCCGATTCTGCCTCAAGCGACGGAAGAGACACTCGATCCGGCAGCGCTTGCGGTAGGCCGTGTGGCGAAAGGCGCGAAGACGACGCTGGTCAGAGAGAGGGGATGGCGGCCCACTCATTGTGCTCATGGCGCCAGGCTCGCGGGTACATCAAGTGCTAGCGCGATGGGCCCTGGCTGTCTCTCGCCCGGTGGCAGTACGTCTCGAAGCGCTTCACGTGGCGATGGGTGCAGCCAGGGCGTCACGGCCCATGGTAGTCCTCGATGAAGTCGGGGTGGTACCACTCCTCGACGGGCATGAACTTGAACCCCTCTGCCTCCCATCCTCGCAGTCGGTCCACCAGGGACGAGTGGAGGAGGATGGTGTAGAGGAGTTCGCCCAGTCGGAAGATGAGCCGTCTCTCCAGGGGAATGGCTGCGAGCGCATGCTCATCGAGCACGAGCTTGCCAATCGCCAACATCTCCCGGGGTGAGTAGAAGAGGCCCTTCGTGCGCTTCTTGTCGACGCAATAAATCGAGCGACAGACATGGAGCCACCAGAACCTCTGGACTTCCCCGCTTTCGACGGAGACGTCCGCCGGGAGAAACTGAAGGTGGCTGATGGCAAGAGGCTCAAGAAGGGACTTGGCCTGGGTGGAGAGCAGGGGCTCACAAGAGCCTTCATAGGCAGGGAAGGGTTCCTTCGGGAGCACTCCTGTGCGGATGCGTAGCTTGATGGGTTCTGTCACGAAGACAGGGCGCTGTTGCCAGGGGACTCCCACGAGCTGCTTCTGGGGTGGCGGTCCTTCGCGCTGCATCCATTGGTTGAGTGAATCGCCCATGAGCATGAAGTAGTCGTTCTGCATGTCGGCGTGTGGCTCGTGTGGCTCGTCGAATCCATCGAGCTTGCCGCCGTGACTTGCGTCAAGCAATTCAGAGGTGCGGAGCTTGATGTGGTGGGTTCGGTGACTTGATCTGCTGGGTTAAGTTTGGCTCCCAATGGGAGCTTTCTCGCCGAAGTAAGTTGCTGCCTTCGGGCGGGCGTAGCTGTGCTGCGGCCCCCCATGTCCGACTTCCGCGAGGCCGTTGAATCGATTTCGGAAGCCCAGTGCTCGGAGCACCCAGGTTTCTCCGCTGACGGTGCATGTACTCGTTGCGGCACCTTCGTCTGTTCCTTCTGCGCGTTGTCCTGGGCGGGCCGGTGCTTCAAGTGCGTTCATGCCGCTCCTGAACTCGCGACGCGCAGGGCCCGGCTCGCGGCAAGCCTTGTTGATGGTGCCGTGCTCCTGCTCCCGTCCCTGTTCCTGGGCGTGCTTCGGTGCCTGGCCATTCCGGACGAGGCGGCGATGAATGCCCCAGTAGTCTACGCACCGGCACTCCTCGTGCTGTTCGTACAGGCGAGCCTGATTCGGGGCACGGGGGCGAGCCTCGGCAAGCGGCTCCTGGGGATACGCGTCGTCCGAAGAGATGGCCGTCCGGCGGAGGTGTGGCGGATCGCCCTGCTGAGGAACGTGCTCCCGATGGCGCTTTGCGGCTACTTCGGCTGGCTCGGACTCGTGGACGCGCTCTTCCTCGTTGGGGAGGAGCGGCGATGCCTTCACGACTGGGTGGCCGGCACCCGCGTCGTGAAGGCTCCTCGAGCGTAGCGCTCCTTCGCTGCGCGGTTCGTGACTGGCTGAAGCGTTGGGTTCGGAGTCCCTTCCCAGCGAGGGGAGAATGAGAGGCGATGACATGGAGGGAGAAGTGAAGTCTGGGCGTCCCCGCTGGTTGGCCGGGCTCGTGTGTGTGGTGGTGGTGATGTCCCTGGGGTGTTCCCGGCCGTGGAAGCGGGAAGACATCAGGACATGGGAGGGCTGCTGCGAGGGGGCTGACGCGTGCCTTGCGCTACTGCAGGAACTCCACGGCCCCGACACGGGGGAGAAGTGGCTGCCGCCGGAGCAGGCGTGTGCCTCCTGGAAGTTGGGGCGCGTGGGGGAGGACGTCGTCCCTCGGCTGATTTCGCTGCTTCGGCATTCGGACCGTCGCGTGCGCGGCGGTGCAGCACAGGCGCTGGCGAAGATGGAAGAGAAGGCCACGGGCGCTATGCCTGCGCTCATCGAGGCGTATGAGCGGGAGCCCGGTGGGCTGGCCCTGCACGCGCTCTCCTCACTCGATGACGAGAGAGCAGCGCCAGCCATTGTGCGCCACCTCCTGGAGTCGCCCACGTCAGCCCTGGAGCACCTCGGCCCGACATTGGCCCCGGTGCTGGTGGAGGTGCTGGAGAATCCGGAGTCGAGCTGGGAGGCGCTGGTGCTGGTGCGCCGCGTCCTCGCCCGGCGCCCCTCCATGTACACGGAGACGTTCGTTCCGCGCCTGCGGACCCTCCTCGCGCGGGAGCTGGAGGAGCCCACTCTCCGGCGCCCACCAGGGACGTCCTGCCCGTCGGCGCCTGCGCCAAGCTGCGAGGCGGTTTTCGACGCGTGCACCCCGCGAGCGGCCTACGTGGCGTCGGCGTTGGCGGCCTACGAGCGCCGAGGCGCGAAGGCCGCGCCCGAGGTGCTCCAGGCGCTCCAGCGGGCGGACGTGCGCCTCACACCCGTGGCGCTGCAGGCGCTGGTGGCCTTCGGGAGTCCTGCTGCGGTGCCCGAGGTCCTCCAGCAACTCGCCGTGCCTGAATGCCGTGCCCGGGCCCTTGCGAGCCTCGTGTCCCTGGGGGGCGTCGCGCGGCCAGCCGCGACGGAGCCGCTGCTGCGGCTGCTGGCCACGGGGGAGGAGGGCTGGGTGCGGGCGCGGGCCGCAGAGGCCCTTGGAGGCGTGGGAGGTGCAGCCGCCCTCGAGGCGTTGCGCCAGGCGGTGTACGCGTCGCACAGCGAAGTCCAGGCCGCGGCTGTCGGGGCGCTGGGCAGCTACGCCTTCCGGACGCATGCGGAGGAACTGGTGCCGTTGTTCCAGCAGGTGGTGGCGAAGCACGCCTCTCCGGTGGCGCGGAGCCACGCGAGGTTGGCCTTGGAGGGACTCTCCGGGCAGGAGGTGCAGCCTGCGGAGTCCATCGACTGCGCCCGCATCAGTCCAAGACGCGCCGGAGGGTGGACGCTGCGCGAGGGGCACACCTCTCTCCAGTTGCACTGGGACAAGCCGAAGGCGCCCCCACTAGGGAGTCCTTGTGCAGCCGTGCCTGGAGGGGACTCCGCCTCCGTTCTCGAAGCCATGGGCGAGGCTTGCCTCGTCGGGTGGGACGACGGGGAGTTTGGGGGCACGCTGGAGGTGCATGAGGCCGGGCGGGTGACGGTGCTGGAGGAGCCCCACGCCAATCCCCTGCATGTCGTGCGGATGCACGGCGCCCTCGTGGTGGTGGAGGGCCTCGCGCACCTGTCTGGCGGCGCGGGGAGTCTGGTGCGTGTCGACGCGTCCGAGGGGCGGTGGCGTGCCATCCCTTGGGTGACTCTCCCAGGTGCGCCGATGGCATACGCGCTGAACGAGGCGGGAGACCTCGTGGTGGGGACGTCGGACCAGCGACTCGACGCCATCGTGTGTGGCCGGGCTGGCACCTTCGCACCAGCCCACGTGGTGCGCGTCACGAGGGACGGGGGCCTGGCCCCCGTCGAACCGGACGGACGGCCCTGATGCCACCGCGCGGGAAAGGGCGCCCCTCCCGAGGCAGGAGGGGGCCTGGCGCGTGCGGGGGCGCTTCAGCCGCGCCGCGTCCGCGAGCGGAACTCGCTGGCCCAGCGCTGAGCGGTGGCCTTGGCGCGCTCGCCATCCGAGGGAAGGTGACTCGCTGGTGGCTTCCCGGCAGGCGTTGGCTTCCCAGGGCCGGAGGTGCCGTCCGCCCCGGTTGCCCCTGCGGTGTGCCCCTTCTTTCGCACCCACATGCGAGGGGCGGGGTTGACGGTGGGCGGTGGCGTAGCAGGCGCGGTGTCGGCCTTGGGCCTGCGCCCGCGCGGGAGAATGACGTCGGGGACGCTGTGGGGCGCGGCGCCCTCCACCCACGCGGCATGCAGGCGGCCCGAGGCCACCATGAGGCGTCGCTTCTGGTAGTGCGCTCCGCAGTATCCCTGGCTGACGTGTGGGCGCTGGCAGCCGATGACGGCACACGCTCTGGCTGTAGGCGCGGGAGGTGGGCGCGGGGGCAGGTGCTGCGCTGGAGCGGGTTGCGGAGGCTTCGCGTCGCGGCCTGGGCGCTGGCTCGACACTTCCTGCTGGGGCCCCGGGGCGAGGCGCCTCGCCACCCCGGCCAGTCTCGCGACGAGGCTGGCGAGTGGGCGCGCCAGTTCCTCATCAAGGGCGGCGCGGAAGGCTGACTCAAGAGAGCCCGTGGACTTCGGAGCGGACGAGCGGAGCGGCTCCCTCGTGGAAGAGGATGTGCCGTGAGCCTTCAAAACAGGAGTGCGTGGGATTTTGGGCATGTGTGGCTTTGCTCGCATTGCTGTGTATTCGGGGCGAATGCGCGTTGGGACGGCGGGTGATGATTACCATCCTCTGGGCATGTGTCGTAGTCGAGCAGTGCTTGAGTGGAGGGAGGGAGCGCCCGCCTCTTGTGACAATACGAAGTGACCTCACGGAAATGGTTGTTGGCATGCGTCGCCCGGCGAACTGGCGCGTCGCGTGCTGTGGGGAATGCGGATGACGATGAGCGAGCGGGAGGCCCTCGCAGAAGAACTGCGGCGGGTGGAGGTGGCGTTGCAGCGAGCATACGCGACGATGGACGGGAGTGCCGAATCGCGGACGCGGATGGCCAGGGCGAAGGCGGAGTACCGAACGGCAGAGGCCGCGGCGCTGCACGCGCTGGGCGCCGAGGATGCGTTGAGGCTGGTGGAGGCGAATGACTCGGCGTGCGCTCACGCCCCGGAGCAGGAAGCACTGCGGGAGCGGGTTGTGCGCGACGCGAGAGAGTTGCCCCGCCGCAGTGGCGAGCACCACGCATGAGGAGCGCGCCTCCTGGACGGACGTGAAACATCAGGTGAAACAGGACGCTTCGGCCGGCGGACGGGCCTGGGCCGCATGGGCATGCCCTGAGAGGCATGCCATGCCGGCCCGGCTCACCCTCGCGTCGCCAGGCCCTCGCGCAGCATTTCATCCACGAGGGACGCGGCCTTCTCCTCGGCGGTTGCGCCCTGCACGCGCAGCGCGACGGACTCGAAACGCTGGGTATTGGCAACCACCCAGTCGATGTAATCGGGAATGGAGAGGCGCTCCACGCCGAAGGCGATGTCCTGCATTCCCTTCACGATTTGGACGGCCGTGCCCATGAAGACACGTCCGTCGCGCATGATGATTACCATGGTTTCCTCTCCTTCAGGTGTCGACGCCAGCAACCAGACTCGATGATGGGGCGGCCAGCCAACCGCCCCTTGGGAAACAGGTATGCCTCGACGCGGCCGGCACCGTCGAGGGCAATGGACGTGCGCTGGTAGAAGCGAGGGTGGCCCTCGAGCCTGTCGAGCGCAGCCAGCATGTCAGCGTCGACTTCGTACAGCTCCCCAGCGACAGCGTGCTTGCCCCTGGAGGCGAGGGCAGGGAAGGGCCCGTAGTCGTAGAGACTGAAGCGGGGCTGCGTCCGCGCTGGGCCGATGAGGCGTGCACCGCGCAAGAGGCGGTGGTTGGGCTCGCCGGACAGCAGCGTTCCGTAGACGAAGACACGCGTCGAGACTGAGGCGCGCGTCATGTCTCACCTCCCAGGGCGCCCGCGAGCGCGGCGCGGTTGAAGCCCAGTCGCCCGTAGGCGTGCCAGAGGACGCGGAAGTAGCGGCCAGCGGGCGGCCAGGTCTCGAAGCCAGTCTCGGGCTGGAGGTACACCAACGCGCGGCGGCGCATGCCGGCCCTGTCCCTCACAAGTCGGGTGGCGCGCCGGTATGCGACGGGGTGCCCCTCGAAGATGTCGAGGGCGCGCAGGTCCTCGGGCGTGAGGCGGTACAGCAACCCCTCGACGTGAGCGCCGCGCACGCGCTGGACGCTGGCGACCGCGCCGCCCCAGCGGCGGCTGTAGCCGCCAAACACCAGGGTGTGGCCAGGAAGGGTGGCGCGGGCTTCGACAGTGGCGCCGGGGCAGCGCGTGTGCATTTGGGCCCTGTCGAGGTTGGAGCCGTATGCGAAGTAGAGCATGGGGTTTCTCGCGTTGGAGACGGGCGTGCGGCCCGCCGATGTCATTGCCAGCCAGGGCGCCCGAAGGGCCCTGGCGTGAAGGCCGCTTCAGGCGGCCAGCGCCTCGTTGCGTTCGCCGCCCACGTCGCTCCCGTTGCCGCCCTGCGCGCCCTCGCTGCCAGGAGTTCCGTTCCCACCCGGGCTGCGCCTGTCGCGGCGCTGGCCCTTCCATGCGGCGCTGCCCTCCAGCTTCTTGAGGAGGTGGGTGCGGGCCGTCTTGAACTCCTCGCCGATGAGGCCCAGGTGGAGGAGGAACACCCGGAAGTCGTACTTGGCGGTGGCGGGGTTGAAGTCGCGGCGCTTACTGGAGGCTGCCTTGGAAGCCAGGGCTCGGGCCGCGAGGGCCAACACCAGTTGGACGTAGGCCTTCACCTCGCCCGCGTGGACCGAGCCGTTGAAGTAGCGGAATTCAATCGTGCCCCGGAAGAAGAGGCTGTTGAGGTTGAGGCCGTGGTAGCGGCTGGAGTCGTAGCGCTGCGGGGCGACGTTGTGGCGCCCGTACCAGGCCTCATTCACCTCCTGCAGGGTGCGTGGGCGGCGGGCCTCCAGCCGCTGGATGAAGGCCGCGTCGATGGGCCGGCAGAACCGGGCCAGCCGCGTCGCGCTCACTCCGAGGGCCGTCTCCAGGAGGCGCTCCTGCTTGTGCACCATCTTCACGAGGTTGGTGACGCCCTTGGCATCGAAGCGGCTGCCGTCGACGTGGATGTGGATGCCGGTGGAGGCGTCGGCGCGGGCGCCGGCCTCGCGCGCGGCGCGCACCACCTGCTGTAAGGCTTCCATGTCCTGGTAGGTGAGGATGGGGGAGACGATTTCGCCGCTGTACTCGCCCCCGCTCAGCGAGCCGTCTGGCACCACTTTCCAGGTGCGGCCCTGCGAGTCCGTCACCTGCCAGCCCTGGTAGTCGCCGGAAACGTGCCCGCCCACCGCGCCCTGAATCGCGTGGGCCAGCTTCTGGCGGCTGGCGCCCACCGTCTCAATCTCAATTCCAAACCGGAGCGTCTTCATGGAGTTTGCCTCTCGCGTTCGCGCGGGGCTGTGGCGCCCGTCGCGAAACACATACACGCTCTTGTGTGCGAATGAAGCAAGTCCACTTCGTCGGTTGGAAGGGCGGATTTGGGTGTCTGGAATAATTGCGAGAATGCGCGGGGTTTCACGCCCGCCCTCGGCGGGTGGGCGGACAGTCTGCCAGGGCTGGGGCGGCAGGCGGAATTCCAGTGTGTGTGATTGCATCGGCGGGGAGGGGCGAGGAAACCCGCGCGGTGCGGCGGCGCGGGTTCCCGCTGTCCCCTCCGCTCAGCCCAGCAGGGTGTTGAGGAGCATCATCCCGCGCATGGCCTCGGCATGATCTCCCTCGGCCAGTTCCAGGTAGATGCGGCCTTGGTTCGGCTCCGAGAGGCGCTCGCTCTGCACAATCCACCGCTCGCTGGCAGGGGTGTTTAGCTCCAGGCTGGCGGCGAAGGCGTGGAGCAACGCGCTCAGTTGCCGGTGGGTGGCGCCTGGCGGAAGGAAGATATCCAGTTGAGGCTGGGCCGTGCCGTACCGGCTCTTGCCGAGGTCCAGGCTCAGCCTGACGTTGCTGAAATCAATCATCTTCATCGGGATGACGTGAAAAGGGATGGTCGTCGCGTTCATCGTCGGTATTCCTGTGGGATTGTGCGGTGCTTTTGTGTCCGTCGCGAAAGGCATACACGCCCTGGTTGGCTGGTGTATCAAGCCCTCTTTGCTGCCCTTGAGGGAGTGTGTGCTGTCCGGGGCGCTGGTGTTCGGGTCGGGCGCTGTTTTTGATTGAGCGTGTGGCTGGTGGTGATACATGGTGTTCGCGCTCGGGGCCCGTTTCGGTCCGCCCGCGTGGCTTGCCGGACGTGGCTGTCGCAGCCCGGCAAGGCCCTTGAATGGCGAGGTGCTGCGGCTAGGGCGCCCCCTTGGAGGCTGGGGCGGGCTTCGTGCCCTCCCGCTCGGCTTGAATCTTCATCAGCTTGTCGATGATCTCGGCCTTCCTGGTTTCCCCCAGGTAGGGGAAACTGTTTCCTGTGTCGATTACATGGCGGCGCAGTTTCTTGACGGTCATTGCTTCCAATTCGCTGCGTGTCTTCATGTCGTTCCCGTGGGGACGCGGGGCTGCGTTGAAGGCAGGGCCTCGGGCAATACGAGTGCCTCGACTCCCTGCTGCGTCGTCGCCATGGCAGGCTCACCCCTCTTTCGGGGCGAAGTGCACGGCGGTTTCGGTGGCACCCATTGCCGTAAGTTTGTTGTGCAGCGCGTGCATGACGAAGCTCCTCCGGCTCGGGAAGCCCGCTTCGCGCCACGTCTTGTCCAGGGCCTTGACGGCCTCCGCAGCGAAGGAGAAGGGGAGGACGCGGTTGCCGTCTTCGCCCACCTTCGCCTCGCGCTCTGGGCGGGGGCCCACCGGCACGCGTCCAACCTCCGCCTCCCGAATCTTCCACTTGAGGTAGGGAATGTCGTTGCTGCCCGTCGGGCGTCCCACGACTTCGCGGTACTTCGCCTGCACCTCCTCGAGAGACATGTTGGCGAAGCGCCCGCGCTTGGGGGACGGCTGCGTGCCCTCGGCTGTGGGGGCGGCCTGGGCCGCAGGCGCCGGAGGAGCGCTGGGGGCGGTGGCCGTCGCGCGGCGGGAGGGGCTGCGCTGCTTCTTCGCGGCAAGGGACTCCTCGATGCGGCGGATGAGGAACTTCTTGTTCGGGCTGCGCGTCTCCTCGCCCACCACTTCGCGGTAGCGGGCGCGCAGCTCCGTCAGGTTCAGCGACTCCAGCTTCTTCGTCTTCGTCTTCGGTGCGGCGTTGCGAGGCATGGTGGTGTTTTCCTTTCCGGGCCGTAGGTACACGTCTGCCGTTCACGAGGGTGGCCCGGCGGCCCTCATGCGCTGCTGCCCCGCTGGGCGGGGCGTGGGTTGTGAGAGGAGGCGCTACTTGTTGCGGGCAGCGTTCAGGCCAGCCTGATAGGCCGCTTCGAGGGCCTCCTTCAGGCGCCACACCGCCACGTCGTGGAAGTCGAGGCTGTCGCTGTTGCGTGTCTTCAGGGTTTCGATGCTGAGCGCTTCGCGCGCAATGCGCTCAAGGGTTTCTTCGGGGGCCCGGGCGGGCTTCTCGGCGCTGGCG
>NZ_RAWE01000152.1 GCF_003611695.1 Corallococcus carmarthensis | reverse complement strand
CTCTTGGGTCGGGCGTGGCCACGCCCCATTATTTCTAATCCGCCCCCGGCCCACGTCGAGCGTGGTGAGGCCCACCGTTCGCTGCCTCACCGCCCCCTCAGGCGAGCACCACCCCGTGAACGCTTACGCTTCTTCTACGCCAGGCCCCAGCGCGGTGTCCCGGGAGATGCGCGGACGCTATTTGTCGACGTCCGCCTTGTGCCACCGCTGATGGTTGAGCCGGGGGTCCCGGTTCGGGTCGTAGTTCGGGTCGTTCGACGGCACGTAGTCGCCGTTGCCGTTCATCCAGTATTGGTTCGAGCCCGACTGCACCTGGTAGCGCTTGCCGTCGCCGGAGTGGCGGACCGTCTCCTCGTCCTTCACGTAGTTCATGAAGCGGTGGTGGATGCGGTCGGACGTGGCGTTGTTCTGGGCGTGGCTCGACGCGATGGCCTGGTTGATGGCGTCGTTCTTCTCGTGGAAGGCCCGCTGCTGCGCGTCGAAGGCCGCCTTGTTGGCCTGCATGCGCTGGTGGTGCGCTGCCCAGCTCGACCGCTCGCGGGCCATCTCGTTCTGGTTGTACGCCTGGACGTACTCGGGATTGTACTGGACGTTCGCCAGGGCGTTCAGGACCACGCCCCGGCTCTCCTCGTACCGCTCCTTCGGAGCATCGAGGGCATGGCAGTAGTAGTTCCAGGTGACCATGTTCCCCAGGTCGGTCGCGTGCAGGTGGACCAGCAGCAGGTACGGCTGGCCGTTCGTGTCCACCCACTCCGTCACCCGCGCGAGGAAGAGCTCCCGGACCGGGCCCACCTTGTAGAGGAGGTCGGAGAAGCCCTTGTCGGCCATGGCGATCGGCGGGGCGTCGTACTGATTCACCAGCCTCGCGCCCTCCTGGTTCGCGATGGGGATGAGGTCTTCCTGGACGATCTGGTCCATGGAGTAGAAGGGCCGCATCGGGGTGCCGCTGCGGAGGTACACCTCCCGCATCATCATGTCGTTGGAGAACATGAACGTCTTGAGCGGGAACATGTAGACGTTCACGTTGCCCGGACCACTCATGGCGGCCTTGCCGTTGTTGAGGATCCAGTTGTCCGGCAGCGGCAGACGCCCCATCTCCATGAACTGGTTGTCGAGCATCTTGTGCACGACGAGCTTCCCGTTGGGCTCGGGAAGGGCCTGGGGCGCCTTCTGCGTGGTGTCTCCGCTCATGTTTCCCCGGAACGCTCGTGGTCGTTTTCTGTATCCAGTGCGGAAGGAGCACCTGGAGTACGCCTGGACTCTCCCAGGGTACTACGGGGGACGCAGCGTGTCCTTCAAGCCTGGACCCGCCAGCAAACCCAGCTCTATCCTGTCAAGGCAGCACAACCCATCAAATCAGGAGAAGCGCATGCGAATGGCAATCATGGCGGGTCTGATGGCTACAGGACTGCTCGCGGGGTGCGGCGGCACCGAAGTGCAGCCGGACGAGCAGCAGACGCTGGCGACGCGAGAGGACGCGCTCCCTGCTTGCGGCGGCAAGGCATTCTCGCGCTTCTATTACTCCGAGCCCGAGATGATCAACGAAGTCGGCGGGTGGGAGTGTGATTGCTCAAGCAGCTCCGCCTATGTCTGGGGAAGGACCACGGCCTACCACCAGGATATCGGCGTGACCTACTGCTTCTGACCGTCGTCGCGATTCCCTGACGGCGAGCGGTGGCCTCGCCGTCAGGAGTTCACGGCCCCTATCTGGATTCGACCCGTCCAAGCGGGTTGGCCGCGCCCGTCAGGGCGTCTTGCGCTTCCTGCCAGGCGGAGTCTCCCGGGTACAGCGCGGTGCGGAGATAGGCCCAGGTGAGGAGTTGCACGGCAGCCACTCGCGCGGGGTTCTCATCCGTGGTCTCGGCGACGTCGTATCCCGAAACTCCTCCCAGCCCGTGCCCCGCGTCGAACAGGGTGACCAGGGACTTGGGGCCTGGGGAGAGGAAGTAGGGATCGGCGTGCCAGGCGGCGCCCGCGACCGTCAGGTGGGGCGAGTCGTCCTTGTCTCCGGCGACCACGAGCGCGGGCGTCGTCATCCGGGAGAAGTCGATGGTCGAGAAGAAGGAGTAGTTCTCGGCCGCGAACTGGCTGAGGGCGTCGCCCCTGCCAGGCGCGGCGAGCAGCACGCCCACCTTGATCCGAGGCTCGGCGAAGTTCACTTCCGTTCCGTCGTGGAGATCCTTGTGCCGCGCGCCCAGCAACAGGCTCGCGGTGTGCCCGCCCAGCGAGTGCCCGAGGACGGCCACCCTGCTCCGGTCCACGCGCCCGGCGAGCCCAGGGACAGCTCGCTCGATTGCGTCGAACTGGTCGAGTATGCGCGTCATGTCCTCGGCGCGCGACCGCCAGAACAGCGGCGCATCAGGGACACGGGAGTCGAGGGTGAGCGTCTTGGAGTCGAGATGGGTGGGCTGGATGACGACGAAGCCGTGCGCCGCCAGGAAGTTGGCGAGTGGGGCATAGCCGTTCAACGAGGAGAGGTGGTTGGAGCGGCCGTGACCGTGCGAGAGCAAGAGGACGGGCAGCTCGCTGCCGGTCACGGGCGCGGAGACTCGCACCTGGAGCTCGACGGCGCGGCCGGGCGCTGGCAGCACGATGGGACTGATTGAGAGGACCTGCGTGGGTGCACTGGGGATGTTGGCTGCGGGAGTCGGTTTGTTCATGAGGTGCCTCCACCCCTTTCGTACCTCCCGACGCCGTCCTCCGATTGGAAGGACCGGACATTTCAGCGTTCCCTCCATGCTGGCTTGAACAGCCGCAGGGGACGCGTGAGAGTGCTGTGCACGATGGACTCCGCCGCGCTGACCTTCTCGCTCTCCCGCTTCGTCGAAGACGTTCGCGTCCTCGTGCCAACCGGTGGACACGCACGTCACGAACGGCTGCCCGACGGAAGAACGACGCTTGTCTTTCGGGTGCTCGATGAGGGCCGGAGAGGGGATGTGTGCGTCGCGGGCCCGCGCACGCAGGCGCTGTTCAAGAACGCCCCCGGCGTCGTGCGGGCGGTCATCATTCAGTTCAAGCCGGGCTGGTCGGCGCCGCTCCTGGGCGTGGCGGCGAACACGCTGACGGACCAGATCGTGCCGCTGGAAGACCTCTGGGGCCGTTCAGGCAGCGACCTCTGCTTCGAACTCCTTTCGGCGCGAAGACTGCCGGAGGTGTTTGACCGGCTCTCCCACGCGCTCGCCCTGCGGGCCCACCAGACCTTCGAACCGGCATCGGCACGGCTCGCGCGCCGGGCGGTCCGCCTGCTCGAAGGAGACGAGGTCCGGGTGGAGAGCGTGGCGAAGCAGCTTGGCGTCACGGCACGGCATCTTCGCCGTGCCTTCACGGAGAACGTCGGCATCGGGCCGAAGGATTTCGCACGGACCGTTCGCCTGCAGCGTGCCGTGCGGATGGCGGCGGCCTCGAAGAAGGACTGGGGGCGCATCGCCGCGGACGCGGGCTACTACGACCAGGCACACCTCATCGCTGACTTCCGGGAGCTCGTCGGGCTCACACCGGGTGCCTTCCTGAAGCGTCCCGGTGTCCGGTCCGGCTCCGGTGACGCAGAGGCCGTCCAGCCCGTGCTCGACTGAGCCCGGCCACCGCGAGTTCCCGACCGCTGGAGGCTGAAAACGGTCCGTTCATGGCGCCCGGAATCCCGCCGGGGAGGCTTCCGTGCAACCTCCTGTTCCCAGGAGGCTGAATGAAGACCTTGAAGGGAATGCTCAAAGGCGGAGTGCTCGGAATCCCCTACGCGCTCGCGGCGACGATCCTCGTCACGAGGATGTTCTATTCCTCTCTGGGATGGACGTCTTTCTTCGAGATGGCTTTGTTTGTCGCGGCGTACGCGGCGCCCGCGGGTGCCGCGGTGGGAGGGGCCATCGTGCTCACCGGTGCGTTCCGGCAGGGGAGCCTCTGGCGGGCGCAACTGGTCATGGTTGCCGTCTACGTCGTGGTGGGATTCGTGGGACTCAAGACCACGGAGCTCGGGGCCTTGGCGTCGATTGCGTACCTGTCGCCGGCCTTTCTCCCGCTGGGTCTGCTCGCCACCTGGACCGCGGCGCGCTGGATCCGGCGGCAACCGGGTGGCCCCAGCGCCACGTCTCTTGCTCAGGCACCATCGCCTTCCCAGATCCGTTGAATCCGCCGGCGCTGGGCTACTGTCTCCAAGACTCCCATGCCCATCCGCCCGTTGCCCTTCGCCCTCCTCTCGGTGCTCGCCACGCTCGGCGCCTCCGCCCAGGCTCCCACGTCCCCGCTGGGGCCCATCTCGCCCACCACCGGCCTGGTGCTTCGGGACGACGTGGTGCGCGCCCTCATTCAAGAGAGCTCCGGCGACCGCATCCATGACGGCGTGCAGCGGCTGTCCCTCATCGCGAGGGACAACATGGAGGGCTACACGGAGGCGGCCACCTGGACGAAGGCCGCCGCCGAGGCCGCGGGGCTTCAGGACGTCCGCCTGGAGGCGATGAAGGACGGTCCCCAGTGGCGGGCCACACGCGGCGAGCTGTGGGTGGCCGGTCCCCACCGCTACCGGGTGACGTCCTACGCCGACCTGCCCATGTCCCTGGCGACCGGCAGTGGCAGCTTCGAGGGCAAGGGCCTGGAGCTGGTCGACGTGGGCCTGGGCACCCAGGACGCCGATTACGCAGGCAAGGACGTGAAGGGCAAGGTGGTGTTCAGCCGGGGCCACTTCGGGGCCACGCTGCAAATCGCCGTGGTGAAGCTTGGCGCCGTGGGCGTGGTCTCGTCCTACTCGACGCCGCCGTGGAACGAAGCCCACCGCAGGGACGGCGACTTCCCGGACCAGGTGGGCTGGGCCGCCGTCGCACGGAGCCGGATACCGCAGGGGATGCGGACGCCCTTCCTGTTCATGGTGTCGGACCGGCAGGGGCGTGAGCTGCGCGCCCAGCTGCGGGAGGGCCCGGTGAAGGTGGACGTGAGCGTCGCCACGCAAGAGCCCACGGGACATCTCAGCATCGTCAGTGGCGTCATCCCCGGAACGCTCGCGGGAGAGGAGGTCGTCCTCACCGCCCACCTGGACCACTACAAGCCCGGGGCTGACGACAACGCCTCCGGATCCGCCACGCTGCTGGAGCTGGTGCGCACGTACACCACGCTCATCCGGCAGGGTGTGCTGCCGCCGCCGGTGCGCACCCTGCGCGTGCTGTGGTTGCCGGAGTTCGAGGGCACCCGCGAGTGGTTCTCCCACCACGGCGCGGATCCGGTGCGGCGGGTGGCGCAGTTCAACTTCGACATGCTCGGCGCCAGCCTGACCCGCGCCCACTCGCGCTTCCAGGTCTCCTACACGCCGGACTGGAATGGCAGCTTCGTGAACGCCGTGTCCGAGTCCACGGTGGCCTTCATGAACCGCTTCAACGGGGTGGCCTATCCCCCGAGGAAGGATTTCCGCATCGGCTCGGTCACCGGTTCGCAGGACCCGATGGATTGCCACATGGAGCGCTACGGCCGGGGCTCGGATCACCAGCTCTTCAACGACCACGGCATCCCCGGCGTCGGCTTCTCCACGTGGCCCGACGACGGCTACC
This sequence comes from Corallococcus carmarthensis, assembly GCF_003611695.1. GTDB lineage: Bacteria > Myxococcota > Myxococcia > Myxococcales > Myxococcaceae > Corallococcus > Corallococcus carmarthensis. The sequence continues at coordinate 19,067 of NZ_RAWE01000152.1, read as the reverse complement.
ACACCAGCGGCGACCGGCCGGAGAACGTGGACCCCACCCAGCTGCACCGCGCCGCCTTCGCGGCCCTGGCCTCCATCACCGTCGCCGCGTGGGCCGAAGGCACGGGCGCCCTGGAGCTTTCGCGCCTGGTGGCGGTGCACGGCGTGAGGCGCGTGGCGGAGGACGAGTTCCGGGCCCGCCGCGACCAGGCCGCGACGCCCGCCGCGCAGCTGCCCGGACTCGCCCGGCTGGCCCGCGCCGGGGTGCGCGCCGGCTACCAGCGTGAACGCGACGCCCTGCGCTCCTGCCTGGCCCTGGGCGCGCCCGCCGAGCCGGTGAAGGCGATGCTCCAGGCGTTGGAGACCGCCGAGTCCCAGGCCCTGAAGCGCCTGGAAGCGGAGGGAAAGGCACGCGGGGTGTCACTGAAGGAGCCGGCTCCCAGCGAAGCCGAGCGCCGGGCGCGGGCCTTCGTTCCGGTTCGCGTGAAGGGCCAGGAGCTCGCGTCGTTCGACGAGCTGGAGCGCCGTGCGGCCCCTGAGTCCAAGGCCCGGGTGGACACGGTGAAGGCCGCCATGACCGCCGCGGCCACGGCCCTGCGGGAGCAAGGGGAGAGCGAGCTGCGCTTCTACCAACTGGCGGATGCGCTCGCGAGCTACGCCGACGGCAAGCGCTCCGTGGCGGACATCCGCGACGCGGCCTATGCCGAGTACGGCCACGTCTTTCCCGTGGACGCGCTGGTGGAGCTGTTCGCGTTGCTGGAGCAGGGCGGCGTCATGACGCGCGGACGCTGAGGTTCCACCCACGCCGCGGCCCGAGCCCGCGTCCGCTGGAGGCATTCCTCCATCAGCCGCCCCAGCTCCGCCTGGGGCAACACGCCGTTGCGCGCCAGGAAGGCCTCGTCGACTCCCGGGATGCAGGGGAGCGTGGGCGTCCGTTGCGTCTCCAGCGCTTCCAATGCCTGACACAGCGCCTGCTTCGCCTTGCCGCCGCCCCGCTCCAGGGCGAACGCGAGGACGTCCCAGCCCAGCTCCGCATGCCGTCCCTCATCCTCGGCGATGACCGCCAGGGTCTCACGCACGACGGGGTCGCTGGCCCGCCGTGACGCTTCAGCGGCGACGCTGGCGGCCAGCCCTTCCCCCAGGCACCCGTCCAGCAACGACCCGCGCACCAGCCGGGACCAGTCGTCGCCTTCGCCCGGGTTGGGACGCGCGGGGCGTTCCTGGCCCAGCTCCGGAATCGTTCCCGCGCTCCAGGGCAGCCACGAGTAGGCCCGCGCGAGCGCGAAGCAACGCCTGGCATGACGGACCTCGTCCAGGGCCGCCAGGTGACACGCCTCCAGCAGCTCCGAGGGCGCGCCCAGGGTGGAGAGCTTGAGCGACAGCTTCGCGAAGGCCGGTACCGACGCGTGCTCCAGGCCCGCGGAGTACAGCCAGGCCTCCCCCAACACGGTCCGCTGCCAGGGCGTGAGTTCCTCGAGCTGTGGAGCAGCGTCATCCGCCCAGCCGTCCCCCAGGGCTCGACGGGCCACGCGAGCGCGCCCCTTGAGCCGCAGCACGCGTCCCTTCGAGAAGTTCATCTGGCTGAACGCGCTGTAGGCCCAGTACACGAGCCCCATCGTCGCGGCGCCCATGAGTGTCAGCACGCTTCCACGGGACTTGGAGCCCTTCAGCATGTCGACGAGCCCCCACAGGAAGAGCACGGGCCCCGTGAGGACAACGATGCACAACACACACAACACCATCAGCACGATGGACTCGGCCATGCGCGATCCTTTCGAACGTCCGCGACCCTCGTGGGCAGGCAGCAACGCATGTGCCAACGCATGCCGCCGTCCGCTGCGGGAAGGACAACCGTCCAGGTGTGCAGGAGGCCGCGCGCAAGGGCTGTGCTTCTGTGCATCGCGTTGCACGGTGGGCTGGGCATCGGCGGCGTCCCCGATGCCCAGGACCGCGACCTCCCTGCCCGATGCATGAAGTCGCCCTGGCTCGTGTTAGGGGGAACCCATGCGAATCCGAACCTTTCCGGGGCTCCTTGCAGCCCTGCTGATGCTGGGCTTCCTGGGCTGCACCTCCGGGGATGACAACCAGGACGAAACGCCTGATGCCGGCCAGGACGCGGGGCGTGAGGAGCCCCTACTCGCGGCGGCTTGCAGGGAGACGCCAGAAATCTGTCCGGCGAGCATGCAGTGCGTTCTCGAGCTGGGATGCGTTGTCACTTCATGTCCGAAAGCAGGCCCCGGGGCCGGCTCCGGCTGTCCGGGGAACGGCTTCTGCTACACGATCGACAGCAACCCCCAGGGCTACTGCGCGCGCCTCTGCGAAACGGACACGGACTGCACGGCGGTGAACCCGCAGCTCATCTGCCGGGAGCGCTCCTCCACGGAAGCCTACGGCAAGAAGATCTGCATCCTGCCTGAGTGAACGTGGGCTGACAGGTCCAAACCCAGCCACGAATGACACCTTCATTCCGGGCCTGGACCGGTGCCGACGCGCGGCCCGGTGTTGGCGGCGCCCCCCGCTGGAACCAGTCACGCGGGCACGCTCACCGGTGAATAACGGTTCCATCTGCCCGTCACCAACGACATGCCCAGCATTCCGCGTGCCCCCTTATTGATAGCCGCCCTGGTCGCCACCTTCGCGACCACGGCATGGGCCGACGCCCCCGTGTCGCCCATGCCAATGATTGTCGTCGACAAGGGGAACGTCTCCATCGTCAACCGGAGCGGTGCACGCGTCCTCGCGGACTGTCGCTACCTCGAGGAGATCCGAATCGTCGCGGGTCCTGAGCGGGGCAAGGTCCAGCAGGATTGGAAGCCCTGCTATCTTTCGGGACTCGCCGTGCATCCGCCGACGGGGCGCTGGGCGGTGGCGGCCGTGCTCATGGACGGGACGGTCCGCATGGAGGTCGCGGGCCGCGACGTCGTCCTTCCCACGGACAAGGCAGGACGCCGCAAGGCAGGCGACTTCCTCATCCTGGGCGATCGCAACGGGGTCGTGGCCGTCACGCCCGGCAACACCGAGATGTGGACGACCGACGGAACCTACCGCTCCCAGCAGCCCACCGCGTTCACGGAGGACGGCGCTCGCGTGCTCGTCAATGCGTCCAATTCGAGCATGTGCCAGTGGTGGAGCTGGAGCTTTGGCCCCAGGCCTGGAGGCCTTCGCGTGCTTCCGCCCGGAGCGACCGACGGCAATTGCAACCAACTGGTCCCCGGCGAGCCCCGCACCGTGCTGAAGCACCAGCGCGACGGCATTCGCATCGCCACCTTGGACCCCACGGGCACGAAGCCCTGGAAGGTCGCACGAGCCCTGCGCCAGGAGCGCCGCGGAATGGAGATGGCCCTGGTGCTGGGTGATACGCTCGTCTTCTACCGCGAAGGAGCACAGCATCCCGAATCCGGTGTCTGCGATGAGTCGAGGCCCGGCACATACCGTCGCATCGAGCTGAGCACCGGCGAGGAGCGCGTCTGGGAGACCCTCGAAGGAGAGTGCTACACGAAGGACTTCATCATGGCGAGCGCGCGCCGTCGGACCGTGTATTACCTCAAGGGCAAAGACCCCACCGATGGCGGCGTACGGCTGTTCGAGTACGCCCTCGATTCCGGCACGCCGCGAGAACTGGACGTCGAGAGCCTGTTCGGGATGCTCGACATCAGCCCGGATGGGCAGACGCTCCTCCTGTTCACATACCGCCAGGGGCTCGTGTTGTATGACGTCGACTCGGGGAGCGTGGTCCCGGTGGGTGGCATGTCCAAGGACGGAACAGCGCGGCTGCTCGCCCCGCGTTGACCGAGGCCCGGGCCTCATCGGATTCCTAATCGCGTTTCATCTCCGAAATCCAGCGGCGCAGCAGTGCCACCGCCTCCGCGTCCACCACCTCTGTGCCCAGGAGGGGCATGCTCCACCCCGTCTGGCGCTTGGAGATGCGTTTGATCATCCGGCTGGAATCGGGATGCCCCGGATTGAAGGCATCGGAGTCTCCAGACCTGTAGGCCGGCGTCTCGCCCGGTGAGCCCAACCGCCCCACCTGGAGCCGGAAGTCCAACGCGTTCTCGGGTGCGTAGCAGCGCGGTCCCTCCGACTCGGGACGCTGCTGGTTGTGGCAGTGGCCGCAGTTGGCGTGCAGATAGCCCAGCGCCGCGCGCTCCACGTCGTTCCCGGGCACCGTGAAGCGGGACGGGGGCGGCTGCGTCAACAGGTCGCTCGCGATGAGGTCCTCCAGGTCCAGCAGGTCCTCGGACGCGGCATACGACAACTGGATGGCGGAGAACCCCAGGACCCGGCTCCGCGTGCCCCCATGGCAGCCGAAGCAATCGGATGCGGACGGCACGTCGTGCGGCGTGCCGCCGGCATCGCGCATGCCCGAGGGAGCGGCCACCGCGTCGCGCTGGTCCGGCAACCAGACGTAGGCCACGGCGCGCCAGTCCTCGGGGTGGGGCCCCGCCTTCTCGAGCAGCCGGGTCTCCACGCGCACGCCATCGCGCGTGAACTCCTTCCACAGCCGGGTGCCCTGGGGGAACTGCCAGGCATCCATGTCGCTCGTGTCGATCCGCTGTCCGGGAGGAAGACGGATCCACCGGCGCTTGGTGGCCCCATCGGTCCAGAGCGGGAACTGGGGCGCGAAGGCCTTGACGTCCCCGGCGAGCACGGTCATCGAAGCGTCGGCGAACAGCCCCGTATCGGACAGCCGCTCGGGCATGGCGGCGAGGGTGGCCGCATCCACCGGCTCACAGGTTTCGAAGTCGCCGGAGCACGACAGCAGGGCCCCGGTGGCCAGGGCGGCCAGCACCGTGCGGAGAAACGAGCGTACTTCAGGAGACATGCGGGTGCTCCTCGCGCGGACCGTCCGAATGGACGTCGCCTGGCACCTCCAACACCGCCCCCGGCCCGAAGTGTTACCGCGCCCTGGAGACGCGTCTCCCCAGCAGGGCGGCGCCCGGGCATCCAGTGCCCGCCGGGCGATGCGCGGCTGCGCGACGAGGTTCGCGCGGGGCTCGCCACCGTGCAGCGGGAGGGCTTCGGCGGCAGCCACTGCCTGTGCCACGGCGACGTGGGCAACCTGGAGGTGCTGCACCTGGCGGGAGCGGTGCTGGGCGAGGAGGCCTGGAAGCAGGCCGCGCGCTCACGGGCCGCGCGGGTGCTGGCGCAGGGACGGGACGGGGCATGGCGCTGCGGCCTGCCGAGGTTCACCGAGGCGCCAGGGTTGATGCTGGGGCTGTCTGGCATTGGACTGGGGCTCTTGCGACTGGCCGCGCCCGACTTCGTGCCTTCCGTGCTGGCTTTGCAACCTGCGCGATCCCTTGGTTCAGGGTGACGGGGCCGGTGCTACCCTCCCGGCATGTCCCACGTCGACTTCGTGCTCATTCGTGGCTGCGAGGCCACGGAAGAGGTGCGTCCCACACTCCAGAAACACGGCATCACCGCGGGCCCGGAGCTGCACGAGAAGGAGAAGGTGCAGCAGGTGCTGCTGGACGCCCTGGGAGACTTTCCGGAGGCGCTCATCTGCGTGGTGTTCCAGGACACGTTCTGGGAATTCAAGCACGGCGTGTTCCTGGCCTCCGACAACGGGCTCGACGAGGCGCAGGTCTCCTGGTCCTTGAAGGAGGATGAGCTGGCCGGGTTCGAGGCGCCGGAAGGAGAGGCGGCCCGGGTCCCGCTCTCCGTCGACGCGGACAGCCTGCTCGACCTCTTCGACCGCGAGGAGGCTGCTTCCGCCGAGGAACAACTGCTGAGCCTGCCCATCCGCTTCCGCGAACTCCCGACGGCACGGCAGGTGTTGGCGCAGGTCGCCGCGGTGCTCAAACCCAAGCAGTTCCAGGTCCTCGTGGACATCGCCGGGCATTACTTCATGGCCACGCTGGAGCGGAAGAAGGGGGTCGCCCTGGCGCCGATCTACCCCTGGGTGGAGGACGGCGAGGTGAGGAAGCTCCTGCGCTCGGCGGTGGGCACTCCGGCGCCGGAGACCTTCGAGCCCTGTCCGAAGCGGGAGCGGGCCCGGGGCGGCTCGAAGCGGGACCCCCAGCGGCCCTTCACCACGGGCTCACTGAGAGCGCGCCTGGACAGCATCCAGGACGCCTCCGTCATGAGCCGCGCCGAGCATGGCCACAGGACCTTCGTGGAGACTCCGGAGGCCTTCGAGCAGTTCGATGCCGCGCTGCGGGCCCCGGAGAACGCGGGGCCCGGGTTCGCTCCGGTGCGGAGCGCGCTGTACCAGGTGCTGTTCAAGTACTGGCCGGAGAAGGCCCGGCCCCTGCTCTTCTCCGGGCTAGAAGCGGAAGAGGACGACGCCGTGCGAGGGCAGCTCTACGCCTGCCTGTCGAAGGTGGAGGACCCGGCCGCGTACCACGCCCTGGCGCGGGGCATGAAGGTGGAGCCGCCCGGGGTGCTCGAGCGCCTGTCCCAGGTCATCTGGCGTCAGCAGGCCACGGTGGAGCTGCTGGTTCGCGAGTACCTCATCCCCGCATGGCCAGAGGGCCGCGCGTTGGCGGACCGCCTCGTGAAGGTGCTGCGCGACGAATACGTGGAGCTCCCGCACGCCTGGGTTGCCGAGGCGCCCGAGGATCTGCTGAAGCTGCTCGGCCCCGTCCTCGCGAAGGCCTGATCCCCCCAGACGTCGAGGCCGCGGTGGATGTCTCATCTGGAAGGAGCACGCGATGTGGCCCCATGTCCTGCTGGCGGTGCTGAGCACGGCACAACCCGATCCGGAGCAGCCGTCGCTGCCCGAATTCGGGGAGGTCTCCTCCTTCACCGAGGTCACGGAGGGGTGGCAGGAGGACCCGGCCCTCGACCTGACCGAGGCGCTCTTCCGAAGTCATGACAGGGCCGTCTTCGCCACCGCCGAGGGTGGCGCCTGCATCGACATCGGGAGATGGTGGAGCGAGGACCTGACGACGAAGAACTGGCTCTGGGCCTATTGTCCCGCGGCCCCTGACGGAGGTGTGGCGTCCAGTCCCTGCCAGAAGCTGATCTCCCCCGTGACGGTCTTGTCCGTGCTGGGGGAGCGGTGCTCAAGCGCCGCTAGAGCCTTCGCCGAGTTGGAGGCGGCAAGCTGCCAGGAGGAGCCGAAGGAACTCGAACGCCTCCTGCGCCGGGCCTCTTCGATGAAGATTCACGTCCCGAAGCTGAAGGACAAGCAGATCAAGGAGATCTGGCGCCTGCGCAACATCCGTCGGGGGCCGTTCCAGGAAGAGAACATCGGCTGCGTGAGGTCTGTCACCTCGCCCGATGGGCGGGTACGCGTCTGGGTCATCCGCACCGCCTACCGGGAAGCGGGGGTTGACCTCATCAGGGGCCGGGCGTACCTCCAATGGCTCACGCCAGAGGGGAAGCTCAAGCTCATCAGCAACGGGGCACGAGAGGAGCTCCTGCTCGACTCGACCTTGGATGGAATCGTCCCGGTTCCCGGGAGACCCCACGAGTATCTGCTGACGGGATACTCCCCCTTGGGATTCGACTATCTGCGCTTCGCGGAGGTCCTCACGCTGGAGGGCGAGCGCCCGAGGCTGGCGAAGGGCCGGTTCCTCGTGAATGGACAGACAGAGGATGTGCTCATCGTCACCGGAGGTGTTCCCGAGACCGGCAAGCCCCGTCACAGCCCGGTCTACGGGCACTGGATCCGATTGAAGGACCACCACTTGTGGGGAGAACCCATCCCAGGGGAGGAACAGCTGCTCCCCGCGCGGAAACCCTTCGTGATGGGAGAATGGACAGGAGAGGTCTTCGAGATGAAGGACGGGGGCTGGGCTCGGATGTTGAGCCTCCGAGGGGAGCAAGTCATCCACCCGAGCAAACGCCGCGAGCAATCACAACCGTCCGAGCCCGAGGCAGGCCCGGCCGGCCCACAGCGCCCACGAAGCGCTTCTCCCTGAGCGCCGCGACAATTGCCCCAGACACGAACGGGCGGCGGGGAAAGCCTCACGCCCTCCGGGCAGGGAAGGGATAGATAAAGTGCGGCACGACGTCGCCCCGGTGCCGGACGAACAGCGGCCCCCAGGCGGGGTTCCGGTCGTGCATCTGTTTGAGCATGCGGACCATCCGGTCGAAGATCTTGCGCACGTCGGCCTGCTCGGCCAGGCCGGCGACGACGCCAGCCGCCACGACGTGCGCGGCGTAGGTCCCGGTCTCGAGTTTCTCCGTGAGGTTGCCCACGCCCGTCGCGAGCCGGCGCCGCAGTTGCCGCACCCGCTGCTCGTCCTGGTTCCGCCAGTTCTGGATCCACGCGAGCGACTGCCCTTCGAGCGCCTTCGCGCGGTGGGTCATGATGGCGTCCGCGACCAGGTCCGCCGACATGCGGGCCTGCTCGGGCGTCACGCGCTGCGAGCCCAGCCGGAGCTCCGCGGGGTCCAGGTCCTTGTCCACCTCGTCGAAGATGGCCTGGGACCAGGCCTCCGCCTGGCTGAAGCGCAGGCGCTTCACGGCACTCCCGGCGAGGTAGCCCCGGACGATGTCGGCCGGGTGTGGATCCGACGAGCCCCCCACGTTCCTCAAGCGCCCGGGCCCGCCGAACGCCGCGTCCAGCCCCCGGAAGTACCCGATGATGCCGATGCCCGCGGCGGGCCCCATGTTGAGGATGCCGAGCACGTCCGAGGCCGTCTCGTCGATGCGCCGGGCCCAGTAGTTCGCCAGGGCGGAGAGGCCCTGCTTCTGGAGGCGATCGTAGACCACGGTGGACAGCTCCTCCGCGAGCCCGGTGTCGGCGTGGAGGATGTCGTGCCCGCCGACCTCGTGTCCGAGCGCGGCCCACGCGAGCAGGCCCGCGCGGCCCTGAGAGGGCGGGAGGCTGACGACACCGCACTCCATGCCCAGGACGGAGAAGGTCGCGTCCACCGGCCACGTGTACGGCCCGAAGTCCGGGTTCCCCCACTTCACCAGCGGCGCGAGGGTGCCCTGGTCCGGGGGATGGACGCCCCGGCGGTCCTCCGCGCTGAGGAAGCCGTCGTACAGGTCACTGACCACCTCCTCGAACGCATCGGTGGCGATGCGCTGGTACCCCTCCCCGTTCTGGAGGATGGCGTGTGCCGCGTCCATCAGGAGCCCGGCCTCGGCGTCACGCTGCGGGTCGCGCACCAGCGCGTCGGCGAACCCCTGGGGCCCTATCCGGTCCAGCGTCCGCAGGTACGGCACGAGGACCGCGTCGCGGTAGAGCGGAGGCAGCGTGGCCCGCGCCGCCTCCAGCCGGCCGCGCAGCTGGTGATAGTCGGTGGGCTCGGGCGGGCCCGGGTCCGTGTCCTGCGCCGCCAGCACCACTTCGCGGATGCAGACAGGCAGGTTCCGGATGTCCACGGCCGGCGCTGTTGCACCGGAGGCCCTCTCCGCCTCCGTCAGCTCGGTGGGTGACTCCTCCAGCAGGGCCGCCTCCTCCGGCTGGCGCCCCCGGGCGCGTTTCGCGGCGCTGCGCGGCAGGGTGCCGCCTCCCCGCCTGACCTTCCGAATGACCTCTTGCCTCGCCATGCAGACCTCCCTCGTGATGCAACGGAAGGTGTGGCGGGCGCTCGCGCGAACCAGGGGCTGGCAGGGCACGCGGAATGGTGGCGCCGCGCTACTGGCCGGGACTTCGGGCCGGGGCAAGAAGGCCGGGGAGCGCCCCGCGCCATCAGGGGAAGGGCGTCGGCTGATACTCCTCCACGGTGGGCGGGTATGCGGTCCAGAAGCGCAACACCCCCGCGTTGCCCATGAGCGTCTCCTGCGTTCCTGCCTCGTCCGCGTCCGACACGCTCACGGTGAAGCCCGCGTCGAGAGGCGACCCGGCTTCCTGGATGGACGCCAGCGGCAGGGAGAGGCCCACCCCATAGCCCCTCTCGCTCCGGATCCAGGTGCCACTCGCTGCGGCGTAGGCTTCGTCGACATCCCGTACCTGGTCCCCCTCCATCCGCTGCCACAGCCGCACTCGAACCTTGCCTTCGGGCGCCAGCAGCACGCCCAGCTTGTAACGCAGCACCTGCGTTGGCTCCGGCTGCGCCGCTGACGGAGGAAGCCGGTGTCCCTTCGACCAGGAGTACCTCCTGCGTGTCCGACGGCTCCTGGGCCGCGGCGCGCGAGCCCGTCCCCAACAGCGCGGCCAGGGCGAGGAGCCCCAGTCCACGCGCCCAGCCCATCAATTCCCGGAGGCCGCTGCCGTTCGCCTCCCGCGTCGCATCGTCCATGTGTCTGCGCCCGTGGACGGGCGGAATAGCAGGAACGATGCCGGCACGAGCAAGCCCCCCACGGGAGCCAACCCGACGCGCAGGAGCGACGCGAGCGGGGGACGGATGCGGTCACGAGGACACCGGTGTGGGCGGCGTGACGCGGCAGTCCGGAGCGTTTGATCTGTGACGTGGCAGGTCAGCTCGCCGCGTATCGGGAGAGACCCGTGACGATGGCCGCGAGGGAACCGGGAGGACCGGCGTTACGGCCGTTCTCACTGCTCGACCCAAGGTCGACTACAGTCCGAAAGTCATGGCGCCAGAGGCTCGATCCTGGGTTCCCTACGACGAAGGCCACCAATGGCAGGCCCATGCCGCCTACTTCGAGACTCGGGGCATCCAGGCCTGGACCGAAGGAGACATCCCCCATCGCGCGACCAACAACCACGCCTTCGCCCGTCAACACGCCGTCCTGCTCCTGGAGCTCATCCAATCCCTCCAGGCAGAGGGCCGAGCCGACCCGGCCACGCGCATCCAGGTGCTCGAATTGGGCGGCGGACTGGGAGATTTCGCCGTCGGGCTGCTGCTCGCGCTGAGGGATGAGCTGGGTGAGGCGGGGCGCGCCCTGTTCAACCGCGTGAGCTACGTCTTCACGGACGTCTCCCGCCTGTCACTCGAGCAGGCCGCCCAGCGGACCGCGCTGGCCGAGTTCATCGCCTCCGGCCACGTGCTCCCAGCCCTGATGGATGCCCGCGCCCCCACCGTGGCTCGCACGCTCGAAGGCGAGGCCGTGGCGCTGGCCCCCTGGGCGGTCGTGGCGAACTACCTGTGCTGCGTCCTACCCACCAAGGTGTTTCGCAAGCAGGCCGAGTCGTGGCTCGAGTTGCATTCGCAGCGCCTCCCTCCTCCCACCGATGCATCCCCATCCCCAGAGACCGAAGGGAACGAGGAGGCAGCGCCGTGGCGGCGGGTCGTGGGCGAGCACGCGTGGTTGCCCGTCAACCTGCGAGAGACCTTCCGCGGCCCGCTCCACCCCTCGCTGCTCGAACAGGTGCTCGCCCACGACGCGGAAGCGGAGTTGGCCTACCCCTACGCGTTCGTGGAGTTGCTGGACTCCCTCCTCGAGCGGATACCGTCGGGCGGCGCGTTCCTGTTCAGTGACTTCGAGGACGGCTCCTCCGAGGGGTACATCGCCCCGGGCAGCCGCATCCCCGTCCTCTACGGGGACAGCCTCAACCACCCTGTCTGCTTTCCTCTCTTCGAGCCGTTGGCCCGCATCAGGCGGGACGAACTGCTCGTGAGCCCGGGGTGGCACGGCTCGACGCGCACGGCGCTGTGGCGCCGGGGGGCGCCCCTCTCTTCCGCGCTGCGCGAGGCTTTCGCGACAGGCTTCTGCCGGCCGCAGGCAGGTCAGGACCGGCTCGACTTCGAGGTCGCGGCACAAAAGCTCTCCGAAGCGGGAGAGCACAGGCGCGCCCTGCGCTTCTACGATCGGTGCCTCGCCCTGGATCCCCATGCGCTCACGCTCTACGAACAGGCTGGAGCAACAGCGCTGGCGCTCGGAGATCTCGAGACGGCCCTCCGCTACCTGCGCGAAGGAGCTGCCCGGGATCGCTTCCAGCAGCGGGACTTCGCGCTGCGGATGAGCGAGGTGTATTGCCGCAAGGGAGAGCTCCGCCAGGCCAGCGAGCTGCTCGAACGCTCGCTCCAGGCGCATGAGGCGCCGATGACCTGCATCGCCCTGGGACAGGTGTACCTGGAGCTGGGAGAGCATGCGCGCGCCTTCCAAAACGGCACACGCGCCCTGGAGCTGGCCCCGGGCCTCCAGGAGGCCGAGCAGCTCCTCTCCGCGGTGCAGGGAGCCTGGTGCGAGGCGGAGCTGGGGCTGGGCGCCCTGGCGAATCGGTGGTGGCAGGACAAGCTGCTGGCGCTCACCCAGACAACGAGGAAGGACTCACCATGAGCAGGCACGGTGGAGGAACCCGCGACGTTCAAGTGACACCCGAGACCGGTGCGCCACTGCCAGCGCGCCTGCGCACCCGGATGGAGGCGTTCTGGGGCCAGGACCTCTCGCAGGTGCGCATCCATGTCCACCCCGGGCTGAGCGTGGCCGCGGTGACCGTGGGCTCGGACATCTGGTTCGCGCCGGGCCAGTACGATCCCGTCAGCCGCCGAGGCCTCCAACTCCTGGCACATGAGTTGACACACGTGCTGCAACAGCGCGCCGGCCGCGTCCGGCCCCCTCCGGGCCTCCAGAGCGCCATCGTCCAGGAAGCCTCGCTGGAGGCGGAGGCGGACAGGATGGGGGCTCACGCGGCAGCCTTCGCGCTCCGTGAGCTGGATGGCCTCGCGGCACCACCCCCACCCCGTGCGCGCGCGGCGCCAGGCGGGCCGAGGGTGGGGCAGTGCATGCCCTTCGGAGTGGAGTTCGAATGCGGGAGCATCGACATCCTGAGCCCCCGGAAGAAGTCCAAGGGCACGGTGATCTGGCGGGACGGCAGGACCTTCAAAGCCGTCTACGAGCCGACCAGCGCGAAGCTGCCGGTCGTCGAGTTCGTCAGCGACCCTCCGGCGGATTCGCTGGAGCAACTGATCGCGACCGCGAGCCGCATGGCGACGCTGGCCAGAACATGGGACGAACAGTTCATCAAGAACGCCAAAGGCGAGAAGGACTCCAGGCTTGCCTTCGAGGGCTTGAAAGAGCGGTGGGAGCTCGAGAAAAAGGGGCCCATCGATGGGGCAGTCCAAGTCACCATCGGTGTCCCCCTGGAATGCGTGCCGCAGATCTATGGCATCCGCTGCTTCGACAACTACGGCGACGCCAAGCTTCATGACAAGATGAGCACGCACTGGAACACGCTCAGGACGAGGGTGCGTGCAGGCAACGAGCCGTTCACGGATGGCCAGCCAGTTCCCGGGCTCCCGGCCGAGACCTGGGGCTTCATCTGGATCGTGATCGACTATCTGATCCGGGCAGGCGATGACGCGAAGAAGCCCTTCATCAAGGCAAAGTTCGACACCCTGTCACGCACCGACTTCCGAACCCTCTTCAGCCTGCTCCCCCAAGCCGAGCAGGACCGGCTGAGCTGCCGGGAGGGCGGAAAGCAGGTCATGAAGAAGGAGTGGACAGCCTGGCTCATGAAGCAGGCGCTGCTGGCGGCAAAGCCAGCCGCCAGGCTGGCGCATCATGAGATCTTGATTGAGCTCAGCAAGCAGATGATCCCCTGGCACAAGGTCGCCCACGTCACTCCGACCTTCAACGACTGGCTGAAGAACATCCCCAACCAGGATCTCTTCACCGCGGAGCGGAACGACCTCTTGATCGGGCTCGGCGCGATGGGGAACAGGGTCGACCTCGTGCAGTTTCGAGGCGCCCAGGTGGCCTCGCCCATCTTCGAGGTGCGGGCCCCGCTTGGCTCCAGCATCCATTACAGCCTGTGGAAGGAGCGGATGGGCGAGCTCTGGGAGAAGTACCAGCGGGTGCTCGCGGTCCCGGCACAGCGTCCGGCGGTGCAGCGGGTGCAGGCAGCCATCCGGGCCCAAGAGGAGCGTGAGGCGCAGGAGGCCGTGAGGCAGAGGGCACGGGCGCAGGCCAAGGCCCACGAGGCGCTGCTGGCGGCGCGGAATCGTCCGGCGCCTCCCGTGCCTCCCGTGCCTCCCAGCCATGCCCGGCCTCCCGTGGCCACCGCGGCACCGGCGCCGCACGTCGTTGCCCAGGAGGCCGCCAGGCCCCCCAGCGTTGCGGTCCGGCAGCAGGCGCCCTTCAAACCCAAACGCAGCATCCACGATGCGAAGAACCGCGATCTCGATTGAGCAAAGTTTCCCATTCGCCATGCGCTCCCAGACACTCACCTGCGCCCTCGCCGCCTGCCTGCTGCACTCCACCCCCGCCGTTGCCGCGCCGCCGGCGCTGCCACAGCTGCCGCAGTTGCAGGCCTATACCGTTGAAGCGTCCTGGTTGCAGCCCATCCAGCCGCTGCGCATCGCCGACCGCACCTGGCAGATTGGCACCGAGGGGCTGACCGCCCTGCTGGTGGAAACCCAGGACGGCCTCGTGCTGCTCGATGGTGGCATGCCGCAGATGGCCGACCCTCTGCTGGCCAACCTGCGGCGGCGCGGCTTCGCTCCGCATGACCTGCGCCTGATTCTGAGCAGCCACGCACACGCCGACCACGCCGGCTCCTTCGCGGCACTGAAGCGCCGCACCGGCGCGCGGATCGTGGCCAGCGCCGAGTCGGCGGTTCAACTGGCGCGCGGGGGCAGCGATGACCTGCACTTCGGCGATGACATCACCTTCCCGCCAGTCGTGGCGGATCGCGTGGTCATGGACGGTGAGGTCGTCTCACAGGGTGGCGTCGAGTTCACCGCGCATTTCATGCCGGGGCATACCCCGGGCAGCATCGGCTGGACGTGGAACGACACCCGTGATGGCAAGCCGGTACGCCTTGCCTACGCCGACAGCCTCAGCGCCCCCGGCTATCAGCTGCTGGCCAACCCGCGTTATCCGAACATCGTCGCGGACTACCGGCGCAGCTTCGCCACCGTGCGCGCCCTGCCCTGCGATGTGCTGCTAACCCCCCATCCGGATTCCAGTGGCTGGAACTATGCGGCCGGGGACGCGGCTGGCGCCAAGGCGATGAGCTGCAAGGCCTACGCGGATGCCGCCGAGCGCGCCTTCAACACGCAACTGGCCGAGGAGCGCCGCAAGGTCCGTTGAAGCACGCATGGCGTGGTGCGACCTGAAGAAGCGAAGACAAAGAAAAAGCCTGGCAACCCATACCGGATTGCCAGGCTCTTCATTGTGGAGGCGGAGGGATTCGACCCCTCGTCCGCAAGCCGTCGGCTCTTCGACCCAACGTGCGGAGTCCGCGAGAAAGATCTCGCCGCCTCGGGCCCAGGCACCCTTGCCAGCCAGCCCGCATCATGACGGCCCATCCCGTAGAAGCGAATGACGCTCACTGTTCGACGGAGGCGCGCCTACGGACTGGGGCTCATGCTGGCGGGCACGGAGGCCACCGGCGGGCTGGAAGGGAAGAACCGGTCTCTCAGGTGAAGCACCCGCCCCTCTCACAACACCGTCGCGTGTTTCCCCCAGGGGAGGAGCGAGCAGTCCTTCGGAGGTCCTGCTCCGTCACCAGGGTGGTATAGGCTCATGCCTCGCCGCACTCCTTCTGGACGGTCCTCCTTGGAAATGCTTCTTGCTCCCGCCCGGCGCATCGACCTGGGCAAGCGCGCCGGTGTCACGGGCGGGTTGTTGGGCGTGCTCTGTGTGGTGGCGGAGTTCTGCTTCCTGTTCCCCCACGTGCTCGTGTCCAACGATGGCCGGGCCTTCTACGTGGAACACCTGGACGTCTTCCGGGGCATCCTCCAGGTGTCCATCGTCGTCACCTTCCTGCTGGGCACCTTCAGCGTGATGACCCTGCGCTCCAAGGCGCACGGCGGCATCGCCATGGCGCTGGCGATGGTGGCGCTGCTTCTGGGGGGCAGCGAGGCGGAGCCCCTGACGCACACGCCGCGCGCGATGAGCGCGGGCCTGGACTTCTTCGCGTTGGACCTGCTGGTGCTCGGGCTGGTCTTCATCCCCATGGAGCGGCTGTGGGGGCTGCACGAGCAGAAGATCTTCCGCGCCGGCTGGCAGACCGACCTCAAGCACTTCTTCGTCAGCCACGTGGGCGTGCAGCTCATCTCCTTCGCGGTGCTCATCCCCGTGCAGGTGTTCCTGTCCTGGGCCGTGAAGCTCGACTTCCAGGCGCACGTGGCCGCGCAGCCCATCTGGTTGCAGTTCTTCGAAATCCTGCTGGTCATCGACCTGGTGAGCTACTGGGTGCACCGGGCCTTCCACACCGTCGGGTGGATGTGGAGCTTCCACGCCATCCACCACTCGACGCTGCAGATGGACTGGCTGGCCAGCTCGCGCAGCCACCTGGTGGACGTGCTGGTCAACCGCTTCGCGGGCTTCGTGCCGGTGTTCCTGCTGGGCTTCCACCCGTCCGCCATCTACGGCTACCTCGTCTTCGTGTCCTTCCACGCGGTGTACATCCACGCCAACGTCAACCACCGCTGGCCGTACCTGCGCTGGATCTTCGCGACGCCGGAGTTCCACCACTGGCACCACACGTCCGATGACGAAGGCATCGACAAGAACTTCGCCGTCTTCCTGTCGTTCATCGACGTCATCTTCGGCACCGCGCACATGCCGTCCCACTGGCCCTCGAAGTACGGGACCACGAAGTTCCAGCCGCCGGAGACCTACCTGGGCCAGCTGGCGTACCCGTTCCAGCGCCATGAAGAGACGCCCTACGGGTAGCCCATTTCCCGGCTCTTTCACTGTGGACAAGGCCGGGAACGTCTCCCGCCCATCGCCAGCTCGAGCGAGCCCTGAGGCGGCGGTGGCGAGAGGAGCTGGAAAGCTATGCCTCGGTGGCCTGGGGAATCGGCGACGTCTCGACGACCAGGTTCGAGTTCACAGCCAGGGTTCCGCCCATCTGCAAGGTGATGAACTCCGTCCGCCGCCACCAGCCGTTCGCGGGGTCGTACGTGCTTCCCTTGAGGTCGGCGTCATACCAACGCTCGGCCGTGGTCCTGTAGGTCGTGTTCGGGGGGAGCAGCCCCATCTGCACCCATAGCGTCGCCTGGGCGATGCTGTAGGGAGGCACATTGAACACCTGCGAGATCGAGAGCGCCGTGGTTTGCGTCTTGGTCAGCGTCGAGCTTTCAGTGCGCGAGTAGGTGAAAGTGAGCTTGAGCGTCCATTCCTGGGTCACCTCACCCACTCCGATACCCGCCTTGGCCGAGAGCGAATAACCCAACTCCATGCCCGCCGTGTACTGGTTGGTGACCGTCACCGACGTCGTCTGTTCGGTCGTGTTGGTGAGCGTGATGGTTTGGGGTTGCACCTCGGGGCTGTTGTTCGTCGCGGTCAGATGCGTCGACAAGCTCTGCCCGCCACTGTTCGGGACCGTGACGATGACCGGGGCGATGATTTCCTGCTTCGGGATGAGATTGTTCCAGGAGAAGCTGGAGAGGGCGTCGTTGAATCCCACCTCCTTGAAACTGCTCAACTGCGAGAAGCTGCCCCAGGCCTTGATGTTCTCGTAGCTCACCCCCGAGCCGTCGGCGTTGGCGAACAACGAGACCGTCTGCGCGTCATACAGCGACGGCCAACGTGCGGAGCTTGCGCTGTCGTGGATGTACCAGCCAGACAGCGAGTGGAGCTGTCTGGCGTTCCACTCCGACAGGAACAGGACCGTGCGGTTCCCCTTGAAGTCGGCATCTTGGTAGAGTTCGACGCCGCCGAGGTTCAGGTCGGGCGTGTGCCAGAACCACGCCGAAATGCAATCATTCATGTTGACCTGCGAGAGCGCCACGGCCTCCGTCTGGCCCGTTCCCACGAGGTCGACCACCCTGCCGCAGCCCTTGAGGTTGAAGACGTTGCCGTCGGCCGGCGCGACGAAGTTGTCGGTCATCGTCACGACGGTTCCTACCGGGAGATTGAACGCAATCCAGGTCGCCCTGTCCTGCATGTTCGTCCCGGAGATGGATTGGCGCTTGTCTTTCGCGTAGTCATTGACGTTGAATGCATAGGAAGCACTCGTCCAGCTCGCATCCTGGAAAAGCCTGACGGTGTTGGAGGGCTGATTGGGAGGCGTAGGTCCC
Organism: Corallococcus carmarthensis; assembly: GCF_003611695.1. Lineage (GTDB taxonomy): Bacteria > Myxococcota > Myxococcia > Myxococcales > Myxococcaceae > Corallococcus > Corallococcus carmarthensis. The sequence continues at coordinate 1,312 of NZ_RAWE01000152.1, read as the reverse complement.
GGAGCGGGAAGCTTCGAAATCGCTGGCATACGGGCGTTCCTTTCATGCGTTTGCGGCAGCACGAGATAGAACACCCCGCTCACGCGTCCATCCATTGCCCGACGGTACGGTTGTCATAGACAACGTGACGCAACAGGTAATCAATGACAGAGATGTCAAGGCTGTGAACCCACATGCACCCAGGCGCCCCTCGATATTGAGCACAGGAAGGGCTACTCGATGCCAGCCATTGATTGCGTGCGGCTGGAGGTACCGCACCTGTGGCTGCTTCATCAGCGTCTGTGTGTTGCCTGTCGAGCCGGCGGTGACGCCGCTGGCCAGCACCTGGCCGGTCTGCCCATCCCGACTGCCCACGCGGAGGGCACAATGAGGACACGAGTCCAAAGAAAAAGCCTGGCAACCCGTACTGGATTGCCAGGCTTCACTGTGGAGGCGGAGGGAATCGAACCCTCCACCTGGGCCTACAGAATCGCGCACTTCCCTTCATGCTCCCTCTGGGAAGGGCGCCAGCAGCAGCGCCAGAGCGCTGGACGACGCCAAGCAGCGTAACAACGTAACGCCCGTCTCCCCTGGCGCCCCTGAGGTCGCCGCCTACCGCGAGAAGGTGCCGCCCGCCGACGGGTGCCGCGCCTGCGCGAAGAGCTTCGGCCGCACCCGGCAGGCCTGCCTCTACCACGCCATCGGCTTCGCGGTGGCCGAGGTGGCCGACCTGGAGGCCCGCCTCGGCGCCCTCCTCCCCTCCCCCGTCGCCAGCGGCACGGAAGGAGGTGAACAGTGAAGCGCGCCGCTCGCGTCTCGGCTCCGGCCGCCCCGTCCAGCATCCCGGACACCTTCACGCTCCATTTCCACCGCACGCCCGACGGCTGGCGCGTGGACGGTGCCGCGAAGGGCACGGGGCACTACGCCTACGAGGCCTTCTGCGCCGCGTTCTGCGCCCTGGGGGAGCAGCCCGTCGCCGACGCCGGAAAGGCGCCCACGGCAGCACCTGTCGCGGGTCCGAAGGGAGGTGTGCGATGAAGCGCACCCCGTCGAAGTCGAAGCAGCTGGCCACGCCCGCCCTGCCCTCCGAGTCGAAGCCCCTGGGCGAGAAGCTCCGCGCGTACCTGTCTACCGGCGCGGCAGGCCTCGGGGTCAGCCTGGAGCCTTCGGAGTGCCTGGCCGTCCTCAACGCGATTGGGCATGCCAGGCAGGCCGGGCCGCTCACGCCCTCGGGGACGGACACCGACGCGGTGACAGCGTTCCGGCGCTCACTCCCGCTGGTGCCGGGCTGCGCGGTGTGCAGCGCCAGCACCATGGGCGGGCAGCCCCCCAT
>NZ_RAWE01000151.1 GCF_003611695.1 Corallococcus carmarthensis | reverse complement strand
GCCCCAGGGCGCCCTCCAGGTCCAGGGCCGCGTCGTCGTCCTCCAGGGACAGCCCGTCGCCGGCATCGAGGTCTCCGCCTCCGTGGGCCTGCCCGGGGAGACCCTGACGGAGCTGCCGTGCGACACGAACCAGCCTGGCGTCTCCCTGGCCTCGGAGGACTGCGCCTCCCCCGCCGCCAACCAGTGGGTCCAGGAGCTGGTGGAGTCCCACCGGGGTGGCGCCTTCGTCCTGTCGCGCACCACGTCCGCGCAGGACGGCACCTTCACCCTGGAGGGCCTGCCCGGGGGCAAGGTCACCCTCTGGGCCCTGGGCCCACAGGGCGCGGGCCTCCAGGAGGACGTCGTCACTGGCACCCAGGACGTGACGCTGGAGCTCGAACCCAGCCACCCGCTCACCGGCCGCGTGGTGGACGAGGACGGCGCCCCGCTCCCCAACACCCGGGTGACCGTGCTGCACACGGGCACGGCGCGCTACTTCGAGACGAAGACCGGCGCGGACGGCCGCTTCTCCGTGGGGCCCCTGCCCGACAATGACACCTACGGCCTCCTCGCCGCCCACCCGGGAAGGCTCACCGAGTGGAAGCAGGAGCTGGCCGCGGGCCCCATGGTGGAGGACGTGGTGCTGTTCGCCCCCCGGCGCATCGTGGGCACGGTGGTGGACGGCGAGCAGCCCGTCGCCGGCGCCACCGTCACGGAGCTCGACGGCGAGCGCGTCGCCACCACCGACGCCCAGGGACGCTTCACCTTCGACGGCCTGTCCCCCGACGACTACACCCTGGAGGCGGAGCAGGGCGGCCTCCTGGCGCGAGAGTCGGTGACGCTCACGGAGGACCAGCGCGAGGCCCAGGTGACGCTGCGCCTGGGCACCACCTTCTTCGTCGAGGCCACCGTGCGCGACACCGCGGGCAAACCCGTGGCCCACGCGGAGGTGAACGCCGACCTTCCGAGTGAAATCGCCGAGCACTATGGCTCGCCCATCTTCCAGTCGCTCGGCGGCACCGACGCGGACGGCCGCGTGCGCCTGGGTCCCCTCCAGGCCCGCAGCTACACCTTCCAGGTGGTGGCGGACCGGCTCCTGGACCTCACCGCGGTCCGCACCGTGGCCGCGGGCGGCCCTCCGCTGGAGTTCGTCCTCTCCCCCGCCCTCCTCGTGGAGGGCCACGTCACCGACGCCGCGGGCAAGCCGCTGGCGGAGGCCTCCCTGTCGCTGCGTCCACCGGCCCGGAAGCGCCCGGAAGGCGCGCCTCCACCCGTGTACGCGCGCTCGCTCATCGTGATGCACCCGCCCCGCGAGGACCCCGTCACCTTCGACGCCACCTCCGACGCGGAGGGCCACTTCGCCATCAAGGTGGACCAGCCCCTCTCCGGCACCCTCACCATCGAGGCCGACGGATACCTGCCGCGCAAGCTCCAGGTCCGCGCCCCCACGTCCGGCCTGAAGCTGACCCTGGAGGCGGGCGCCACGGTGCGAGGCACGGTGACCAGCTCGCGCGGCACGCCCGTCAACGAGGTGGACATCTCCCTGGTGAAGCAGCAGGTGGACGCGCCCCCGGCCCAGGAGGACGAAGCGCCCTCCGAGGAGCCGGCCGACGAGGAGCACATCGAGATCGAACGCATCACCTTCGCGGGCTCCACGGGGGAGGACGGCCACTTCGACATCAAGGGCCTTCCGCCCGGCACCTATGCCGTGTGGATGCGGGCCACCACGGGCGGCTACGAGCGCCTCATGCCCGACCGCGTGGTGCTGCGGGGCTCGGAGACCGTGGAGCTGGCGCTGCGCATGGACCTGGACGGGCGCGTGGGCGGCATCGTCGTGGACGCGGAGGGCCGGCCCCTGGCGGGCGTCTCCGTGGACGCCACCGCGAAGGAGGACGAAGCCAGCAACGGCCGCTCGTACTCCCCCCTCTCCGCGAAGACCGGCCCCGACGGCCGCTTCATCCTGGAGCCGCTGGCGCGCGACTGGGACTACGAGCTGACGGCGATGAAGCCGGGCTACGCGCTGCCCCGGCCTCCCGGGAAGCACCCTCCCGACGATGAAGCCATCCTCGGGCCGGACGACGAGACCCCCGAGGCGATGAGCGGCCGCATCCAGCAGTGGCTGGAGGACCAGGAGGGCCCCAAGATCACCGCCCGCGCGGGGAACATGGAGGTGCGCATCGTCCTGGCCTTCCAGGGCCGCGTCACCGGCCGGCTGGTGAAGCAGGACGGCACACCCATCACCCGCTTCACGGTGAACGAGGAGGCGGTGCGCGACCCCAAGGGCGCCTTCACCGTCTTCGTGGACGAGCCCGGCCCCCAGCACCTCACCTTCGAAATCCCCGGCCACGCCCTCACCCAGCGCGACGTGGACGTCCCCGCCGGCCGCGACGTGGACCTGGGCACGGTGCGCGTGGACACGGGTCACGTCATCAAGGGCCGCGTGGTGGATGACGCCACCGGCACCCCGCTGGCCGGCGTGACCGTCTCCCTGGCGCTGCCGGCGGAGGACGTCGAAAACGCGGAGCACGCCAGCTCCTTCGCGGACGTCCTCACCGGCCTGGACGGCACCTTCCAGCTGCCCGCCGTGGAGTCCCGGCCGTACGTGCTCACCGTGCAGGAGGCGGAGCACGCCGCGCTCCAGCGCACGGTGGGCCCCACCGAGGACACGCTCGAATTGCGCCTCCAGTCCGCCACCCGCCTGGAGGTCTCCGTGCGGGACGAACAGGGCCAGCCGGTGATGACCGCCCTGACGGTCACCCTGAAGACGGACCCGGACACGTACCGCATCGCCGTATCGCGCTACGGCGTGGCCCAGTTCCGGGACCTGGACCCGGGCGACTACCTGGTGAAGCCCGCGGGCCTGGACCCCTTCACGGCCCTCCCCCAGCTCGTGCACGTCGAGCCGCAACGCGTCACCCGGCTGGAGCTGAAGGTGACGAAGACGGGCACCCGGCTGAAGCTGCGCTGGAGCGAGCGCGGGGCCCAGGGCACGCCGTACCTCGTCCCCGGCCGCGTCCAGGCCCCCTCCGAGTCCGCCGCGCCCGCGGAGCTGCAGTGGCTGCGCGAACAGGCGCTCATCCCGGAGATGTCGCGCGCGGATGTCTGGGCCCGCCTCCCTCCCGGGCCCTACACGCTTCTCGTGTTGCGAGAACGTGAGGGACGCTGGCTGTCGTTCCGCGAGGACATCACGGTGGGCACGGGCGACGAGCAGGAGGTGGAGGTCCCCGCGCTGCCGTGGTGAGGCGGGTCCATCATGCCTCGCGGGGACGGGGAGCTGTGCTAAACCCCACACCCCATGACCCCGAGCGACGCGCTGAGCGCAGCAGACCTCGAACGTCTGGCCAGGGCGGAGGCACCGGACCTCGCCGAGGCCGTGCTGGCCTTCCTCGACCAGCCGGACCGCACGTCGGACACGCCGCTGCCGCAAGGCGCGCTCTCCTTCGATGCGTTGAAGCAGCTGCTGGAAGAGGCGCGGGCGCGCGACGACAAGCCCGGCCGCCGCCAGGGTTCGCATGAGGCGTGGCAGCGCTTCCTCGCGCAGAAGGACGTGCCGCTGCCGCCGCGCCTGCTGCTCGCGGACCTGCTGGTGTCCCTGTACGAGCAGAACACCGAGCCCGCGCGTGCCGCCCTCATCGCGCTGGTGAAGGAAGCGCCGCTGAAGTTCGGCCTGTGGGCGGGCCTCAAGCGCATCTACAAGCTGTCGGAGGCGCGCCACGACGCGGAGATGTTCGGCGCGCTGGCGTGGCGCTTCGACACGGAGCGCGGCGGCCGTCGCCGTCAGCGCGAGGTGGGCAGCGGCACCCTCACCTACCTCCAGCGCCGCGCGTGGCGCTTCCTGCGCCAGCTGGGCGCGGCCGTGCCGGAGCTCTACCCGCAGTTCACGGTGGAGGTGCTGCGGCACTACGACCCGGAGACGACGTGGTCGCAGTGCTGGGTGGCGCACCACGTCTGGGCGCACAACAGCAAGGGCTATACGGCATCGCGCTTCGCCATCCAGCCGCCCAACGACATGGTGAAGCAGCGCATGTATCCGGACGCGTGGAAGCGCTCGCCGGACGCGCTGATGCGCCTGTTGGACACGTGCCAGTCGGACCCGGCCGCGAAGTTCGCCATCCAGGGCCTGCGCAAGGACCACCCGGAGGCGCTGCGCAAGGTGACGCCCGCGTGGCTGGACCGGCTGGCGCGCCGGCCGCTGGGCACCGCGCACGACTTCCTGGTGGAGACGCTCCAGGGCTCGCCGGAGTTCCACCAGGGCAAGCTGCGCGCGGCCGGGCTGCATGAGGCGGTGCTCGCGCTGCTCTTCTCCCCCAGCGACAAGGCCCGCGCCTACGCCATCGAGTACGCGCGCGGCCACGCGCAGGACCTGCCCGCGGACCGGCTGGCGGACCTGGTGGAGAAGGGCGAGGACGACGTGCAGAAGTTCGCCGCCGCCGCCCTGGAGAAGCACAAGCCGCGCGACCTGGGCCTGCCGCTCCTGGGCCGGCTGCTCGTGTCCAAGCCCACCGCGGCGTTCGCGTCGAAGTCGCTGGAGCAGTCCTTCGACCGCGCGGAGATCACGCACGACTTCCTGCGCGAACTGCTCTGGGGCAAGCAGGAGCAGCTCAACTGGGCGAAGAACTACGTCTCCACGAAGTACGCGGCCGGGGAGATGCCGGCGGACTTCTGGAAGGTGACGCTGACCGAGGCGAAGCGCTCGTCGCGCCCGCGCATCGTGGAGGACACGGCCATCAAGGCCCTGTCCGCGTACAAGCCGGCGGACATCGGGCCGGAGTGGATCCTGGACCTGGTGGCGCACCCGCGCCTGGGCCGTCAGGCGGCGCAGTGGCTCACCCGCGCGGACAGCCTGCCGGGCCTGGACGTGGAGCGGGTGAAGGCGCTCGTCTTCAACAGCAAGTTCCGCGGCACGGCGCTGGAGCTGCTCGGCAACCGCAAGCTCTTCACCGCGCGGCAGCTCACGGTGCCCTGGCTGCTGGCGCTGGCGCGGCGGGCGGATCCAGAGCTGCACGACTTCGCGCACCGCTACCTGCTGGCGAACGTGGTGCCCGCGGACTTCAGCGACTCGGGCGACGCGGACGCGGGCCTGGAGCGCCTGTTCGACCTGGCGCTGGGCGCGAAGCAGCCGCCGCCGGTGCGCGCGTTCGCGCAGATGTACCTGCGCTGCCACCACCCGGGCATCGGGCCGGAGCAGCCGGAGTCCAAGTCCTACGAGCTGCGCCCCCGCGCGCCGCGCAAGGCGTACACGGCGGAGCGGCTGTGGCCGGCCCTGTTCGACACGCGCGACGACGTGCGCCGCTTCGCGCTGACCATCGCCCGCTCGGAGCTGCGCGCGTGGGGCTACATCACGCGCGTGTACGAGCTGGCGGACTCGGACGCGAAGGAGATCCGCAACCTCGCCTATGACGCCCTGCTCAACGCGGGCGAGCCGGGCGCGGACGCGCGCCACACGCTGCAGCCGGACGAGCTGGACGCGGGCAAGGTGTTCGCGCTCACGGAGTCCACCAAGCGCAGCACGCGTGAAGTGGCCGTGGAGCTCATCCGCCGGCACTACGCGCGGCTGGGCGGCGCGGAGCGGCTGTCCGGACTGATGCAGAGCGCGGACCGCGAGGTGGGCCTGTTCGCGGTGCGGCTGCTCTGGGAGAAGCACCGGCCGCTGCACCTGCCTGAAGGGTGGAAGCCCGCGGGCGGCGGCAAGGACACGCGCGAGGCGGGCGGCACCACGCGCTTCAGCGACGTGGAGGCGCTGCGCACGTTCCTGCGGCGCATGCTGTTCGGCCTGCCGCCCGGGCGCGCGAAGGAAGCGCGCGAGGGCGACGTGCAGCGCCGGCTGTCCGCGAGCGTGGCCAAGCGCCGCGTGGTGGAGCTGGTGCGCGACCTGGGCCTGGAAGACGAGAGCTTCGCCCGCGTGGTGGCGCCCGTGCTGGGCGAGTTCACCGGCTCCGTGGCGAAGGGCGAGTGGCAGAGCTGCCTGGCCTCGCTGGTGCAATTGCGTGCGGCACACCCGGGCGTGCAGCTCGGCGGCATCTAGGACAACGACACCATGGCCAACCTCTCCATCGGCAACATCGAGAAGGTCCGTGCGCTCGCCGCCAATGCGCGCCTGCTGCTCGTGGGCGGAACCCGCGCGGCCGCGGACAGCCGCCTCACCGCGTACGACGCCGCGAACAACAAGGTCCTGTGGACTTCGCCCCTGCCCGCCCACGTGCTGGGCCTGGCGCTGTCCGGCGAGCAGTTCGCCGCGGCGGGCGCGGACGGCACGGTGCGCTTCGGGTCGCTCACCGACGGCACCGTGAAGTTCCAGCTCCACAACGCGCACCCGGGTGGGTGCACGGCGGTGGCGGCCAGCCCGGACGGCAAGGTGCTCTACACGGCCGGCGTGGACGGCTTCGTGCGCGCCTGGGACTGGGACAGCACGAAGAAGCTCAAGGAGTGGAGCGCGTCGTCGCAGCCGCTGCGCGCGGTGGCGGTGGACCCCACGCACACGTACGTGGGCTGCGCGGGCGATGACGGCGTGGTGCGTTCGTTCACGGTGGCGACGGGTGCGCGCCGGGACATGCCGGGCCACGAGGGCGCCGTGCGGGCGCTGGCCTTCACGCCGCGCGACGGCCGGCTCGTGTCCGCGGGCGACGACGGGAAGCTGCGCATCGGATACCTGGTCGGCGCGGTGGAGTTCGAGGTGCGCGGCGACAAGGACAGCGGCCACGCGGGCTCCGTGCTCGGGCTGGTGTTCCCGCCCACGCCGCAGGCGGAAGCCGGTGAGGACCCCGCGGAGCGCATCGCGTCCGTGGGCAGCGACGGCAAGGTGAAGGTCTGGCGGCTGGACGAGCGCCGCAAGCCGCGCACCTTCGAATTGGGCACCAAGGGCCTGCACGCGGTGGCCTTCGCGCCCCCGGCCAGCCCCCGACAGGCGAAGCAGCTGCTGGGCTTCCTCTTCGTGGGCGGCGAGGACCGCCGGGTCACGCGCATCACGCTGGGCACGGACGGCAAGCCCACGGACGAGACGACGGCGTTCGGGCACGGCTTCGACGTCTTCAACGAGTCGCTGAAGGCCGCCCTCCCCCGCCGCGAGGCCGCGGTGAAGGAGGCGGTGGCGCTCCAGGAGCCGGAGGCGCTGGACTTCGTGCTGGGCGTGCTGTCCTCGGACAAGGACGTCGCGGCGCGCCGGCTGGCGGCCACGGAGCTGGGCAACCACGGCCGCACCGCCGCGCGGGCGAAGCTGCGCGAGCGGCTCAACGACGACGACAAGACGGTGCGCGCCGCGGCGCTGGACGCGCTGGTGAAGCTGGAGACGGAGTCTCCGCTGGCGGCCCCCCGCGCCGCGCTGGACTCGCGCTTCGTGGACACGCGCGTGCAGGGCCTGCGCCTGCTGGCGAAGCTGGGCAGCGCGTCGCCGCTGGTGCCGGGGCTCATCGCCAGCAAGCTGCCAGACACGAACGCGGAGGTGGGCACCGCCGCGCTGGACGCGCTCACCACCGTTTCGCCCAAGGGCAGCACGGAGCCGCTGAAGCTCGCCTTCGAGCGCGGCCCCGCGGCCCTCAAGGTGGAGGTGCTGCTGCGCGCGTCGGTGGCGGGCCTGCTGGCGGATCCGCGCCTGCAGCCGCTGGTGGCGCGCGCGCTGGACGACGCGGACCGGGACGTGCGCCGCGTGGCCTTCGCGGTGCGGGTGCTGGAGCGCCGCGCGCTGGCCGCCACGCTGGAGGCCAAGGACGAGGAGTTCGCGCGCACGGTGCGGGAAGTGACCCGCATGCTGACGGTCCAGGCGAAGCGCGCGGCCGGGGACGCGGAGGCGAAGTTCACCACCGACGCGGAGCTGGCCGCCTCGCGCGAGCAGCTCTTCGGAAAGACGGCCGCCGGGACGGCGCTGACGGAAGCCGACCTGGAGCCGCTGCTCGCCGCCATGGCGTGCCGCATGCCGGACACCGCCGTGCGTGGAGCGCGCGTGCTGGCGCAGCTGGGTGACGGCCGCGCCCTGGGCGCGCTGCTCCAGCTGTCGCGAGAGGACGACGCCGCCATCCGCCGCGAGACGGCCACCGCGCTCCAGGCGTTGCAGGACCCGCGCGCCCGCGAGCGGCTGGTGTGGATGCTGGACGACGCGGACGGGGACGTGCGCGCGGCGGCGTTGTCGGCCGTGGTGGCGCTGGACTCGGACGCGCCGCTGTCCGCCGCGGAAGCCGCGCTGCGCTCCGGTCACGAGGACGTGCGCGTGCGCGGCCTGGACCGGCTGGTGAAGCTGGGCGCGAAGGCGGAGGGCGCGGAAGGCCTGCTCGGCGACGCGCTGGAGGACGAGTCCGCCAAGGTGCGCGGTGAGGCGTTCCGCACGCTGTGGGCCTGGAACGACAAGGAGCCGGTGAAGGCGCTGGACCGCGCGCTGGCGGGCCGCTTCCCGGACCTGCGCACCCGCGCGGTGGAGGTGCTCGCGCAGCGCGGGACGGACGACTGGGCGCTGGAGCGGCTGAAGAAGTCCGTGGAGGACCGCGACGCGGGCGTGGCCACCGCCGCCTACGAGGCGTGGGTGAAGCTGGCCGGCAAGGAGAAGCCGGAGCCGCACCTGGCCGCGCTCAACACCACGCACCCGGTCCTGCGCGAGAAGGCCGCCAAGGCCTCCGTGCACGCCCCGGCCGAAGCCATGCGCTCCGCGCTGCTCAAGCGCGTGCAGGACGAGCACCTGGACGTGGCGTTCGCGGCGCTGGAGGCGCTGGACAAGCTCATCCCTAATGAGAACGGGCCGCTGCTCGCGGGCATCGCGGCGACGGCGCTGCCGGTGCGCGTGCGGGCCGCGGAGCTGCTCGCCCCGCGCGGCGCGGAGGACATCATCGAGCCCATGCGCGGGCTCATCACGGACAAGGACCTGGAGCGGATGTACCCGCCCGGCTTCCTCGTCCCCCTGCGCATCCGCGCGTCGCGCGCGCTGGCCACGCTGGGCTCGCGGCGCCTCTTGGGCTTCTACGCCACCACGCTGCTGCCCAACGACCTGACGGACCTCCAGGAGCAGGGCGCGCGCGGTCTCGCCACCGCGAGCCGCCGGGGCGACGAGGGCGCGCTGCTGGATGCGCTGGGCCACTCGCTGGTGGCGGCGCGTTCGTGGGCGGCGGACGGCCTGGCGCGCCTGGGTGACGTGCGCGCGCTGCCGGTGCTCACCGGAAACCTGCGCCATGAGCACCTGCCCATCCGGCTGGGCGCCATCCTCGCCTTCGCTGCCCTGGGCCCCGAGGGCGACGGCGGCCTGCTGCACGGTCTGGAGGACTCCGCGCGCGAAGTGCAGGAGATGGTCTTCGCCATCGTGCTCGCACGCGACCTGCGCGCCAGCCGCGAGGGCGGACCGCCGGACCTGCTGACGAGCGCGCTGTCCAGCGGCCGTCCGGAGGTGCGCTACGCCGCGGCGCGCGCGCTGGAGCTGCGCACGGAGCCGGAGGCCTACCGCGCGCACCTGGTGGAGGTGCTGCTGCCGCCGCGTCCGGAGAAGGCCGGCGACATGAAGGACTGGCCCGCGGAGGAAGAGCGGGCGAAGCGCGTGATTGGCCTCGCGGAGGCGCTCTCCAGCGGTCAGCCGGAGCAGCGCTACGCGGCGGCCCAGGTGCTGCTGCTGCGCAACAAGCCGCTGGACTACTTCCGTGAAGCGCAGAAGGTCGCGCGGCCCAGCTCGCTCCAGGCCCCCTGGAAGCCGGAGACGGCCCAGGGCGCCGCGCACGTGGTGCAGCCCTCCACCCCGGAGAAGCAGGGCACGGCCTCCGCCACGGGCAAGAGCTGGCTGCGCCGCCTCTTCTCCGCGGTGAAGCCGGCGGAAGGCGCATCGGCGACGCCGCAGAACTCGACGCAGGCGGAGCGTCAGCACCTGCGCCGCCTCGCCTTCGGCGCCTACGTGGGCCTGCTGCGGCAGGTGACCGTGGGCGACGAGGAAGGCCACCGCGTCCGCCGCGATGCCGTGGACCGCGTGGTGAAGCTCACGCAGGAAGGCTACGCGGGCACGTCCGCCGCAGTGGCCGCCCTGCTGCGCGCGCTGGAAGACCCGCACCAGCTCGTGCGCCGCGCCGCGCTCGCGGGCCTCAAGGAGCTGTACCCCGCTGGCAGCGACGAGCCGCTGGCGCTGGCCCTGGCCTCGCTGGCGCCGGACGTGGCGCGCGCGGCGCTGGAGGAACTGGCGGAGCGCGGTGACGCGGCCCGTCCGCGCGTGACCGCGGCGTTGAACTCGCCGCTGCCGGAAGTGCGCAAGTCCGCCTTCGAGCTGCTGGAGAAGCTGAGCCCGCCGGGCAGCCTGGAGCCGCTGCTGGCCGCGCTGGGCAGCGAGCACGCCGACCTGCGCGTCGGCGTGATTGAACGGCTCGCGGGCGCCAACGACTCGCGCGTCACGGAGGCCCTGGGCCGCGCGATGGGCAGCGAGCACGAGGACCTGCGGCTGCGCGCCGCGGAGCTGCTCGCGTTCCGGGGTGATGACCGGGCGGTGGAGGTGCTGGGCACCTTCCTGCGCTCGGAGACGCCGGCCGTGACCCGCCGTGCGCAGGAGGCCCTGGCGCGACTGGGGACCTCCGCCGCCGTGGCCGCGCTGGCCGCGCGCCTGTCGGTGGCCACGGAGATTCCGGAGCGCACCAGGCTGGTGGCCGCGCTGGGCCGCACCCACCGCGCGGACGCGCTGGACGTGCTCGCGCGCCAGAGCGTGGAGGACGAAGCCCCGTCCGTGCGCCTCGCCTGCGTGACGTCCGCGATGCAGCTCACCTGGCCGCCGGAGCAGGAGAAGCTCGACGAGGACGAGCGCGAGCTGAAGAAGCGCGACGCGGCGCTCGCGGTGCGCTTCCTGCGCGTGGCCGTGAAGAGCCAGGACCCGGAGGTCCGCAAGGCCGCCGCCCGCGAGTTGGAGCACGGCAAGAACGAGGGCCAGGACGCGCTGCTCGTCCAGCTCTTCACCGACCGCGACGTCACCGTGCGCGCGGCGGCCGTGGAGCACTACTCGAAGCGCGTGGTGGAAGAGGGCGCGGCGGTGGAGCCGCTGGAGGAGATCCTCCGCGCCGGGGCCCGCGAACTGATGCTGCCCGCGGCGGAAGGCGTGGCGCACCAGCGTCGCGCCAGCGCCCTGCGCCCCCTGCTGCTGTACGCGCGCGCCGGTGAGCCGCACGAGCGAGGCCGCGCCCTGCTCGCCCTGGGCACCCTGGGTGACGTGCGCGCCCTCTCCGAGTTGGAGACGGTGGCCGGCGGAGGCACCCCGGACGCCCCGGCGGAAGAGGACATGGTGTTCGCCGCCATCGAGGCGCTGGGCCGGCTGGCGAACCGGCTGCCCGACGGCGAGGATCGCCGCCGCGTCGAGGAGAAGGTGGAAGCCGCGGCCACGGACGGCACCGCCTTCCAGCGCCAGGAAGCCGGCGTGCGCGGCCTGCGCGCCCTGGGCGGAGAGCGCGCCCGGGTGAAGCTGGAGTCGCTGCTCGCCGACAGCGATACCGACGACGACGTGCGCCGCACGGTGGCGGAGGAGCTGGGCAAGTTCGGAGACCCGGCCGCCGAAACCGCGCTGGCCGCCGCGCTGAACGAGGAGGACGACGACCTGCGCGCCGCCGCACGCAAGGCGCTGGACGTCCTCTTTCCGAAGGAGCGCACGCGGGTGGAGTTCCTCGCGGTGCAGAGCGAGCACGAGGACATCTCCGAGCCCGCCGCCACCTACCTCGCCAGCGAAGGCGACCCGGCGCTGCTCGTGCCCCGCCTCGCCACGCTGGAGAACGCGGAGCTGCGCCTGCGGCTGCGTCGCGGCCTCGCTCGCCGGGGCGCGATGCCCGTCCCTGAAGTCATCGCCCTGTTCGGCCACGACAAGCCGGAGGCCCGTGAAGAGGCCGCGCGGCTCGTGGGCACCTGGACGGGCGACGCGCGCGAAGCCGGCGCCGTGGACACGGCCGGGCTGACCCGCGCGCTCGTGGCCGCCGAACGGCGCACCGCCGCCGCGTGGGCCACCGCGCAGCCCGCGAAGAAGGACCCGCTGGCCGCCGCCTGGGAGCGCCTGCTCTGGGCGGGTTCACGGCTGGGCGCGAAGGAGCTGGTCGCGACGTCCGCCGAAATCCTCCGCAAGGGTGAGGCCCAAGCCCCCGCCGCCGTGCGCCAGGAAGCGGCACGGGTGCTGGGACGGATGAAGGCGGCGAACGAAGCGCAGGCCCTGCGCACCGCGCTGGGAGACCCGGACGCCGCCGTGCGTTCCGCCGCCGCGTCGGTGCTGGCCGCGCTGGTGCCGGAGCAGTCCTCGGCCTGGGCGCTGGAGGTGAAGCCCTTCGACCCGGTGGCCATGGGCCCCACGGGCGCGAAGGTGGCCACGTCCGCGCTCACGGGCAGCGAAGCCCGCCGGCTCGCGGTCCCCGCGCTGCTGGCGAAGAAGGACCTGGAGCCGCTCAAGTCCGTGGCCGCCGACGCGAAGCCGGAGGTGCGGCAGGATGCCTGGGCCGCGCTGGGACGGCTGGGCGGAGACGAAGCGGCGGCGCTGCTGAAGACGGCGGCGTTCGACAAGTCGCAGTCGGTGGAGCTGCGCAAGGCGGCCTACCGCGCCCACAAACGTGCACGCCGGGCCGCTGAGCGCGCCCGGAAGGAAGGTCAACCGTCGTGAGCACCGCAACCGCACGTCATCCCGTCGCGCTGAGCTACGCCGCGGAAAGCGACGTGGTCGTCACGCCGGACGCCTCGCGCGTGCAGCTGGCCCTGGAGGGCTCGCGCGGCACCGTGGGCGTCAGTGGCCAGGTGAAGGACCCCACCCTCTTCCGCGACGCGCTGGCCGCCGCCTTCGCGGTGCTCTCCAGCGACCTGCGCTACCGGGGCCGCGACCGCACCGCGTACCTCGCGTACCTGATGAAGCAGGGCAAGCGCGCCAGCGCTCAAATCTGGGAAGCGCAGAAGGCCTTCCTCGACAACGCGCTGGAGGGCGAAGAGAAGAAGGACGCCGTCCTGGACCCCGTCCTCACGGTGGATCCGGATCAGGTCTCGCTGGAGGTCTTCTCCCGCGACGAGAGCGCCTACGCGCGCCTCGCCTTCGACAACAGCCTCTTCGACAAGCGCCAGGCCGCGCACGGCTCCACCTTCCTGGACGTGCCGCAGGAGCTGCCCGCCCGGCTGGACCGCCTGCGCGCCTACGCCCCGGTGATGCTGGAGGCCCACGTCGCCCCCACCGCCAAGGCCACGCCCGCCGGAGAGCCCCGCGCCCCGCGCACTGTGGAAGTGCCGCACGCGTGGCTGCGCGGCTTCCTCCAGGTGCAGTCCGCCGCGACGCTGCCGGCCACGACCTGCTCCATCGCGCCCATCGACCTGTACAACCTGCTCTTCGCGCTGCGCACCCGCCGCTCGAAGAAGGCGCCCCGCGCGCTGCGCTTCGAACTGGTCCCCGGCGCGCCGCCCCGGCTGGTGCTGGAGCCGTGGGAGCAGGTGCTGGAGTGCCACGGAGGCCCGTACACCGGCAGCGCGCCCGCGGTGGTGCGCACCTTCGGCCGTCAGCGCCTCGCCGCGCTCGCGCGCCTGCTGCCCCACGCGAAGAGCGTGCACGTGCAGCTGCTGGGTCCGGGCCTGCCGGTGTTCTGGGTCATCGACCTGGGCAGCGCCACGCTGACGCTGGGACTCACCGGCTGGACGGAGAGCGGCTGGTCCAGCGCCGCCGCCTTCGACGCGCTGATGCCGCGCGACGTGCCGGAAGGCCTGGCGGAGAAGCTCCGCCTGCGTCTGCGCCAGGACGGCCCCCTCCCCTTCGACGTGCTGTCAAAGGACGCGGGAGCCCCGAAGGATCAGGTGCGCGCCGCGCTCCAACTCGAGTGCCTGCGAGGCCGCGTCCTGTTCGACGTGGCGCGCGGCACCTACCGCCCGCGCGAGCTCATGCCCACCCCGGTGGACGAGGCCGCGCTGCGCTACGGCAACGAGCGTGAAGCCCGCGCCCACCGCCTGCTCGGCGACGGCGGTCCTGGCTCCGGCGAGGTGAAGCTCACGCAGGTGCACGACATCATGGGCGAAGGCACGCGCATCCAGGGCGAGGTCGTGGACCGCGAGGCGGTGCGCAGCTTCTTCCCCAGCTTCACCATGGACCTGGAAGGCCGCGTGAAGGACGCGGGCTGCGGCTGCCCGCACTTCCGCCGCTCCGGCCTGCGCGAAGGCCCGTGCGAGCACATGCTCGCGCTGCGCCTAGCGTACGCGCGCCGCCGCGCCGAGGAAGAGGCGCTGCGTCAGACGCCCGAGGGCCGCAAGCTCATCCGCGCGGAGACGCGCGCGTACGTGCGCCGCGACCCGGCCACGGGCCTGGAGCAGGTGTATCGCGTGTCGCTGGATGGCAAGGTGGTGGCCCTCACGTGGGGCCCCCGCCTGGGCGACTCGCGCCACCAGCGCCTGTGGTTCGACACGGACACGGAAGCCCGGACGGCGTACTTCAGCCGTTTGGAGAAATTGACCGCTGACGGCTACATCGACGCGGCCTCGACTCTGGTGTAAACCCTCAACCAACGGCCCGGCCGCCGACGGGGCGGCCGGAAGGATGGTGGCGCCGGACGAAAACCGAATAGCGAGTGGTCGAGAGAGGTCTGGACCGCATCAGCCTCAGCGCCTCGAGCGCGGGAGCGGCGTTGCGCCGCTCTGGTTGAAATGCTGGACACTCTCCGCAAGGTAGCCTGTTCTTGGCTCTCTCCCTCCCGAGCACTACCGTCGGGGCGGGAAGCGGAACCAACGACGCAGCCGCCGTTTTCCCACCCCGACGGTAGTGCTCGGGAGGGGAGAGCCGGTGAGGCTACCGTGCCCCAGGTGAGCTGGTGGTGCCTTCCTGGCCTCCCTCGACCGCTCGATTCGTCCGTCGCCCCTCCCTGAGCCGCCGCGCCCGTCGAAGGTACATCGATGACCGCCAAGCTGGAGTCGTTCGTCCCCGCCGCCCCGCCGCAGGCCGCTCCCGAAGTCGCGCCCGCGGCTGCTCCCAACACCGTCGCGAAGCGCGAGGCCGCCAGGGCCGCGCACGACGCCCTCCTCACGCGCTGGAAGGCCATCACCGAGGCCGGCGGCACCGCTGAATGGGTGCAAGCGCAGCTCGTGGCGAAGGGCGCGCTCGCGGACGAGGTGGACTTCTCCTCGCTGAAGGAGAAG
This sequence comes from Corallococcus carmarthensis, assembly GCF_003611695.1. Classification (GTDB taxonomy): domain Bacteria; phylum Myxococcota; class Myxococcia; order Myxococcales; family Myxococcaceae; genus Corallococcus; species Corallococcus carmarthensis. The sequence goes on along the minus strand of NZ_RAWE01000151.1, from coordinate 9,592 downwards.
GAGAAGACGGCCTGGAAGGAGAAGAAGAAGGCCGAAGCGGTGGAGCGCCGCGCGCTGGAGCGCCTGGCCCACGAGGCGTGGAAGGCCACGCACGTGAACCACCTGGGCGTGGGCATCCACTGGAACGAGGCCGGCGGTCCGGACAAGTTCGACCTGGAGCACCGCGAGGAGCGCGCGCGCCAGAACGGCCTGCCCACGCTGGACTCGGCGGAGGACCTGGCGAAGGCGCTGGGCCTGAGCGTGTCCAAGCTGCGCGGCTTCGCGTTCCACCGCGACGTGGACACGGGCTCCAACTACGTGACGTGGCGCATCCCCAAGCGCACGGGCGGTGAGCGCACCATCACGTCGCCCAAGCCGGAGCTGAAGGAAGCGCAGCGCTGGGTGCTGTCGAACATCGTGGAGCGGCTGCCGGTACACGGCGCGGCGCACGGCTTCGTCGCGGGGCGCTCCATCCTCACCAACGCGCTGGCGCACCGGGGCGCGGACGTGGTGGTGAAGGTGGACTTGAAGGACTTCTTCCCGACGGTGACGTGGCGCCGGGTGAAGGGCCTGCTCCGCAAGGGCGGCCTGCCGGAGAACACGTCCACGCTGCTGGCGCTGATGTCCACGGAAGCCCCGCGCGAGCGGATGTCCTTCCGCGGCAAGACGCTGCACGTGGCGCAGGGGCCGCGGGCCCTGCCGCAGGGCGCGCCCACCTCGCCGGGCATCACCAACGCGCTGTGCCTGCGCATGGACAAGCGGCTGTCGGCGCTGTCGCGCAAGCTGGGCTTCACGTACACGCGCTACGCGGACGACCTGACGTTCTCCTGGACGAAGGCGAAGGCGCCCAAGGCGCGCCGGTCGCAGGGAGCACCGGTGGCGGTGCTGCTCGCGCGCGTGAAGGACGTGGTGGAGACCGAAGGCTTCACGGTGCACCCGGACAAGACGCGAGTCGCCCGCAAGGGCAGCCGTCAGCGCGTCACGGGGCTCGTGGTGAACGAGGCGAAAGAAGGCACGCCCGCCGCCCGGGTCCCCCGCGATGTGGTGCGCCGCCTGCGAGCGGCCATCCACAACCGCCAGAAGGGCAAGCCGGGCCGCGAAGGCGAGTCGCTGGAGCAGCTCAAGGGCATGGCGGCGTTCCTCTACATGACGGACCCGGTGAAGGGCCGCATGTACCTGGACGAGCTCGCGAAGCTCGAAGCCGCCCCGCCCGCGCAGGCGTAGCGCGGAGCTAGCGCGCCCCTGCCTTCCGCCGTGAAGGCTTCTTCGCCGGAGCCTTCTTCTCCACGGTCGGCGCCACGGGCTTCGCCACCGCGGGAGGCTCGCCCTCCACGGGCTTCAGCGCCGTGTCCGCGAACTCCAGCAGCCGGCGCGGATACTCCGTGGGCGCGGCAGCGGCGAAGTTGCCATGCGCCGCCCCGGGGATGCGCCACGTCTGGGCATAGGGCGCAACGTGCGCGAACAGCTCATCCAAGAGCGGCTGCCCGGACTCCTCCGTCCCCGCGACGATGAACAGGGGCCGGGGCTTGATGCGGTCCACCGCATCGATGGTCCGCACCTCCTCCAGCGCAATCCTCCGCCGCCAGAACGGCACCAGCGCCCCCGTCTGCGTCACCACGCCGAAGCGGCGGAAGTCATACGCCGCCGCCAGCCGCAGCGTGTTGAACGGGGACAGCAGCACCACCGCCGCGACCTGCGGATCCTTCGCCGCCACCTCCGCTACCGCCGCGGATCCGATGGAGAACCCCAACGCCCCCACGCGAGCAGGGTCCACGTCCGGCTGCGCCCGCACATACGCCAGCGCCGCGCGCACATCCTGGCGCTCCTTGTCCCCCCAGGTGGAGGTCTCGCCGCCGCTCTGCCCATGCGCGCGCAGGTCGAACAGCAGCACGCCATACCCCCCGTCGCGCAGCACCCGGGCCTCCGGCAGCAGGTCCATGCGCGTCTGCGACAGGCCATGCGCCAGCACCCACGCCGCCTTGTTGCGCGAAGGCAGGTACCAGCCCCGCAGCTCCACCCCATCGTCCGTGCGCAGCGTCACCTCTCGCGCGGAACCGAAGTCCGCGGGCAGCACCGCCGCCGGCTTCGGGTAGTGGAAGTACTGCTCGGAGCGCCACGCCGCGCGGCCGCCCAACACCAGCGCCACCAGCAGGCAAGGCACCACCAACACGCCCAGCACCCGCCCCCACCGAATCCGTTTCAAGAGCCCAGCCATGTCCGCCCCTCTCCGACAGCAAGCGACCTGTACCAGGGGCGGAAGCCGCTGCCCCGGGCTTGTGTTGGCACCCTCCACACACCTAGACCCTATAGGCACCAACGGGTCCCTGGTTTACAGTTTAGGCGAACTTTAGCAGCGGCGGCAGAAGACCGTCCGGGTGGGAAGGCATGAAGACGTCAAAGACGGTCTACGACGCGGTGGTGGTGGGTTCGGGAGCCTGTGGTGGTTGGGCCGCCAAGCAGCTGACAGAGGCCGGGCTTCAGGTGCTGGTGTTGGAGGCGGGCCGCGGCGAGAAGGCGGACCGCGCCCTCCACTTGATGCACCGCGTGAAGCAGAAGCTGGGCTACCGCATCGAGTCGGACCAGGACCGCACCTCACGCCAGTCCGTGCAGTCCACGAGCTTTGCCTGGCCCTTCCATCCGCACGCCTTCGTGGATGACGTGGACAATCCCTACACGACGCCGGATGACGCGCCGTTCGCCTGGATTCGCGCGCGGCAGGTGGGCGGCCGGACCAGCGTGAAGAGCCACGGCCGCCAGTTCTACCGGCTGTCTGACTTCAACTTCCACGCGGGCAGCCTGGACGGGTTGAGCCCGGACTGGCCGCTGTCGCACGCGGACCTGGCGCCGTCCTACGAAATCGTGGAGCGGTGGATGGGCCTGCGAGGCAACTCGGACAGCGTGGACACGCTGCCGGACTCCGTCTTCTCCGGCCCCGCGCCGATGTCGCCCGGAGAGGTCCGCCTGCGCGAGAAGGTGAAGGCGCGCTGGCCAGACCGTCACGTCGTCGCCCGGCGGACCGCGAACGCGCCGGTGACGCTGCCCGCGGCGCTGAAGACGGGGCGGCTGACGCTGCGCTCGCATGCCATCGCCAGCCACATCCTGCACGACCCGAACACAGGGCGCGTGACAGGGGTGTCCTTCATCGACGCGAACTCCGGCACCTCCGAGGAGGTCCACGCGAAGGTCGTGGTCGTGTCCGCGGGAACGATTGAATCCACGCGGTTGCTGTTGCACTCGCGCAACCGGGCGTTCCCGGACGGCCTGGCGAACAGCTCGGGCCTGGTGGGCCGGCACCTGATGGACCACATGTATCTGCGAGGCATCGAGGCGCGGATGAACCTCCCCTCGCACCTGCAGCAGAAGGAGCACGGCTGGGCGTACGTTCCCCAGTTCCGCAACGTCTCCGAGCGACACCCGACCTTCGCGCGAGGCTACGGCGTGCAGGTCTTCACCTTCGACGACCAGATGCACATGGTGCCCTTCGGGGAGATGATTCCGCGCCCGGAGAACCGCGTCACGTTGAGCGCCACGGTGAAGGACCGCTGGGGCATTCCGGCGGCGCACATCGAGTGCCGGCACTCGGACAACGAGCTGAAGATGACGGAGGACGCGGCCGCCTCCTGCCTGGAGATGCTGGAGGAGGCGGGCTGCACGGTGGAGAAGGTCAACAAGCAGCTCTCGCATCCGGGCATGGCCATCCACGAAGTGGGCACCGCGCGCATGGGCAAGGACCCGAAGACATCCGTGCTCAACCCGTTCAATCAGAGCTGGGACGTGCCCAACCTCTACGTCATGGACGGCTCCGCCTTCCCGTCGCAGGGCCCCCAGAACCCCACCCTGACGATGATGGCCCTCACCGTCCGCGCCTGCGGCCACCTGGTGGGCGAGCTCAAGGCCGGCCGCCTCTGATGTCTCTCGGAAGCTGACGTGTGGGGCCCGGAAGGACGGGCCCCTTGCACGACCGGTGTGGATTGGTTACCTACCAGTCAGTAACTAATCCCCCGAGCCCATGTCCCGTCCCCCTCGAGTCCTCGATCCTGAGATCGATGAAGCCGCCCGCGCCGTGTTCCTGGCGCAGGGTCCCTCCGCGCCGCTGCAGGACATCGCGAAGCGGCTGGGCATCTCTCAAGCAGCGCTGCTGCACCGGGTGGGCACCAAGGAGGCGCTGATGTCCCGAGCCCTCCGCCCCGTGCCGCCCACCGCGCTGGCGCTGCTGGAGCCAGGACCAGGTGACGACGCGTCCCTCGAGGACCAGCTCCTGGAAGCGCTCCTGCACCACCGGGACTTCCTGCGCCAGTTGGTGCCCTGGCTGTTCGTGTTGCACTACTCCGCGCTGGGAGGCGCCAGGGCCATCCACTTGGAGACGCCGCCCCCCGTCGCGCTGCGAGAGGGGCTGACGAAGTGGCTCACCCGGGCGAAGCGTGCCGGAAGGGTGGACCTGGCGGAGCCCAGGGTCGTGGCGGAAGCACTCTGCGGAGCGCTGGAGGCCCGCTGTTTCAACGCCCACGTGGGAGGAGCCACCTACGCCCCCGGCGAGGACAAAGCCCTCCTGCGCCAGCTCATCCGGGTGCTGCTGTCCCCGCGAGAAGCGCCAGCACGCGCCAGGAAGAAGCCGCTGAAGAGGACCCCGAGATGACGACCGCCACGCCCAAGCTGTCCCGCTCCACGGAGGGCCCCGGGCTGATCATCCTCCTGGGAGCGCTCATCGGCTTCGGTCCGCTGTCCATCGACATGTACCTGCCGGCGTTCCCCTCCATCGGAGAGTCGCTGCACGCGACCGCGGGAGAGGTGGAGCGCACGCTGGCGGCATTCTTCGCGGGGCTCGCGGTGGGGCAGCTCTTCGCCGGCCCGGTGAGCGACCGGTTCGGCCGCACGAAGCCGCTCTACGTAGGCCTGGCGCTCTACGTGCTGGGCTCCATCGGGTGCGCGACCGCGCCGTCGGCGGAGGTGCTGGCGGCGTGCCGCTTCGTGCAGGCGCTGGGCGGTTCGGTGGGAATGGTGACGGCGAGGGCCGTCGTAAGGGACCTGCACTCGGGAGCGGCGGCGGCGCGGATGATGTCGCGGCTGGTGTTGGTGATGGGCCTGGCGCCCATCCTGGCGCCGCTGCTGGGAGGCTGGGTGCTGCGAGCCGCGGGCTGGCGGGCCATCTTCGGAAGCCACGCGGTCATCGGCGTCATCGCGCTGGGAGCGGTGTTCGCCATCCTGCCGGAGACAGCGCCACCAAGGAGCGGAGCCTCCGGCTCCAACCCCTTCCAGGCCATGTGGGGCATCACGAAGGCGCCAGACTTCCTGGGGAATGCACTGGCGGCGGGGTTCGCGCAGGCGGGGATGTTCGCGTACATCGGCGGTTCGCCCTTCGTGTTCATCACGTTGCACGGCGTGAAGCCGGAGCACTTCGGGTGGTTCTTCGGAGCGAACGCGGCGGGGCTGGTCGCGGTCTCGCAGCTCAATCACTGGCTCCTGGCGCGCTCTTCGCCGGAGCGCGTGTTGAAGCAGGCGGTGCGCATCGCCACGCTCGCGGGGCTGGTGCTGGTCACGGTGGCATCGACGGGCTTCGGAGGACTGTGGGGTATCGCGGTGTCGCTGTTCGTGTTCGTCTCCACCCTGGGTGCCATCACGCCCAACGCGACGGCCTTGGCGATGGAGCAGCACGCGAAGCAGGCAGGAATCGCATCGGCGGGCCTGGGAGCGCTCCAGTTCATGCTGGCGGCCGGAGCCTCCGCGACGGTGAGCGCGAGCCACGACGGCACCGCGAGGCCCATGGCCTTGGGAGTCGCCATCGCCGCCCTGCTATCGCTGGGAGCGCTGGGCCTTGCCAGGAGGGCAGCCACGAGCCCGGCGTCCTGAGAGGGATTGGCACCGTTGGGCCTGGGGGTCCAGGAGGCGCACCGGCTGAAGGCCCGCGCGCCTCCCAGGAACTACCGACGGGCCAGGAAGTAGCGCCGCACATCGGCAACCATCACGCCCACCTCGCGCACGGCTGCACGCAGCTCCGCCTCGGTGCATCCGAAGTGGGCGCTCCACTCCCGCACTTCCCAGTCCTCATTGACGTTGATGCGCACGCGGTCTTGCAGGCCGCGCTTCTTGAGATCGTCGCTCATGGCAGCTCCCTTGAAGAGGAAGCCAAGAGAATCGTTACGCCGTTGGCGACCCGCCATACCGCGCGGGAGGTACGTGCTGGCGCGTGGAGCTACGCCGGTACGTGCCCAGGGCACTCCACGCCGCGACGCCGGATCCACACGCTCAGCGCCAAGGCCAGCGTGAGCGCCACGGGCCCCAACCAATCCCCCCACGCCCCCGCGAGTGAGCTCAGCCGGTCCGCCGTGGGCACGCGCATCACGGTGCTGGCACGTTGGTTGTCCTCCAGCTCGGAGGTCCATGCACCCGCGGGGTCGATGAACGCGGAGATGCCCGAGTTGGTCACCCGAACCTGCGCGGTGCGCGTCTCGATGCTGCGGAAGGCCGCATGCATCAGGTGCAGCCGGGGCGCGGGAGTGCCAGAGAACCACGAGTCATTCGACAGCGTGAGGAGCAGGTCCGCCCCCTGGCGCACCTCCGCGGCGACGTAGTTGGGAAAGAGCGCCTCGTAGCAGATGAGCGGAGCGACCTTGAGCACACGGCCACCGTTCAGCCGGAAGTCCACCAGCCGGGGTCCAGGCCCGCGCTTCCATCGTCCGGTCCACGGAAGCCAGGCGCGCAGCGAGGGTGTGTCCACGGCGTCGGGAACCCACTCCGTGAGCGGGAACAACATCGTCTTGCGGTACACGGACTGAGCCAGTTCGCCCGTCGCGGAGGGGCCCAGGAACATGGCGGCGTTGAACTCGCGTTCGCCGTCCAGGTCGTACGTACCGAACACCAGGGGGACACCGCGCTCCGCGACCCACGCGCGGATCTCATCATCGAGCGCACCGCCGTCCTCGCTCTTCGGAGTCCCGAACGTCGTCGGATACACCGTCTCCGGCCACACCAGCAGGTCCAGCGGCGCCGAGCGCAACAGCGCATCCGACATCGCGTAGTGCGTATCCAGGATGTTGCGAACGACCTCGTACGTGCCTTGCTCCGCGGCCAGCTTCTCGATGTTGGTGATGTTCGCCTGCACCGCGCCCACCACCAGCGCCGGAGCCGAGTGCACCGCCGCACGCACCTGCCCCAACCGCACCTGTCCGTAGCCCCAGACCAGCGCCGCCAGCGCGACCGCCAGGACCACCGGCCCCAACCGGAATGCCCGCCGTGAGAGCAGCCCCTGGGCCACCGAGACGACACACTCGTTGATGAGCAGCAGCACCAGCGTGAGGCCCGGAGCGCCCGCCAGATCCGCGCCCTGGCGCAACGTCTCCGAAGCATAGAGCCCATGGCCCAGCGTCTCGGCGAACAGCTTGGGCGTGAACCACTCGGTGCCCACGTACACGAGCGCGGTGAGCAACGGCGGCACCCACGCCAGGCGAGGCCCATCCCCCACCTGCCGGCGCGCGTACCACCGCACCCAAGCGGCAGTGAGGAATTGGAGCTCCAGCACAGGCGCGAGAAGGAGGAACACGCCCCAGCACAGCCATACCGGCGCACGCGAGTACGCCGCGAGCGCGCCCGGGAACCAGCCGAACACCACCGCCGTGAAGGTCACCGACAGCAGCACGCCCAGGACCACGGCGCCGCGAGCGGAACGGACCCGGTCCACCGCCGCGAGCCACGGCGCCATGGCCACCGCGCCCAGCCACACCCAACCCGATTGCAGTTGTCCGAACGTCGCGAACAGCACGGTGGTCGCCGCGACGCCCAGGAGCGCCCCGGCCCACCCCTTCACAGACGTCACTGAGAGTCCTCGTCCTCGACAGGAATCTCCAGCAGCCGGTGGGGCATGCCGGGAGGAGCCATCTCTTCGGGCACCACGCGGTTCTCGGGGATGGGGATGGGCTGCCCGTTGGCGTCCTTGGGCGTGAAGTCCGGATGGAACATCAGGATGGCGGCGAGCGGCTGGCCATTGTCCGTCGCCTGGTAGTGGCGCATGTAGCCAGGGGGCAGCTCGAAGTCGTCGGGCACGACGAGCCCGCGCTTCAACGGCTTGGTGCCACGCTGATACAGGGCCGTCCCGCTCTTGCCCTCCGGAGGGGGCGGCTCATCGACGGGCATGGGAGCGGGCTCCTCCACGGGCGTGGGCGCGGCGACAGGGACCGCGGCAGGACGTACGGCAGGGCGCGCCGGCTCCAGGGAAGGAGCCACAGGCGCAGGGCGCGCGGCCACCACGATGGGAGGAAGCTCCTCGACTGGGACAGGTCGGGAGAGCCACCACAGACAAAGCCCCACGCACAGGGCCGTCACCGCGGTGGCGCCCCCAATGAGCCAGGGGCCCACGCCGCCGGAAGACTCTCGCGAGGGCGTCACCCGCGTCACGCCATCGGAATCGGTGCGACGATCAGGGCCAGGCTGCGGGGAACGCATGTTCTCGGGGGGCCTCCGGGGTGCGTATGCTACGGAAGCCGCTCGCATCGAGGCAATGCGCGGGCCGCCATGCCCCCATCATGACCGTCGACGCATCCGGCCCCTTCCCCGTCCACGCCTTCACCCCGCGGCTGCGTGCATTGGGTGCACTTCTGCACGCCGCGGTCCTTGGCACGCTCTGCTTCTTCACGGCGCTGCTGTTCAAGGACGTGCTCGCAGGCACACAGACGCTGCTGCCCGCCCCGCTGGCAACAGGCCTCACTGTCGGGGGACTCCTGCCACTCATCGCGCTCCGTCTGTTGCACCTGGGCACGAGGGCCACGGTCACGGTGCGTCCAGAGGGTCTGGTACTCACGCAGCAAGGAGGAGCGCACTTCGAGATTCCATTCGAAGCCCTGGAGTCCGTCCGCCCCTGGCGGCTGCTCAGTCCAGGACCCGGGCTCACGCTGCGGCTGCGCACGGGACGCGCATTCGACTACGGACTGGAAGTGCAGGCCCCCATGCCCCTGCTCGCGGCGATGGGCACGCTGGGGGAAGCGCGTCACGATCCACGGGTCAGGTACGCCCAGGCACGCAGTGAGAAGTGGCGCCGGCGTTGGTACGACCAGGCACTGAAGTACGGCCTGGTGCCCGGGGTGCTCGCGGGCATCTTCTTCCGGGCGCACCAATACATCTCCTTCGGCGGCCCTTTCGGAGAGCTCCAGATGTACGGATGGAGGGCGTACCTCACGTCCTTCGGGCGCACCTGGCTGCCCGTGTTCCTGGCGCTGCTGTTGTTTGGGTGTTTCTGGAGGGCCATCGCTGAAGCACTGTGCTTCAGCGCCGCATGGCTGGGCCCCCGGTGGGCACGCAACGTACGCATTGGCGCGGAGTGGACCTGCCGAGCGCTCTATTACGTAGCCCTGCCAGTGTTTCTCGCGGTGCGCCTGCTGGGCTGAGGCGCAAAGACAGCCACCCGCGAGCACACTTCAGCGCTCAAGCCAGGAGGCGGCAGGCAGCACCAGCCCGCAAAGACAAAGCCCCTGGCGCCTTGCGGCACCAGGGGCTTTCAAAAAGAATCCGGCAGCGACCTACTCTCCCACGCGGTTTCCCGCGGAGTACCATCGGCTCTGGAGGGCTTAACTTCCGTGTTCGGGATGGGAACGGGTGTGACCCCTCCGACATTGCCACCGGAAAA
>NZ_RAWE01000150.1 GCF_003611695.1 Corallococcus carmarthensis | reverse complement strand
CCTCCGCCCCCCGCGGCCGCGCCGTCGGAGGACGCGAACGCGGGCCTGGCGCGGGCGCTGCGCGCGTCGGGCCTGGCCGCGCTGGAGGACCGGGACTACGAGCGCGCGGTGGCGCAGTTCACCGAGGCGCTCAAGCTGCGTCCGGACGACAAGGACAGCGACCTGACGCGGCTGTTGGGCATCGCCACCGACCTGCGCTCGCGCGGCCAGTCCCGGACCGCGCAGGCGCCCACGCCGCGTGAGCTGTCGCCTGGCCGCGCGCCGCCCCGCACGCGCGCCGCGAAGCTCGCCGCCGCGCGGGCCGCCCGCGAGCAGCAGTCCTCGCAGGCCACTCCGCAGGAAGAGGCGAAGGGGGGCCTGTTGCTGGTGACGTCCACGCCGCCGGGGCTGGTGGTGCTGGTGGACGGCAGGGCCATGGACCTGACGCCCGCGCGGCTGCCGGTGTCCGCGGGCACGCACCGCGTGGTGCTCGCGCAGGGCGAGCGCCGCCTGTACGAGGAGACGCTGGAGGTGGAAGCGGAGTCGGTGCGCTCGCTCAACCGCGACCTCACCGCGGAGCTGACGCCGGCTGCCTCGAAGCCGGTCCCGGTGCCGGTGGCGGCGGTGGTCCCCGCCTCGCCCCCCACTGCGAACGCGGCGCCCGCGGGAGGGCCGGTCGCGTCCGCGCGCACCCCGGAGCCCACCACGCCGCCGGAGCCGTCCGTGGCGAAGGCCGCCGTGGCGCAGCGGGGCGACCTGGAGGTGACGTCGCCGGGCCTCTATGGCGAGGTGTGGATCAACGGCCGGCCGTATGGCTTTCCGCCCATCTCCGCGCAGGCCCTGCCGTCCGGGCCCGCGAAGGTGGAGGTCCGCGTCAACGGCGAGGTGAAGCGGCGCATGACGGTGGAGGTCGAACCGGGCCGCAGCACCCGCGTGCGCGTGAAGTGAAACAAGGCTTGCGCCCGCATTCGACGCGGTGCGCGTAATCCCAGAACTTTCGGACGTCGCTGGAGCCGATACACTCCAGCTCACGCGGAGCCTGTCTCCCCCCGGGGCGGGCGCGCGTTTTCCCACCTTCGAGAAGGTTGTTTCGTATGGGTTTCACCAGGCACGGGCGTCGTGTGTGTGTATGGCTGGCGTTGCTGGGCGCGGGCACGGGCTTCGCGCAGACGGCGCCGGAGCCGACCCTGGACCCCGGACCGCCGGGGACGCCCTCCGCCGAGGCGCAGCTGGAGGACGAGCCGGAGGTGCACAGCCAGGTGGCGTCGTTCGCCATCACGAAGCTGCACGACTCGCCGGCGGTGGTGACGGCCATCACCGCGGATGAGATTCGCGCTTCGGGTGCGCGCGACCTGATGGACGTGCTGTTGCAGGTGCCCGGCTTCTTCTTCGGCGTGGACGTGCAGGGCACGGTGGGGCCGGGCTTCCGGGGCTTGTGGGGCCAGGAAGGCAAGGTGCTGCTCATCATCGACGGCAAGGAGATCAACGAGCAGCTCTACTCCACCATGCAGCTGGGCCACGAGTTCCCGGTGGAGCTCATCGAGCGCATCGAGGTCGTGCGCGGCCCCGGCTCCGTCATCTACGGCGGCAACGCGGAGCTGGCCGTCATCAACGTCATCACCCGGGGCATCCAGGGCAGCACGGACGCGCTGGTGGTGGGCACGTACGGGCAGCTGTCGCACGGCAACGGCCGCCGCAGCCTCACGCTGTCCGGGCGCAAGGTCTTCGAGAGCGTTCCGGGCCTGAGCGCCTTCGCGTCCGGGTCGCTGGGGCAGGGGCAGCGCAGCGACGCCGTCTTCGAGGACTTCTTCGGCGACTCCGCGAGCATGAACGGCGCGTCGCGGATGGACCCCACCGTCATCCAGGCGGGCGTGGGTTACCGGGACCTCCAGCTGAGCCTCCTGTACCAGCGCCAGGACACCACGTCGGTGGTCTCCGTGGACGAGGTGCTGCCCGCGCCGGCGAGCACCGACTTCGAGTCCTTCCACGCGGAGCTGAGCGACCGCTTCCGGCCCACGGACCGGATTGAGATCATCCCCCGGCTGAACCTCACGCTGGGCGAGTCCTACCGGGACTCGGACGAGTCGTCGGACTTCTTCTACGACAAGCGCTACCGGCGCCTGCGCGGCCGGGCGATGGCGCGCTGGGCGGCGTTCGACTTCCTCCAGCTCACGGGCGGCGTGGACCTGGCGTTCGACCAGGGCCAGCTGCGGGGCCCCGCGGGCATCGGCCTGCAGGAGCCCTTCAACGGGGACGAGGACGTCGTCTCCTACCGCAACGTCGCGGCCTTCGTGGAGGCGTACTCGGACAACCCCATCGCGACGGTGGTTGTGGGCGCGCGCTTCGAGGACCACAGCTTCTTCGGCAGCTCGTTCGTGCCGCGCCTGGTGTTGCTCAAGTCCTTCGGGCCGGTGAGCGGCAAGGCCCTCTACAGCCGCGCCTTCCGCGCGCCGGGCATCGAGAACATCTCCCTGGGCGAGGACGTCCGGCCGGAGCGCACCACGGTGTATGAGCTGGAGGCCACCGTGCGCCTGGGCGAGGGCCAGACGCTGAGCGCCAACGCCTTCGACGTGGGCGTGACGGACCCCATCATCTATTCGTACAACGCGGACACGGCGTCGGAGGCGTACCGCAACCTGGGCCGCCTGGGCAGCCGGGGCATCGAACTGGACTACCGGCTGCGCGGGCCGTGGGGCCGCGCGCAGGTGGGCTATTCGTTCTACCGGCCGGGTGGCCGCAACGACGTGGAGGACTACCTGGTGCCCGGCCAGCCCAAGGCCTTCACCGGCCTGCCCACGCACAAGGCGACGCTGACGGGCACGGCGAAGGTGCTGTCGTGGCTGTCCGTCAGCCCGACCGCCGTGCTGGTGGGCCGGCGCTTCGCCGTGGGGGCGGCGGACGAGGAGGGCGTGTCGGAGGTCGAATCGCTGTCGCCCCGGCTGCTGCTCAACCTCTTCGTGCGCGCGGAGAACGTGGGGACGAAGGGCCTGGAGATTGGCGCGGGCGTCTACAACCTGCTGGGCAGCGACTTCCGGGTGGCCCAGCCCTACAACGGCGGCCACGCGCCCCTGCCCGTGTTCAGCCGCGAGTTCCTGGTGAAGCTCACCTACCTGTTCGAGCCGTCCTACGACGACGAGTAGCCTGGCCATCAGACGGGGCGCATCCGACGTTGCGCAAGGGCGTGGCGGGGCGTAGGGAAGCCGCCTGCCATGTCCGAGAACACCCAGTTCCTCGAAGCCGTCCGGAAAGAAGCCAAGCCGGGACTCTGGTCCCGGGGCGTCAGCCTCGCGCGCGACGGAGCCGTGGCGCTCCAGTCGCGCACGGCCTCGGAAGTCGAGCTGCGGGTGAAGGTGACGGGCCGGGCGGTGGCCTTCACCGTCGTCCTCTATCCAGGCGACGAGGCGTGGGAGTGCGACTGCCCCAGCCCGGTGGACCCGTGCGAGCACGTGGTCGCGGCGGCCATCTCCCTGGACAAGGCGGAGAAGCAGGACACGCCGCTGGAGGCGGTGGCGGAGCGCTGGTCGCGCGTGGTGTACCGCTTCACGCGCGTGGAGGGCGGGCTGCAACTGCACCGCGTCCTCGCGCACGCGGACGGCACGGAGGAGCCGCTGGAGGACCTCACCGGGCGCCTCGCGAAGCCCCAGGGCGGCGTCACGTTGCAGGTGGAGCAGGTGGACCTGGTGATGGAGCGCCTGCTGGAGCGGCGCACCCGCGGGCCGCTCCTGGCGGAGAAGCTGGACGCGCTGCTGCGCGCCCTGGAGCCCGCGCGCAACGTGCTGCTGGATGGCCGGCCGGTGGCGGTGTCCGGCGAGGTGCTGCCCCCGCGCGCGAAGGTGGAGGACAGGGGTCAGCAGTGGGTCATCACCATCACGCGCGACCCGCGCATCACGGAGGTGGTGAGCCCCGGCGTCGCGCTGACGGCGGAGTCCCTGGTGCGCCTGGGCGAGACGGCGATGACGGGCGCGTGGCTCCAGCACCTGCCGCTGGTGCGCACCTATTCGCCGGAGCAGCTGGGCGAGTTGTCCGCGAAGGTGCTGCCGGAATTGGCGCGGCGCATGCCGGTGGACATGAAGAGCCGCCGGCTGCCGGCGCTGGACCGCGACCTGAAGCCGCGCATCCTGCTGGAGCTGAACCAGCTCACCCAGGGCCTGTCGGTGCTGCCCACGCTGGTGTACGGCGCGCCGCCGTCGGTGCGCATCGACAACGGGCGCATGGTGTACCTGCGCGGCGCGGTGCCGCTGCGCGACGAGGCCGCGGAGCAGAAGCTGCTCCACCAGCTGCGCGACGAGTTGAACCTGGTGCCCGGCCGCCGGTTGACGGTGCAGGGCCCGGAGATGATGCGCTTCGCGGACAAGCTGCGGAAGTTCCGGGGCGACCTGGGCGGCGACGCGGCGGGCATCGTCAGCCCGGACATGCGCCTCAAGCCGTCGCTGCGCGTGGAGGGCGGTGCGTCCGGCGCGGGCGTGCCGGAGGTGCGCTTCACGCTGGAGTTCGAGGTGGAGGGCGGCAAGGGCGGCGCGCGCACGGTGGACGCCGCGGCCGTGGTGCGGGCGTGGACGGAAGGGCTGGGGTTGGTGCCGTTGGACGGTGGTGGCTGGGCGCCGCTGCCGCGCGCGTGGCTGGACAAGAACGGGCAGCGCGTCGCGGACCTGCTGGCCGCGCGTCAGGAGGACGGACGCGTCGCGAACCACGCGCTGCCGGAGCTGACGCAGCTGTGCGAGTCGTTGGACCAGCCGCCGCCTCCGGGGTTGGACAAGCTGGCCCCGCTGGTGGAGGGCTTCGAGAAGCTGCCGCCGCCGGTGCTGCCCACGGAGCTCAACGCCACGCTGCGCGCGTACCAGCAGCAGGGCGTGAGCTGGCTGTCGTTCCTCAAGGGCGCGGGGCTGGGCGGCATCCTGGCGGACGACATGGGCCTGGGAAAGACGCTCCAGACCATCTGCATCCTGGGGCCGAAGTCGCTGGTGGTGTGCCCCACCAGCGTGCTGCCCAACTGGGTGGCGGAGCTGCAGCGCTTCCGTCCGTCGCTGAAGGTCTGCGTGTACCACGGCCCCGGCCGCAAGCTGGACCCCTCGGCGGACATCACGCTCACCACGTACGCGCTGCTGCGCCTGGACGCGCCGGTGCTGGGCGCGCCCACGTGGGAAGCGGTGGTGCTGGACGAAGCGCAGGCCATCAAGAACCCGGAGAGCCAGGTGTCGCGCGCGGCGTTCGGGCTCAAGGCGAACCTGCGGCTCGCGCTCAGCGGTACGCCGCTGGAGAACCGCCTGGATGAGTTGTGGAGCCTGATGCACTTCACCAACCCGGGCCTGCTGGGTGGCCGCCGCCAGTTCGAGGAGAAGACGGCGCAGCCCATCGCGGACGGCAAGCCGGGCGCGGCGGAAGGCCTGCGCCGCCGCATCCGCCCGTTCATCCTGCGCCGCCTCAAGAAGGACGTGGCGCCGGAGCTGCCGCCGCGCACGGACTCCGTGATGCACGTGCAGTTGGATGAGCGCGAGCGCTCCGTCTACGACGCGGTGATGGCCGCGACGCGCGCGGAGGTGGTGGCGCTGCTCAACGAGGGTGGCAGCGTGCTCAAGGCGCTGGAGGCGCTCTTGCGGCTGCGGCAGGCGGCCTGCCATTCCGCGCTGGTGCCGGGGCAGCACGCGAAGACGTCCTCCAAGGTGCAGACGCTGGTGGATGCGCTGGAGACGGCGGTGTCGGAAGGCCACAAGGCGCTGGTGTTCTCGCAGTGGACGTCGCTGTTGGACCTCATCGAGCCGGGCCTCAAGGGCGCGGGCATCGGCTTCGAGCGGCTGGACGGCGCGACGGCGAACCGCGGCGAGGTGACGTCGCGGTTCCAGGGACAGGACGGCGCGCCGGTGCTGCTCATGTCGCTGAAGGCCGGCGGCACGGGCCTGAACCTCACGGCGGCGGACCACGTGTTCCTGATGGACCCGTGGTGGAACCCGGCGGTGGAGGCGCAGGCGGCGGACCGCGCGCACCGCATCGGGCAGGAGCGGCCGGTGATGGTCTACCGGCTGGTGTCCCAGGGCACGGTGGAGGAGAAGATCCTGGGCCTCCAGGAGAAGAAGCGCGCCCTGTTCGAAGCCGCGCTCAGCGAGGCCTCGGGCGCCGCCGCCATCACCCGCGAGGACCTGCTCCAGCTCTTCGCATGAGCTGGCGGCGCCACCTCGCCCCCCTCCTCGTCGCGGTCGCCTTCGCCGGGTGCTCCAGCGGCGCCCACTCCTCCGGGAGCCAGCGCGACCTGTACGCCCAGGCGACGTGCGTGGACTCCGAGACGTGCTGCATCCAGCGCAACCCGGGCAATCCGTCAGCGTGCG
Organism: Corallococcus carmarthensis; assembly: GCF_003611695.1. GTDB lineage: Bacteria > Myxococcota > Myxococcia > Myxococcales > Myxococcaceae > Corallococcus > Corallococcus carmarthensis. Next base: position 18,382 of record NZ_RAWE01000150.1, on the reverse strand, counting down.
GACTCACCGCCGCCGAAGCCGCCGCCATCATGGCCGCGGGCGTTGGCGCCGCCGGCACGCACGGCGCCGAGATGGAGGACCACAAGGACGACGCGCGCCTCCCTGAGTGGAAACAGCGCTGTATCCGGAACTGGAATGCCTGTGCGGACGGTAGGTTCACCGGCCCGTGCACCGACTGCCTGCGCAGGTGCGAGGGACAACAGGACTGGCCCCTCGACATGTGCCGCCCCGCGAAGCCGAAGCGGTGATGACCGAATGAACACACCCAACTGGAGTTCGTTTCGCGACCTGGCGCGACGCGTCCTGCGCGAAGACGCGCCGCTGACGCTCACCGGCGACACCCGCGCCCTCATGTTGCGCACCGCCGAAGAGGTCGCCATCCCCGACGCCGCGACCGCATTGAATACCAGCGCCGGGGCACTGGCCTTGCTGCGCGAGATAGAACGGCGCATCGCTGAGGGATCGAACCGCCTGACAGACGCGCTGAACCTGATGTGGAAGCTCCAGCAGCAGGGCGACTTCGACAGTGCGCGCCAGCAGATGCGCGATGTTCTGGCTGTCGAAGTCGTCCCCTACTACCGCGAGCTCGCGATGGAGCAGCTTGACGGCATGGCCGACGAGCCGTGACGGCCAGGGCAGGCGAAGCCACGCTCAGCGAGGCCTCGGGCGCCGCCGCCATCACCCGCGAGGACCTGCTCCAGTTGTTCGCGTAGGGCGCTCGCGTCACTTCAAGACGCCGAGCGTCCGCCAATCTCCGGAAAGCGCTCGTAGGCCCGCTTGAGCGCATCCAGGTGGGCGGGGTCGTCCAGGTCGAGTGGCGTATCCGTGAGCTGCACGACCCACCCGCCCGATGATGTGCGCCGGGCTCGTGCAAGCAGTTCTGTGTCGCGAGCAGGATCCGGGAACCCGATGGCCTGTGCGGCAGCGGCTGACCAGTAGTTGAGCCATCCCAGGCGATGGGGGACCTCAGGCGCTCTCATGGCACCAGGGGACGTGAGGACCGGCAGGCCGCGAGGGGGCAACTCCAGGTCATCGGGCCGATTCCTCGTCTGGCGTGCAATGTCCACGCTTGCCCTGAACGGTGTGGCGTGCCCCCAGTGCGCGCGTGCGATTTCCGCCACGGCCTCCAACACATCTGCCACCGCCGAGAGCCCAGCTTCGTTCGGTGGCAGACTCGCATGAACTTCCAATTGTGACTGACCACCTGGGGAGCTGGCCGCTGGGAGTTCCCACCCGGAAATCATCACGGGGGAGTTCTCGTTGCCGTTGCACACGAGAGGGAACCCCCCATCCCTGGTTCCCTCTGTGAGCCATGCGTCGCGTTGTGGCAATGCAATGGGGCGGCCGTCTTCGGAAACCTTCCACTCCAGGCTCAGGCCAGGGAACGCATGCTCCATCCCATGAACCACGGCGAGGGGGCGGTTGTCTTTACTCACGAGTGCAGGCGCGTAGACGATGAGGTTGATTTTTCGTTTGGCTGTCATCTCAGCACCAGTCCATGACGACGATAAAGCCCTTGAGGTCCGGGGCCGCTTCTTCCAGCGCTTCCTTATGCGCTTCGCTGTGCACACCGACCCGGAAGTCAAATCCACAGGCCCGAGCGAGGCCGCGCTCAATCCGCATCTTGGGCACTTGATCTCTGATTACCTGGCCCTGGAGAAAGTCACTGAATGTATCGAAATTGTAGGTCTTGACCTCCCAGAGCACGCGTGTAGCCAGTTGCAGCGCGTCGAAGTTCTTCCCGTTCACGAACACATCCCACCCGGGGAAGCTGTTGTTCGGAATCTTGTCGGCGCACTTGTTGTGCGGGTCACTGCCGCCACGGTGATTCACCGGGATGGGCTCGCAACTGGCGCGGCGCGTCCGGTCCACGGGTGCGGGCGGCACCGGGGGCTGCCAGTCCTGCCCCGCTGGCTCCGGTTCAGGTTTGGATTTCTGCTTTGCGATGGCCTCACGCGGTGCCCCCTTCGTTCCTCGCGATGCCGCGGCTTCTTCGGGATAGAGGTGGCGGAGTTCATACGCATCCAGTTCCTCCTGGATGGCGACGGCGACCACCGCCACTCCAAGGACGATCACGGCACCCACGGCGATCTCGGGAGCCGCCAGCACGCAGAAGCCGAGTCCCACGGCGGCGGCGCTAGTGGATGCGACCGCGCATCGTCCCGTGCTGTCGTGGAACTCAAGCCGTTCGTGGTCGAGGGCCTGGTAGCACCGCTCCACCAGCGCAGGCCAAGGCTGGGACGCCTCGCGAACAACGCAGCGCCCACCGTCCTTCCAGGGCAGGCCGGCCGCACGCTGGAGGTTGGCCATCCTTGGGCTTCGTGACGTCGGCCCTCCAGGGGGCGTAGCGCATGCCGTGAGGAAGAGGAGGAGCGCGGCGCAAGCACGGAGTCGCATGTCGAGGAGTTGCTTGGGGTGAGCGGCACGTATCGTGGAAGCCATCAGCGCCCTCCTGGAGCTACTTCGCGAACGTCACCGCCACCTTCGCGGCCTCCGGGTCGCTGAAGCGCAGGAGAGCCTCTCCCTCCTGCACCAGCGCGTCGCGGACGGGCTTCTTCAGCGGCTCGAAGGCATTGCAGACCAGCGTCGCGGCGCCCTTCTTGCGCTCGGTGGTCCAGGTGCCCGCGGTGCGCCCGTCCACCAGGAACACGTTCAGCACGCGCAGGTTCTTCGTGGACAGCAGCGGGCGGTGCTCCGGGGGGACGAACCGGGTGCGGTCCGCGTGGGAGAGGATGAGGTTGTCGAAGTCCGGCAGGAAGCGCACCGGCGCGGGCGTGTCCTCGGGCGGGCGCGGGGCCTTGGGCAAATCGAAGAGGGCGCGCTTCTTCTCGTCGCGGAACTCCACCAGCTTGCCGCGCACCGTCTCGAAGGCGTCCTTCAGCGGCTTGATGCCGGACCAGGCCTGCATGTCCGCCACGGTGGCGGGACCGAAGGCGGCCAGGTAGCGCAGCACCAGCGGGGACGCGTCGTCGTCCGTGGAGAGCTTCTCTCCCAGCCAGGACTCCGCCAGCGTGAAGCCGGAGTTGCCGGGCCAGCCCCATTCCAGTCCCTCCTCGGGCACCTGGATGAGCGGCAGCATCATGCGCGTGGCGAAGCCCATGGCCCGCTCGTCCCCGCCCACGTGGTGCTTCAGCAGGTGCGCGCGGACCTCCTCGAAGGTGCGGGGCTGCTCGTCGAGGAAGGGCTTCGCGGTGGCCAGCAGTGCGGGCAGATCCAACGCCGTGGCGCGCTCCTTCAGCACGGAGCGCAGGGCGGCGGCGAGCAGGGGCTGGAAGAGGCCGCGGTAGCGCAGGTAGTCCTTCGCGGTCATCAGGTGCAGCGTGCCGCGCATCATCGTGCCGCGCGCCAGCTGCCGCTTCAGCGCCAGCTTCGTGATTTGGTCACGCTCGAAGCCCTGGAGGCGCGACCAGAGGGCCAGGTACGGCGGGCGCGCGAGCTGGGCCTGGAGTCCCACCAGGTGCTCGATGGCGCGGGGCACGGTCATCTTCTCGCGCGTGAGCAGCAGCTGGCGCGCGAGCGTGGCGCGGTTGAGGGCCTGGGTGGACAGGACGTCGCTGGGCATGCGCCCGAGCATAGCCAGCGGCTTCAGCGCGTGAGGGCGGGAATCACCTTCGCGCCGAACGTGTCGATGAACCCGTCCTGGTCGCGGTTGACGTTGTGCAGGTACAGCCGGTCGAAACCCAGACGCAGGTCCTCGCCCAGCCAGTCCAGGTGCTGCTGGAGGCTGCTGGAGACGCGCAGCGGGCCGTCCAGGTCGTGCGGCTGCACCACGCTCGCGGCGTCCTGGAGCTGCGCGGGCGTGCGCAGGTCGGTGAGCACGCTGTTGGCGAAGATGTTCGACGCCCACTGGTTGTACGCGCCTTCGCGGGCCAGTTCGTCGTCCTTCGCGTAGGACAGCTGCACCTTGAGGAACAGGGGCTTGCCCTCGCCGCCGCCCTCGCGGAAGGCGTCCACCACCTTGCGCAGCTCCTCCGGGGGCCGCGCGGTGGTGATGAGGTCGTCCGCCCAACCCGCCACCCAACTGGCCGTCTTCGGCGTGACGGCGGCGCCCACGAGCAGGGGCATGTCCTTGGGGTGCGTGTAGAGCTTCGCCTCCTCCACGGTGACGAGCCCCCGGTGCGTGACCGTCTCACCCCGGAAGAGGGCGCGCATGATGTCCACGCATTCTTTCAGGCGCGTGTTGCGCAGGTCCTTGGCGGGCCAGCCGGTGCCGGTGATGGCTTCGTTGAGGTACTGGCCGCTGCCGAGCGCCATCCACGCCCGGCCGGGGAACATCTCGTTCAGCGTGCCCAGCGCCTGCGCGACGATGGCCGGGTGGTAGCGCTGGCCCGGCGCCGTGACGGAGCCGAAGGACAGACCGGTGGTCGCGAGCGCCGCGCCCATGAACGCCCAGGCGAAGCCGCTCTGTCCCTGCGCTTCCGTCCACGGATGGAAGTGGTCGGAGTTGAGAGCGGCCTGGAAGCCCGCGCCCTCCGCCTTCTGGCTGAGGCGCAGGAGCTCGCTGGGAGAGAACTGTTCGTGCGACGCGTGGAAGCCGATGAGGGGCATGGGCGCGTCCACCCTGGAGCGGGAGTCGCCCCTCCGGGAGGCCTGTGTTCGCGCGAGTGTTGGCTGAACGAAGCCCGCCTGCCCCCGGGTGTGGGGTTCCTCACTGCGCCCGGGAGTCACCAGCTGACGTCCGGGAGCGGAGGGTTAAAGGGGAGGGATGATCGAAGACCTCTGGTACAAGAACGCGGTCGTCTACTGCCTCGACGTCGAGACGTTCATGGACGGCAACGGCGACGGCGTGGGGGACTTCACGGGCCTGCGCCGCAAGCTGGACTACCTGGCGGGCCTGGGCATCACGTGCCTGTGGTTGCTGCCCTTCCAGCCCACGCCCAACCGCGACAACGGCTACGACATCCGCGACTACTACGGCGTGGATCCGCGCCTGGGGGACCTGGGCGACTTCGTGGCCTTCACGCACGAGGCCAAGCTGCACGGCATCCGCGTCATCATGGACCTGGTGGTGAACCACACGTCGGATCAGCACCCGTGGTTCCAGGCGGCGCGCAGCGACCCGGACAGCCGCTACCGCGACTACTACGTGTGGTCGAAGAAGCGGCCCAAGGACGCCAACAAGGGCATGGTCTTCCCGGGCGTGCAGCCCTCCACGTGGACGTACGACAAGGAGGCGCGCCTCTGGTACTTCCACCGCTTCTTCGACTTCCAGCCCGACCTCAACGTGGCGAACCCGGAGGTGCGCGAGCAGATCCTCAAGGTGATGGGGTTCTGGCTGGAGCTGGGCGTGTCTGGCTTCCGGGTGGACGCGGTGCCCTTCCTGGTCGAGCTCAAGGGCGTGAAGAACCCCGACGTGAAGGACCCCTTCAAGCTGCTGGAGGAGATGCGGGAGTTCCTGTCGTGGCGCAGGGGCGACGCCATCCTGCTCGCGGAGGCCAACGTCACCATGGACGAGGTGGTGGAGTTCTTCGGCGAGAACGACCGCATGCAGCTCGTCTTCAACTTCCTGGCGAACCAGAACTTCTATCTGTCGCTCACGCGTGGAGACGTGACGCCGCTGGTGCAGGCGCTGAAGTCGGCGCCCAAGCTGCCGCACACGGCGCAGTGGGCGAACTTCCTGCGCAACCACGACGAGCTGGACCTGGGGCGGCTGTCGGACAAGGACCGGCTGGAGGTGTTCCAGGCGCTGGGGCCGGACAAGGGAATGCAGCTGTATGACCGGGGCCTGCGCCGCAGGTTCGCGTCGATGCTGGACGGGGACCGCCGTCGCATCGAGGTGGCGTACAGCCTGATGTTCTCCCTGCCGGGGACACCGGTGCTCTGGTACGGCGACGAGCTGGGCATGGGAGAGAACCTGGCGCTGGTGGAGCGGCAGGCGGTGCGCACGCCCATGCAGTGGAGCCCGGAGCCGCACGGCGGCTTCACGCTGGCGGAGACGCCGGTGAAGCCCCTGGTGTCGGAAGGGCCGTTCGGCTTCATGCATGTGAACGTGGCGCAGCAGCGCCGGGACCCGGCCTCGCAGCTCAACTGGACGGAGCGCCTCATCCGCGCGCGCAAGGAGTGCCCGGAGCTGGGGTGGGGCGCGTGGAAGGTGCTGCGCACGGGCAACAAGGGCGTGCTGGCCATCCGGTATGACTGGAAGGGCAACGCGATGGTGGTGCTGCACAACCTGTCGTCGCGGCCCTGCACGGTGAAGGTGGATCCGGGCGGCGACGAGGCGTGCACCCTCTACAACGTGCTGAGCGAGGACCACTCCGAGCCGGGGGACGACGGGCGTCACGGGCTCACGCTGGAGGGCTACGGCTACCGCTGGTTCCGCGTGGGATTGCAGAACCCCGCGCGCAAGCACCGGACGGAGCCGCTGCCCTGAAGGTGAGGGAAGCGGCCCCGCTGGTGTCACCGCGTCAGCGGCTTCAGTTCAGCTCCACCTTCTGGAAGAGCCGCTCCGGCGGGGCGACGCCGTCGGAGAAGTCCAGGATGGTGGTGTAGTAGGTGGGGTCCCACGAGGAGCCGTAGAGCACCTGGTCGTGACCCAGGCCGCGGAAGTCACCCACCAGCATCCGGTTGGCCAGCAGCGTCGGGTAGTAGCTCACGCCCTGCGCTTCGCTGTAGCGCACCTCGGCCGGCGCGACGCCGTCGAAGAAGTCCGCGATGAGCATGGCCGGGCCGCTGGTGCCGTTGTTCACCAGCAGGAGCTGATCGTAGCCCAGGCCCCGGAAGTCCCCCGCCGCCTGGTTGTCGTCCGCGTCCGTCAGGCCGTCGAACAGCGTGAAGGCTCCGGACGCCTCCACGTAGCGCACCTGTGCCGGCGCCACGCCCGTGCTGAAGTCGAGGATCTTCACCCGCGCGCCCGTGCCGGAGCGGTTGATGCAGAGCACCTGGTCGTAGCCCCGGTTCTGGAAGTCGCCCACGTAGAACTTGTCGTCCGGCTCGGAGCAGTCCTCGAAGGAGTTCGGCTGGCTCCAGGACTCGTGGTAGCCGGCTTCCGCGGGGACGGCGCCGTCGCTGAAGTCGTTGATCATCACGCGGCCTCCCGTGCCGGAGCGGTTGAAGAACAGCACTTGGTCATGGCCCCGGTTGAGGAAGTCGCCCGCGAGCTGGAGGTCTTCCGTGTCGTGCCAGCCGTTGAGCAGGCCGTTCTGTCCCCAGGACTCCAGGTAGCGCACCTCGGCGGGAACCGCGCCGTCGCGGAAGTCGGTGACCATCACCCGGCCGCCCATGCCGTCGTTGTTGATGAAGAGCATCTGGTCGTAGCCCAGGCCCCGGAAGTCACCCTGGAGCTTGATGTCGCCGGGGTTGTGCCAGCCTCCCAGCAGGGGCGACGCGCCCCAGGCCTCCTGGTAGTGGGTGGAGGGGAAGCCGTTGGCGTTGACGTAGCCGGAGACGTACACGCGCGGGCCGTAGCCCGACCCGTCGATGGCGATGAGCTGATCCGCGCTGCCCGAGCCCGCGAAGACGCCCGTCTTGTAGACGGACGGCATGGCCAGCCGGAACGTCTTGGGCGCGTTGCCGAGCAGCGGGCTGTTGCGGCCCTGCTGATCCATCGCGTAGATGCGCAGCGTGTGGTCCTGGCCGTCCACGTAGACGTCCGGGATGCGGAAGGAGAAGCCGTTGGCGCCGGACGCCATGGGGTAGGCGGCCTTCACGTCCGCGCGGTAGAGGCTCGCCGTCACGTTGGCCACGGACGCCGGGTTGCCGTCGATGGAGTAGGAGACCGTGATGGACGCCGACGGCGAGTCCAGGTCCATCGCCCAGCCCGCCACCGTGCCGTCGCCTGAGATGCTGTCGAGCGTGCCGAAGGCACCCGGCAGGTTGAAGGTGCGCGGCGAGCCCGCGAGCAGCGGGTTGTGCAGGCCCTGCGCGTCGATGCCATAGACATACATCGTGTGGGTCTGGCCATCGCGGTACCAGGCCGGCACGGGGAAGTAGAACCCGTGGTCGCCCGCGATGCCGTCGTACGCGGTGTTGACGTCATTGCGCGAAACGTTCGCGGGCGCGGAGGCGCCGAACGCTCCGGAGCCGGCCGGCCCGTCGATGTAGACGTGCACGTCCACGGAGACCTCCGGCGAGGCCGTGTCGAACGTCCAGCCCTTCACGTAGCCGGTGGAGGTGACCTCCTCGAAGTTGCCCTTCATCTCACCTGGGTACATCGACGCGGCGGAGGCGACGTCGCCCGCGCTCAGGCCGCTGCGCTGGCCAATGGCCTGGCCGCCCTTGGTCTGGATGGTCACCCTGCGTACGCCGGTGACGGGGTCGGGGATGCCAAAGTCCCTGGCACCGTAGTGCATGATGGACCCGTAGTCGTAGGACCCGACGTCGTCGCCGTTGCTGATGTGCTGCTCGAAGTTGTGCTCCTTGTTGGGCTCGATGTTGTCCCAGAGGATGTCCACGTAGGTGTCGCGGTCCTCGCGGCTCTGCTCGTGCCAGAAGCCGATGGCGTGGCCCAATTCATGGATGACGGCGCCCAGTCCGCACGCACCCTCCAGCGTGATGTACTGACGGCCTCCCTGGCGTCCCACGGGGGATGAGCAGCCCTGGCCCTTCACGAAGTAGACGTGGTCGGTGGAAGTGGGCGTGGTGGAGGAGACGGGCACGAAGCGCAGGCCCGTCTTGCGCTGCCAGTGCCGGATGGCGTCGTTGATGACGTAGTTGTCATCCAGCGAGCCGTACACGTGGACGAAGGGCACGACGCCGTCCGGCCATCGCTTGCTGCTGCCGGTGACCTGGATGCTCTCCGCGGAGACGCGGTTCCCGGCCTGGGCCTTCACCTTCGGGGACTCGCGCTCCACGTCCTCCACGGTGCCCAGGATGATGTCGCCTTCGAAGACAGCCATGCCGTTGACGGCCTCGTACTTCACCTCGCGGGCTTCCGCCTTCGGGCCAATGCGGACCCACGCGGAGCGCACGCCGGAGATGGCGGGTGCCTGCGGCGCGGGAGTGAGCGGAGTGGTGGGTCCGGCGGCGTCTTCAGGGCGGCAGGCGGTGCCAAGGCAGGCCACGGCCGTGAGCGCCCGGATGAACCGGGCGTGATGGGTGATGCGCATGTGGGAATCCCCCTCGTTGGGATGTCGCGGTGACTCGCGGTGCAATACGCAGGGACTCGCGAAAGCTGGCTGTGTGGCGGGGACGGTTCCCGCGCTAAGAGGGGCCACCTTCATGACGCCCTCCGCTCCTGATTCGCCGGCTTCGTCCCTTGTCCCGCTGCGCTGCGCGCTCGCGTTCGCCGTGCTGTACGCCTGCTACGAGGCGCCGGAGGGAATTGGCGGAAGGCTCCTGGGGAACGCCGTGGTGGCGGCGGTGATGATGACGCTCTTCCACGCAGTGGCCTGGGGCGTGGGACGGTGGCTGGGCTACCGCAATGGGTTCCATGCGTATGCGTTGGAGTGGCGCGGCTCCGCGCTCGCGCGAGCGCTGGCGGTGATGCTGGTGCTCAAGCCCGTGTCCGTGCTGGTGGGCGTGGCGCTGGGCGTGATGCGCGCGCAGCCGTTGGACAAGCCACTGATGGGCACGGCGCTGCTGGTGGCGGTGCTGGGCGTCGCGGTGTCCACGTTCGTGCCGTCGGTGGCGGAGGACATTGTCGCGCGGGGCTTCTGGTATCGCGCGTGGCCCGTGGCGGGGCAGGGCGCGGGCTACGTGGCCCTGTCCGCGGGCGTGTTCGTGCTCACCCATGTGTACCGCCTGGGCAATGGTCCGCTGGAGTGGCTGATGTTGTTCTGCACGGGGCTTGCGTACGCGGCGGCGGTGGCCCGCACGGGCTCGCTGTGGGGCGCCGTGGGGCTGCACTGGGGATGGAACCTGGCGAACGGGCTGCTCGACCTGCAACTGGACGTCACGGCGGTGGGGCAGGGCGGCCGCGTGCTGTCCGCCGTGACGGGATTGGTGGCGCTGGGGTTGGTGGTGCTGCTGCCCGCGAAGCGCCGCGCCTGAGTGCGCTCAGCGGGCCTGCGTGTTCGCGACGATGGCGGAGGCGAGGACGCCGAAGAACGCCGGGTTCAGCGCGTGTCCCATCCCGTCAATCATGAGCGCCTTGCCTCCGGGCACCGCGCGCGCGGCGGCCTCGGCGTGGCCGGGCGGGAAGATGGGGTCCTCGGAGCCGCCGATGAAGAGGGCGGGCACGGAGACCTGGCGCAACGCTTCGAGCAGGTCCTTGCGTGGCGTTCGCAGGCTGGCCTTGCGGTGGGTGTCGCCCGTCTGGATGTCATTGCCTCGCGCGGCGGCGGCTTCTCCCAGCTCGCGCCAGTAGGCCGCATCGAACGGTGCGCGTGCGCCGTTGGCGAGGCGCCAGTTCTCGGACATGAACTCCTCGGGCGTCAGCGTGGACGGCAGGCTCCCGAGCGCCGCGAGCCATTGCGCCGAAGGCGGCGGCAGGCTGGAGGTCGGCGCGGGGCCGCCGCTGAAGGTGTGCAGCATGACGCCGTAGTCCGGCGTGGAGAGCAGCGTCGTCAGTGACGCCACCCGCTTCGGCTCCTGGATGGCCAGGCGCTGCGCGATGAAGCCGCCCATCGACAAACCCACCAGGTGCGCCCGCTCCACTCCCAACGTGTCGAGGAGGGCGAGCACGTCCCCACCGATGTCATCGAGGTCATAGGGGTGCGCTTCGAAGTCGCGGTGCGTGGACGCGCCCGTGTCGCGGTAGTCGAAGCGGATGACGCGCAGGCCTGCCTGGAGCAGGGGCTCGCAGAACACATCCGGCCAGTAGCTTGAACCGCACCCATTGCCCGCGAGCAGGACCACGGCGGGCGCATCCTGACGGCCAAGGACCTGGAAGGTGATGCGGACTCCGTCGCGGTCGATGTGGTGCTCGTTCATGGCCACCGGCCTAATGCTCCTGGAGGAGGCAATCAAGCGTCCCAGGGCTTCGCCCCGGAGGGGATTCGGGCTACAGACCGGGGATAGGAGGCTCGCGATGCCCGCTCCCCTGACGCGGCGCCCGGAGACGAAGTCGTTCATCATCGAGGACCTGCTCGACCGCGTTCGGCGCGGCGAGGTGCGCATCCCCGAGTTCCAGCGCCCCCTGCGGTGGACCGCGGAGGACGTGCGCGACCTGCTGGACAGCGTGTACCGGGGCTATCCCATCGGGACGCTGTTGTTCTGGCGCCGGGACGCGCCCGCCGCCAACGTCAGCTTCGGCCCCGTGCGCATCGACGCGCCCTCCACGAGCCAGGGCCTGTGGGCCGTGGATGGGCAGCAACGCGTGACGGCGCTCGCGGGCGTGCTGCTGCATCCGGCCTATGGTGATGAGGCCGGACGCGATGATTTCCACCTGTACTTCGACCTGGAGACGGGGGAGCTGCATCCGCCGCCAGAAACCGGGACGCCTCCGCCGCACTGGCTGCCGATGAACGAGGTGCTGGACAGCGAGTCGCTGCTCCATTGGCTCAACCGCTATCCGGACCGGGAAGCGCATCCGGAGCACCTGCGCGCCGCCATCCGCCTGGGCAAGGCCATCCGCGAGTACCAGGTGCCCGCCTACGTCGTGGACACCGCGGACGAGAAGGTCCTGCGCATCATCTTCAAGCGCCTCAACACCGCGGGCCGGCCGCTCACGGACGAAGAGGTGTTCAACGCGCTGTATGTGGGCTCGCGCTCGCTCAGCCTGGAGTCGGTGACGCAAGGGTTGCGGGAGCTGGGCTTCGGCAGCATCCCGGAGTCGCTGCTGCTGCGGGCCGTGCTGGCCGTGCGCGGCCTGGACTTCACGCGCGGCTATCAGGAACAGCTCAACCAGGACGACGAGCTTACGGAGACCGTCCGCCGCACGGACCGGGCGCTGCGGGATGCCATCGTGTTCCTCAAGCGCGATGCGTTCATCCCGCACCTCAAGCTGCTGCCCTCGCCGGAGAACTCGCTGGTCCTGCTGACGCGGTTCTTCCAGCTGCACCCGGAGCCCTCACCGCGTTCACGAGAGCTGCTGTCCCGCTGGTTCTGGCGCCACATCGTCTTTGGTGGCTGGGAGCTGAAGCCCGCGGAGTCCCTGCAGGTCTTCGCGGCGATCCGCTCCGACGAGGAGCGCTCCCTCCAGACGCTGCTGGCGCAGGTGCCGCCTCCGCTCATCCGCTGGTGGATGGAGACCGGCTTGCCGGTCATGCCCCACGCCACCGTGAGGCCGCCGCTGGTCCTGCGCATCGCGATGCTGTCCCTCCAGCCGCGCCACCTGCTGACGGGCGCGGTGCTGGACCCGGGAGAGCTGCTGGATCAGAAGGGCGAGGGCTTCCAGCTCCTCCTTCTCCCGGATGACGTGCGGTGGCGCTCGCAGCGAGCCCAGGACCGCAGGACGGTCCGGCGCCTGATGGAAGGAACCTTCAACTACCTCTTCCATCCCCCGGTGGAGGGACGCTCCCTCCTCCAGATGCTCGAAGCGCAGCCGCCTCCAGGCGAGGAGCTCCTCCACAGCCACGGGCTCACGGCGGAGGCCCTGGAGTCCTTGCGGCGCAATGACGGCGCGTTCCTCTCCTTGCGCCAGGCCGTGCTGGAGCCCGTCCTGCGCCAGTTCATGGAGGCCCGCACGCGCTGGGACGACTCGGACCGGCCTTCGCTCCAGTCGATGATCATCGACGACGATGAGGACTGACATGGACCCCACGCTTCCTGTGTCCACCACCGGCATCCTCGACGTCCTCATCGGCGACGTGCACGTCGGCACGCTCACGCTGCTCGCGGACGAGCGCATCGAGTTCAACCTCTCCGAGGACTACCGCCACCGCTACCCGCGCCCCGTCCTGGGCCAGTTCTTCGAGGACGACCTGTCGCGCCGCCACACCAGCCGCATGCGGCTGCCGCCGTTCTTCTCCAACCTCCTGCCCGAAGGCCCACTGCGCGACCTCATCTCCGAGCGCCAGCAGATCGCCCGGCAGCGCGAGTTCTTCTTCATCGCCCACCTGGGCGCGGACCTCTCCGGCGCCGTCATCGTCCGCCCCGCGGGAGAGCTGGCCGGCCACGACGCACCCCTGACGGACGTCCCCACCGAACCCGTGTCCGACGGCGAACCGCTGCGCTTCTCGCTCGCGGGCGTGCAGCTCAAGTTCTCCATGCTCCGGCGCGACCGGGGCATGACGCTGCCCATGGGCGGCCTGGGGGGCGATTGGATCGTCAAGCTCCCGGACAACCGCTACGACCGCGTGCCGGAGAACGAGCTGTCCGTGATGACCTGGGCGCGCGCCACCGGCATCGATGTGCCGGAGCTTCAGTTGCTCAAGGTCTCCGACCTGCACGGCCTCCCGGAAGGCATCACCCTGCGCGAGGACCTGGCGTACGCCATCCGCCGGTTCGACCGGCCGTCCCCCGGCCGCCGCGTGCACATGGAGGACCTGGCGCAGGTGCTGGGGCTGTACTCCGACGAGAAGTACAAGAAGTACAACTACGAGACCATCGCCAACGTGCTGCTCAAGGTGGCGGGCCTGGACGCGCTCCAAGAGTTCCTGCGGCGGCTGGTGTTCATCATCGCGTGCGGCAACGGCGACGCGCACCACAAGAACTGGTCCCTCTTCTACCCGGACGGCACGCACCCCACGCTGTCGCCCGCGTACGACTTCGTCTCCACCATCCAGTACATGCCGCAGGACCAGCTCGCGCTGAACCTGGCGAAGTCCAAGCGCTTCGAGGACGTGTCGCTCCAGAGCTTCGAACGGCTGGCGCGCAAGCTGGGCCTGTCCGACGAGGACGTCCTCCCGGTGGTGACGGGCGCCGTGGAGGTCGCGCTCGATGCGTGGACCACGCTGCGCGCGGACCTCCCCATGCCGGAGCTGTTCAAGCAGCGCATTGAAGAACACTGGAAGCGCGTCCCGCTGCTCCAGGGCAACGTGAAGCGCAGCGCCGGTGAGCTGCGCCAGACGGCCAACGCCTTCTTCACCCTCTACAGCGAACTGCCCCGCCTGGGCCCCGGCAGCGACGACTGCACCCGCGAGGCCCTGCGGCGCCTGGCTCCGCCTCCGCCCTCGCCGCGCGTGTTGGACCTGGGCTCGGGCACCGGACGGCAGTCGCTGGTGCTCGCGCGGGAGCTGGGCACCCGCGTCACCGCCGTGGACCTGCACCGGCCCTACCTGGACCGGCTGGAGCGCGAGGCCCGTGAGCAGGGATTGTCGGACGCCATCGTCACGCGGCAGGAGGACATGGGCGCGCTGACGCTGCCGCCCGCGTCCTTCGACCTGCTGTGGTCCGAGGGCGCCATCTACGTGATGGGCTTCGGACAGGGACTGCGTCAGTGGCGGCCGTTGCTCGCTCCCGGTGGGCAGGTGGCGGTCACCGAGTGCACCTGGCTCACCGACGTCCGTCCCCCGGAGGCGGTGCGCTTCTGGTCGGCCGCGTATCCGTCCATGGCCAACGTCGCCCAGAACCGGGCCACCGCGGAGGCGGCGGGCTTCACGGTGGTGGACACCTTCACACTGCCCGCGTCCGCGTGGTGGGACGACTACTACACGCCGCTCCTCCAGCGCATCGAACGGCTGCGCCCCACCGCGGACGCAGCCCTGCGCGAGGTCATCGCGGCGGCGGAACAGGAAGTGAACCTGTACCGCCGCCACGGGGACAGCTACGGCTACGTCTTCTACCTGTTGCGTTCGCGCGAGCCGTGAAGGCCTAGCGGCGGCTGTTCAGGTAGTCCGCGTGCCACGCGGCCGGCAGCGAGGCCAGCACGTCCGAGGGGACGGGCTTGTGCTTCTGCCGCGCCAGGTCCGTCTGCATGCGCGCGTCGCCGACCACGAAGCCGTTGGCGATGAGCGTGTGCTCCTGCGCGCCCACGGCCAGCAGCTCGGCGTCCGTGCCCAGGGTCAGGTTGTAGACCTGGCCCTTGTAGGGGACGCGCTCCACGGAGGCCAGCGTCGCCTCGCCGTCCTTCGTCAGCAGCACGTCGCCCACCGCGAGCTCGCCCGCCGTCACGACGCCACGGGTGCGGCTCACCATGGGGTGGGTGTTGGTGACGAGCACGTCGCGGCCCTGGGCCGCCTTCAGGCGCACCATCGGCTGGGACTCGGTGCCCTTCGTCACGGTGGTGACGGTGAGGGCGCGGCCGTCCGCGTTGGACAGCACGCGGTCACCGACCTTCACGGACTCCACGGGGACGGACTTGCCATCCGCGCGCAGCACGCGCGTGCCCGCCGCGATGCAGCTGTTCTTGAAGTCCAGCACCGCCAGCCGGCGGAAGCCCACGCGCGTCACCGGGCTGAAGCCGCCGCCGGAGCGGGGGCACGTCGCGTTCACGGTGGTGAAGGCCTGCATCGCCACGTCCTGCTCGTTGGCCAGGCAGTCCGTGCCCAGGTCCATCAGCCCGTTGAAGGGCAGGCTGGACGCGTCCACGCCCGGGCCCAGCGGCAGGCTGCCGGTGAGGACGGTCGTGCCCGGCGCGGTGGCCGCGACGTTGTTCACCTTGCAGCGGCCACCCGCGCTCAGCAGGACGATGTTCACTTCGCTCTTCACCGCCTGCACGGTGCAGTTGGACGGCAGGCCCGTCACGTAGGTGCCCCGCGCCGGCAGGTACAGCTTGGCGGAGTTGAACGCGCCCGGCGTGGGCCAGTACGCCGTCGTGTCGGGCTTCCACCGGGCCGCGGCCACGGACTGCTGGGCATTCACCGCCGCCACGCCCGTGTAGCCGCCAGCGAAGGCGGTGATGTTGCCGGCCGCGTCCTTCTTCGCCAGCGTGTAGTCGCAGTCCAGCGCGCCCGTCGCGGAGCCTCGCTCCAGGCAGGTGCGGATGGCGTTGCCCGGCAGGGCGGTGCCGATGAGCTCGCGCGGGTGGTCGAAGTTCAGGCCCGGCGGCAGCAGCAGCACCGTGGTGTCCGCGGTGGAGTAGTACGTCTCCATCCGGCCGCTGGCCTCGTCGTAGGCCATGGCCACCGAGTCGTAGTACAGGACCCGGTCCGGCCCGGCGTCCAACACCACGTTCAGCGGATCCGTCTCCAGCGTCTTGGCCAGGTACGCCTCCGTGGCGGTGGTGGCCAGCAGCTGGAAGTCCTGCCGCTCGGGCGTCGTGGAGTACGCGTTGAAGTCCACGTAGGAGTAGTCCGACCCGCCGGCGCAGGTGATGTAGCCCGAGCCCTGGAAGCTCGTCTCACTGGTGCCGTGCGCGATCTCCTCCAGCGGCAGCAGGTGGCCGCACCACTCGGCGGTCGTGGTCTGCGCCTTCACGTTGCCGGAGGCCTTCTCCGCCAGCACGCGCTCGCGCTGCTGCGACAGGCTGGAGAACAAGCGCGGGGAGTTGGCCGCGGTGTTGCCCGCCGCCTCCAGGCGCTTCATCAGGAAGGCGTACTGGTCCGCGTCGCCCAGGTCGAGCGGCATCTGGTTGCCGGCGTGCTGCTGCTTCCACTGCGCGTACAGCTTCGACATCTTCAGCGATTCGGTGGCCCGGTCCTGGCGCACGGCGGCCGTCGGCGCTTCGCGCGCGGGCTCGGCCGTGCAGCCGGCCATGAGGGGAGTCGAGAGCACCATCGCGGACAGGGCGAGGCGCTTCCAGCGGGGGTTGACTTGGAGCATCGGGGAACTCCGGAACCGAACGCCCTGCTCACCATGAGTCATGGCTCGGTTCACTGATAGTGTACAGCCTGGGAGTTCCGGATGTCCCATGAAATCATGACGAAGTCTGTGACATCTCCGTGCTTGTGATTGGGAGGGCGGGGACGACAGGGATTGAAACCCTTTTGGTTACAACCTGAGCGGCGGCGGTGGCGCGGAAGGGGGCGAACGGAGAGGATGGGCCGCCCATGCCGGTCCCCGCTGCCCGCGCCGTCCCCGCTGGGGATGTGCCCACCGACGCCTCGCTGACGCTGCTGAGCATCCCCGGCGCGACGCAGGCGGAGGTGGACACCTATTGGCTCACACGCGTGTACCAGGGCGACCGGCTGCCCCAGCTCACCCTGCGCGCGGTGGCCCTGGGCGCGGGGCTGGGTGTTCTCACCTGCGCCACGAACCTCTACGCGGGCCTGAAGACGGGCGTGGCGTTCGGCGTGGCCGTCACCGCCGCGCTGCTCGCGTCCGCGACACATGGGACGCTCCGGCGCTTGAGCCCCCGGGTCGCGGGAGCTCCGCTGTCATTGCTGGAGCTGGGGTGCGCGCAGACGGTGGCGTCGTCGGCGGGGTACGCGACGGGAGGTGCGCTCGTGTCGGTGCAGGGGGCGTGGTTGTTGACCACGGGCCACCACCTGCCCGGCATGACGCTGCTGGCGTGGACGTTCCTGCTGTCCGCGCTGGGCGTGATGTTCGCGGTGCCGCTCAAGCGGCAGCTGGTGGACCGCGAGCAGCTTCCGTTCGCGTCCGGGACGGCGGCGGCGGCCACGGCTCGCGCGCTGCACGCGGGCGGTGAGGAGGCGGGCCCCCGGCTGCGGATGCTGGGCGTGGGCGGGCTGGTGTCGGGGGCGCTGACGCTCGCGCGTGATGGCTTCGGGCGCGTGCCGTATGCGTATGCGTTTCCCGGGTCGCTGGGTGGGGTGTCGCTGGAGCGGCTGGGTTTCGCGCTGGAGACGGGGTTGATGCCGGTGGGCGGCGGCGCGCTCCTGGGGGTGCGTGTCACCGCGTCCATGTTGCTGGGGGCGCTGGTCGTCCATGGCGTCGTCGCGCCCCGGTTGATGGCGGCGGGCGTGGTGGCTCCGGACGGGGACTTCCTCGGGTGGGCGCTGTGGCCGGGCGCTGCGGCGCTCACCACCGCGTCGCTGTTGCAGTTCGCGCTCCAGGCCCGGGTGTGGGGCCGGGCGCTGCGGGGGCTTCGAGGGCGGGAGCCGCGCCAGGCGCCTCATGCGATTGAAGCGCTCCAGGTTCCCGGCCGGTGGTGGGTGGCGGGGATGCTGGTGCTGACGCCCGCGACGGTGGCGCTGGCGCGGGTGGGCTTCGACGTGCCGGTGCCGCACGCGCTGCTCGCGGTGGCGCTGTCGTTCGTGCTGTGCCTCATCTCCTGCCGCGTCACGGGGGAGACGGACATGAGCCCCGTGGGTGCGCTGGGGCAGGTGACGCAGCTCACGTATGGCGTGCTGCTGCCGGGCGATGTGCGGGCGAACCTGGCGACGGCGGGCATCACGGTCAACGCGGCGTCCTCCTCCGCGGACCTGCTCACGGACCTGAAGGCGGGGCACCTGCTGGGTGCGAATCCCCGCCGCGTGTTCCTGGCGCAGCTGGTGGGGTGTGTCGTGGGGGCGCTGGTGGTGGTGCCGCTGTTCTACCTGTTGGTGCCGGAGCCCTCCGTGCTGGGGTCGGAGCGCTTTCCAGCGCCTGCCGCGACGATGACGGCGGGCGTGGCGCGGGTGCTGGCGTCGGGGTGGGGGGCGGTGTCGGCGGACCTGCGGGTTGCCATGGCCTGGGCCGCGGGCGCGGCGGCCGTCCTCACCCTGGGCGAGCAGGCCCTGCCGGCGCGCTTCCGCCGCTGGACGCCGTCCGCGGTGGGGGTGGGGCTGGCCTGCCTGCTGCC
>NZ_RAWE01000014.1 GCF_003611695.1 Corallococcus carmarthensis | reverse complement strand
CGCGGTTGGCCGCCGCATAGCCACTCCGCGCCCGCCGCCTCCCCTCGACGACAAGGTTGAGATTGCAGTCAACGAGAAGCCCGGCCCCGTGCCAGCAAACCGGGCTTCTTCAACAGCCTGCTAGAGCGCGGCACGTCGCACCGCTGAAAAGCCCGACGCCCTGTCCATCGCTCCAGGCGAAAGACAGGGCGCCGTTGTTTCAAGGCTTCACGCCGCCCTGCCCTGCCTCAGGCGGAGCCAGGCAGCAGCTGGCGCACGAGCTCCAGCAGTTTGCCGCGCTCCACCTCGCGCTTGACCAGGTAGCCGTCCGCGCCCGCATCCAGGCCGGCCGCGCGGTCCTCGTTGCTGTCCAGCGACGTCACCAGGATGATGGGCGTGCGCCGGAACATGGGGTGGCCCTTCATCCGCCGCGCCAGCCCCACGCCGTCCAGCCGGGGCATCTGCCAGTCGCTGACCACCAGGTGGCAGTGCACGCGCTCCAGCACCTGCCATGCCTCCTCGCCGTCCGACGCCGTCACCACCGGGTAGCCGGCGATCTCCAGCAGGGACTTCATCGCGAAGCGCGTGGTGAGCGAGTCGTCGCACACCAGGATGCGCGGCATCTTGGATTCGCCCGCGGCGGTGCGCGTGTCCGGCTTGGCCGCGCGCAGGAGCTCCGGCGCGTTGAGCACCGGCACCACGCGCCCGTCGTCCAGCACCGCCGCGCCCGCCAGGTGCGTGACGTCCCGCAGGTGCTTGCCCAGCGAACGGACCACCAGCTCCTGCTGCCCCACCACCTCGTCGATGGCGTACAGCACGCGCTCCTCGCCCAGCGACAGCAGCACCGCCGTCTGCCGCCGGCCCGACTCCAGCGCCAGCGGCATGCGCGGCAGACCGATGGACTCCGCGAGCGACAAGAACGTGAGCTGCTCGCCGTCCAGCCGCGCCACCACGCGCCCCGCCACCGTGCCCACGTCGTCCGCGTCCAGCCGCAGCACGCGCTTCACGGTGTCGGAGGGAATGGCGGTGACGGCGGTGCCGGTGCGCACCAGCAGGCCCAGCGCCGCGGCCAGCGTCAGCGGCAGGTCCACGATGAAGCGCGTGCCCTTGCCCGGCGTGAACTCCACGTCCGCGCTGCCCTGCAGCCGCTGCGCGGTGGCCAGCACCACGTCCAGGCCCACGCCACGGCCCGAAGTGGAGGTGACTTCATCGCGCGTGGAGAAGCCCGGCTGGAAGATGAGCCGCGCGGCCTGCGCGTCCGACAGCTTGTCCGCCGCCTCCTGGGTCATCAGGCCCCGGCGCACCGCCGTCGCGCGCACGCGCATGGGGTCCAGGCCGGCGCCGTCGTCCTCCACGATGACGCCGATGCGCGTGCCCCGCGCCTCCACCCGGACCGCGAGACGGCCCGTCTCCGGCTTGCCCACCGCCTTGCGCGCCTCGGGCATCTCCAGCCCGTGGTCGATGGCGTTGCGCACCAGGTGCACCAGCGGATCCTTCAGCGCGTCCACGATGCGCCGGTCCAACCGCACGTCGGTGCCGCCCAGCTCCAGCGTCACCTCCTTGCCCAGCCGGGACGCCGTCTCTCGCACCGTGCGCCGCAGCGGCTCCAGCACTTGCGAGGCCGGCACCATGCGCAAATCGCGCAGGTCGTCGCGGATGACCTGCGCCACCAGCGACTGCTGCTCGCCGTCGCGGTGCGCCTCCTTCGCCTGCTCCAGGAGGCGCTTCTGCATCGTGCGCATCAGGCCCACGCCCGTGCGCAGCGGCTCCAGCGCGGGCCCGCCGCCGGACATGGCCAGCTGCGACGCGGCGCGCTCCAGGTGCAGCAGCACTTCGTGCGCCTGATCCGTCAGCGAGCGGAAGCCCTCCGAACGCCGGCCCTGCTGCGAGCGCCCCGACACCAGGTGCTCCACCTGGAGCGCCAGCGAGTCCAACGTCTTCACCGACACGCGCACCGCGCGGTCCACCGTCCCGGCGCGGCCTTCCGGAGCCGAGGCCGCCGCGCGCGCCGCGGGCTTCGCCGCGGGGGCCGGAGCCGGCTTCGAGGGCGCGGGCTCATGGACCGCACCGGCGTCATCCACCACGCCCAGGGCCATGCGCAGGTCCACCAGCGCGCCCGCGACCTCCGACGCCGCCTGTCCCGCCGCGTCCCCGCCCTCCTCCATGCGCGTGAAGCCCAGCGCCGCGGCCTCCGCCAGCGCGGCCACCTGATCCGCCTGGATGGCCTCCGCGCTGTGGCGCAGGGCGTGCGCCTGGTCCACCGCCGCGCGCACCGCGCCCGCCCGGTCCTCCACCTTGGGGGACACCAGCCGGCCCAGCGCCGCTTCCAGCGCGGCCAGCGCCTTCAACCCGTCCTCACCCAGCGGGCCCGTGGTCGCGGCGTCTTCAGGCACGTGGGCGGCCTGCTCCTCGTGGCCCAGGGCCTTGAGCAGCGCGGCCACGCCGTCCACCACGGGCTGTTCACCCGCGTCGCCCCGGTTGAGGGCGTTCTCGATGGCGGACAGGCCCCGCAGCATCGCCTCCACGGCGCCCCGCGAGATGGGCTCTTCCACGCCGACGTGGGACAGCCCGTCCTCGATGGCGTGGACGATGCGTTCGATGTCGTCCAGCCCCAGGCTCGCCGCGGAGCCCTTGAGGCTGTGCACCACGCGCTTGAGCGACGGCAGCAGGTCCGGCTCGCGCGCGGAGGCCGGCTGCTCCAGCCCCAGCACCTTCGACCCGATGGCCTGAATCTGTTCGCGCGTCTCCGCGGCGAACACCGGCCAGATGCTGCGCAGCAACTGCGGATCCATGAAGCCTCAGTCCCCTCTAGCCGCGCCGAGCGGCCGCCGGGTTGCCCAGCTGTGTGAGGTCCAGCACCGTGAGCCGGTCCGGCGTCAGGAACAGGAACGGGCCCGGCGGCGGCTGGGACAGCTCCGCGCGCGGCAACTCCAGCCGTCCGTCCACGACCTCCGCCGCCAGCCCGAACGCTTCGTCCTCCACTTCCACCACCACGACCTTGCTCAGGTCGGACATGCCCCCGCCCTCCAACCCCAGGAGCTGCCGCAGGTCCAGCACCGGCACGATGCGCGAGCGCGACAACAGCGCCCCCAGCACGTGGCGCGGCGCCCCTGGCAGCGAGCACATCCCGCGCGACTCCAGCACGTGGTCCACGAAGTCGATCTTCACCGCGTAGCGCTCGCCGCCCACCTGGAAGGCGAGCACCGTGACGACCTCCTGGCGCACCTCGTGGCGCGAGTTGGCCAGCGCCACCGCGCGCTGGTGCAACACCTCGCGCCGCCGGTGGGCGCTCACCACCGTGGCGCCCTCGAGCAGCATCTGGGCCGCGTCGAGCGAGGCCTTCAGTTCGTCGAAGTCGACGGGCAGCAGCTTGCGGTCTTCGATAGCCATGGGCGGGCGGTCAGTACTTCGTGGCCGGCAGCTTGAGGATGTCCCGCACCTTGGAGCGCAGGTCGTCCACGGACACCGGCTTGTTGAGGAAGGCGCTCGCGCCGACGAGCTTCCCCTTCTGGCGGCTCGCGTCGTCCTTCAGCGACGTGAGCAGCATGAAGGGCGTGTCGTGCAGCTTCGAGTCCGCCCGGATGGCCGCGCACAGCGCGAAGCCGTCCATCTCCGGCATCTGCACGTCGGAGATGATGAGGTCCGGCTTCTGCTCGCGCGCCCTCTTGAGTCCCACCGCGCCGTTGGGCGCGTCCAGGAAGTCCAGCCCCCACCCCATCAGGTAGACCTGCAGGAGGTTGGTGATGGTCTTCGTATCCTCCACGATCAGCACCTTCGCTGCCTTGCGTGCCCCACCCGTCACGTTGCTGTTCATAGCTGGTACCTGCCTACAAGTTCAGAGAAGCGCTTCGACAAGATGGAGAGGTTGCCGGCCACCTGCTCGATGCGCCGGGTGCCCTCCACCGAATCACTCATGGCGGACGTCAGCTCGCCCATCGCCGTGGCGATCTGCTCCACGCCAATGGTCTGCTGCCGCGTGTTGCCCGCGATCTGCCGCGCCGCCCCCGACGACTCGCGGATGACCTCCGACAGGCCCAGGATGGTGGAGCCCGCGCCGCGCGCCATCTCCATCGCCGCCTGTGCACGCCGGCTTCCCTCGTCCGTGGTCGTCACGGCCACGCGCGTGCCCTTCTGCACTTCACCCAGGAGCACACGCACCTGGTCTGCCGCCATGCGGGACTGCTCCGCCAGCGTGCGCATCTCCGTGGCCACCACCGCGAAACCGCGTCCGTGCTCGCCCGCCTTCGCCGCCTCGATGGAGGCGTTGAGGGCCAGCAGGTTGGACTGCTCCGCCACGTCCTTCACCTGTCCGATGATGTCGCTGATCTGCAGCGTGCGCTCGTTCAGGTCGGTGATGGCCAGGGCAATGGCCTTCACCTGTTCGCCCAGCTTCTCCATGCCCTCCACGCTCTCCGTGACGACCTTCTGGCCCTGCGCGCTGAGCGACTCCGACTTCTGCGTCTGCGCGATGACGGCGTCCGCGTAGGACGTGGCCTGCTTGGAGGTCTGGGCGATCTCCGCCACCGTGGTGCTCGTCTCGTTGATGGCGGACGCCTGCTGGTGCGCCATCGCGGACTGCTGCGTGGACGTGGCCAGCACGCCCGCGGCCTCGTGCTCCAGGTCCGTCGCCGCGCCGCGCAGGTCGTGCAGCAGGTGCACCAGCGCGTCCGCCATGGTGGCGAAGCTGCGCGCCAGTTCGCCGATCTCGTCCGTGCCGTTGGTGTCGATCTGCTGGCGCAGGTCGCCCGCCGCGATGCCCACCGCCGCGCGGGCCAGCCGCTCCAGGGGCACGATGAAGAGGCTGGCCATGCCGGCCGCGGCCAGCAGGCCCAGCACCAGCACCAGCAGGCCCAGGCCCGCGGTGCGCCAGGTGCTGGAGGACAGCGAGTCCGCCAGCGCCTCGCGATCCAACGCCAGCTGCACGGTGCCCACGCGCTTGAGCGTGCCGCCCGGCGGGCCGAAGAGGATGGGCGCCGTCGTCTCCACGATGGGCAGCGTGCCCACCGTCAGCAGGCGGTCCACCACCCCGTCCCCGTCCGCGGGCTCCACGGCGGCGGCGGTCGCGAAGTGCTCGTCGGCGGAGCGCGCCAGCACCTTCCCGCTCGGGTCGCGGACCACGATGTACGCGATGTCCGGCACGCTCTTGAGGGCCGCGTCGGCGCCCGCCTGGAGCATGGCCGAGTCACTGGCCGCGGCGGACGCGCCCACGGCGAACGCCATGCCAATGCCCACCGCGCGCGAGCGCTTGGTGAGTTCATCCAGCAGGCCGTCGCTCATCTGCAGCCAGAACGCGAAGGTCAGGATGCCGACCAGCACGATGCCGAAGATGCCCGTGCCCCCGAGGATCTTCGTCCGCAGGCTGAGCCTGGTCGAATCCGCCCCTGCAGGCGACGCCATCTTCAAACCTTTCGCTTCCACGTTGTCCCCACCTCACGTGTACCGGCGCGCCCCACGGATCAGCGCGCGCCCTGCCAGCCCATCTGCGAAGGACGGGGAGCCAGCGCCTGCCGCAGCCCCCCCGCCGTCATCGTCGTCTCCACGCCTCGCAGCGGGTGCTCGTCATCCAATCCATCCAGCGCGCGCAGCGCGTTCTGCCGCGCCCGCTCCGCGTCCTCACGCCGGTCCAGGCGGTTGTAGAGCGCCACCAGCGTCGCATGTCCCAGCGCCAGCTGCGGCTCCAGATACAGCGCCTTGCGCACCGCCTCCACCGCCGCGTACAGGTCGTTGCGCGATTCGGCCACCATCGCCAGCAGCAGGTACGCCTCCGGAGACAGCGCCCGCGCCGCCTCGCGCGCCAGCGCCTCCGCTTCCTCGAAGTGGCCCGCGTGCGCCGCCTCCAGCGCCCGCGTCAGCAAGCCCGCGTCCTGGGCCGCGCGCGAAGCCGGCGTGGGCACCTGGGCCTTGGGCGTCTCCGGGACCGGCGCCGGCCGGGGCGTCCGCGCCACATAGGCCGGCATGGGCCCGGGCGTGGGCCGGAGGGGCTCCAGCCGCAGGCTGCCCGGCACGGGCGTGGGACGGCGAAGCGAGGCGGCGGCGAAGGCGTCCTGCGTGTCGCGCCGGGGGGACGCGACCGCGGACTCTCCCGCGGTCCACGGCTCCAGGGGCACGCGTAGGACGGGGGTGCCGTCCACGTCCAGCGTCTCCAGCCCCATCCCGTTGGTGAGCGGCACCTCCGCGGGCGACACGAAGAGCAGGCCGCCCGGCGCGAGCGCGCCCACCAGCCGGGCCAGCACCGCGCGCACCAGCTCCGGCGTGAAGTAGATGAGGACGTTGCGGCAGAAGATGGCGTGGAAGCCCAGGGACGGCACGGCGTCCGTGGCCAGGTTGTGGCGGCGGAAGTCCACCGTGCGCACGACCTCCGGGGCCACCGTGTGCTGCGCGTCCTGTCCCGACGCGCCAGGGTGCGGCGCGAGGAAGCGCTTCTCCAGGTCCGGCTCGATGCGCCGGAGCGACCAGGGGCTGTACACCGCGGACTTCGCGCGCAGCAGGGCCCGGCCGGACACGTCCGTCGCCAGCACGCGGAAGCGCCCGCCGTTGCCCAGCCCCGCGGCCATCAGCGCCATGGCGATGCTGTAGGGCTCCTCGCCGCTCGCGCAGCCCGCGCTCCAGACGTGGAACGGGCCGCCCTGGTGCAGCCGGGCCCGCGACGCCAGCGCGCGCAGGTGCTCCGGGTGACGGAAGAAGTAGGTCTCGCCAATGACGGCGTGCTCGATGAACGCCTCCACCGCCGCCGGCTCGCGCATGAGCAGCTGGCGGAGGAAGGTCGTCTCGGTCAGGTTGCGCGACAGCGCGGCGCGTGACAGCGCGGGCTCCAACGAGCGACGCAGGCTGCTCGCGAGCGTCAGGCCGCAGGCGCCCTGGAGCACCTCCTCGACCTTCGCGAGCGTTGCGTCGTCGAGAAGCCCTTCGCTCACAGGCCCTCCGTTCCGTTCAGCAGCGCGCTCGTGCGGAGCAGCGGACGCAGCCCCTCCGGCGTGCGGCACAGCCCGGCCATCAGCCCGGTGCCGTCCCAGGGCATCTTCTCCTCGCCGCCCGGCGTGCCGTCCACCAGCACCGGCGTCTCCACCAGGTCCTTCACCCGGTCCACCAGCAGCGCCACCATGCGGCCCGCGTCCACCACCACCAGCAGCGAGTCCAGATCCGGCGTGCGCTTCACGCCCATCATGCGCGCCACGTCCACCACCACCGCCGGACTGCCGCGGTACACGAAGGAGCCGGACACGTGCACCGGCGCGCCGGGCAGCGGATCCAACGCCACCAGCCGGACGACCTCCTGCACCTGCTTCGCCGGCACCAGCGCGGTCGTGTTGCCTGCCTCCACGGTCAGGTAGAGACCGGGCAGGCGCACCTCACCCTGCAGGGAGACAAGCTCCTGGCGCAGCTGGGTCTGCTCCGCCTCCAGCGCGCTCAGGCGCTGTTGCACGGAGACCCGGCGCACCTGCGGAGGAACGGGGACTCTGGGGGTTTCAGCCATCAAGATGAACTCCGCCCGCCGCATGGCAGGCAGGAAGAAAAACCGTAATCCGGGATCGCTGTCCAAAGCAATGCGGGCTTACCCGAAGGTCGCCGCTCACATCCCCCCCTGCGACCGGGGTCGTGGTTGCCCCGACGTGGTGGATTCCAGACCCCCTTGGGGTGCGCCGCACCTGCGAGTTGTGCTTGGATACGGGTGCGCTGCTTTTGCCGGAGAAACCATGCTGCACGCAGCATCTAGGGGACACGAATGATCAAGAGCGATTCCCCGAGCCCTGAGGCCCCGGGAACGGATCCGCTCATCGGCCGGACGTTGAATGGCCGCTTCAGCATTCTGGAGCCCCTGGGCGTTGGTGGAATGGGCAAGGTGTACCGCGCCCTGCAGGCACCGTTGGAGCGCGTGGTCGCGCTCAAGGTGCTCAACCCCAATTTTCCGAGCAGCCGCGACCCGGGCTTCCAGAAGCGCTTCCTGCGTGAAGCGTCACTGACCTCGAAGCTCCGGCACCCGAACACCGTCACCGTCATCGACTACGGGCAGACGGACGACGGCATCTATTACATCGCGATGGAGTACCTGGAGGGCCGCACACTCCAGCAGGTGCTGGGCCAGGCCGGGCCGCTGCCCTGGGCGCGCGCGGTGTCGGTGGCTCAGCAGGTGTGCCGCTCGCTGCGCGAGGCGCACGCGCTGGGCATCATCCACCGCGACCTGAAGCCCGCGAACATCATGATCCTCAACGAGGCGGATCAGGACCTGGTGAAGGTCCTGGACTTCGGCCTCGTGAAGTCCGTGGCGCCGCAGGAGGGGCCGGTCAGCCCCGAAATCACCCAGAACGGCACGTTCCTGGGCTCGCCGCAGTACATGGCGCCGGAGCAGGCGCGCAACGTGGCGGACGCGCGCAGCGACGTGTACTCGCTGGGCGTCATGCTGTTCCAGATGCTGATGGGACGGCCGCCCTTCATCGCGCGCGACCACATCGAGCTCATCTTCGCCCATTACAAGGAGCCGCCCCCCACCTTCCAGTCCGTGCGCCCGGACCTCGCGGTGCCGCCGGAGATTGAAATGGTGGTGCGCCGCTGCCTGGAGAAGGATCCGGCGCGTCGCTTCCAGACGATGGACGAGTTGCTGGAGGGCCTGCGCGAGGCGCACATGGCCGCGGGCGGCAACAGCGGCGTGTTCCGCCGGCTGGGTGGCGCGTCGACCACGGGGCCCTACCCCTCTCCGCCGACGACGGGCCCCTACGCGTCCCCGCTGTTCGCCAACGTGGGCAACGCGGAGCCCGCGGACGGTGGGCTCGCGGTGGACATCAGCGTGGACGTGCCGCCGGACGTGCAGCGCGCCCGCCAGCGTACGCTCATGATGGGCGCCCTGGGCGGCGTGATGGTCGCGGGGCTCGTGGGCATCACGCTGTTCCTCCTGCGCGGTGGCAGCTCCGAGGAGAAGCCCGCGCAGCCGGTGACCACCCAGACCACGGCCCCCACCGGCAAGCCGGAGACGGTGGCGGAAGCCCCCTCGACGCCGCCCGCGGCGGGCAAGGTGCGCTTCCGGCTGATGAGCCAGCCGTCCGGCGCACGCGTCTATTACAGGGGCAAGGAGAAGGGCGTGACGCCCTTCGTGATGGAGCTGCCGCTGGGCAGCGAGGGCAGCATCACCGCGGAGCTGACCTTCGCGCTGGAGGGCTACCAGACGGAGACCATCATCACGGGCGGCTCCGGTGAGGTGGTGCTGTCCCAGAAGCTGACCAAGCGCCGGGGCGGCGGTGAGCGCCCGAGCCGCGTGGACCTGGCCAGCGCCTCCACCCCCGAGGACTTCGAGAACGTGGCCCCGGCGACGCCGGGTGGACTCGCGGCGCCGGTGATGATGCAGGCGAATCCGTCGTCGACGTCGTCCACCACCGCCGCGGCGGTCCCCGCCACGACGACGGACAAGGCGCTGGGCGCGGTGGGCTCGTCGGCCGCGGCGTCGCAGGTGAGCGCGGCGGGCAGCCTCGCGGTGCCGTCGCTGACGACCGGCGCGCTCGCGCCCGTCAACCCGAACGCCGTCATCCCCTTCAACGACGCCATGGAGCGGCCGGTGATGCTGGAGGAGGGCCGGGACATCGCCTACACGCGCGAGGCGCTCGCCATCAAGGCGGAGGGGCTCGTGGCGGTGCGCTGCACCATCACCAACAAGGGCCGCGTGGAGAACTGCCGCATCCTGAAGATGGTGCAGCACATGGACCGGGCGGTGCTCGACTCGCTCCAGTCCCGCGTCTACAAGCCCATCCAGTACCAGGGCCGCCCGGTGAACGTGGACTACACCTTCACCATGCGGCTCGTGTCCCCGCGCCGCTGAAGAAGCGCGCCGCTTCGCCTCCACCGCGTTCTTCAGGGGCCGGTGGAGGGCACCAGCGGCGGCGACGGTGGGACGGACGGGGTGGCGCCTCCAGGAGGCACGCCCCAGTCCACCACCGGCCAGCCCCGCCTCCGGGCCTCGCGGCGCAAGCGGTGGTCCGGGTTCACCACCACCGGGCGCCCCACCACCTCCAGCACGGGCAGGTCCGAATACGAGTCCGTGTAGAAGGCGCACGCGGACAGCGGCACCCCCGCATCCTTCGCGGTGGCCTCCGCGTAGAACCGCTTGCCCTCGCCGAAGCAGACCTCGCCCAGCGTGCGTCCGGTGTGAAGCCCCGCCGCGTCCACCTCGAAGCGGTTGCACAGCACGCCGTCCAGGCGCAGCTCGCGCGCCACCAGGTCGGACAGGTAGCCCGAGGACGACGTCAGCAGCACCAGCCGGTCTCCGGCCTCGCGGTGGGCCTCCAGCGCGGCCAGCGCTCCGGGGCGGTACTGGCCGCGCACGGCCTCCGCGTAAAACTCCGCGGAGCGCGCCTCCAGGGCCTTCGCGTCGGAGCCCGTCAGCAGGGCCGTGGCGCGCAGGAGCACGTCCTGCATGGCCACGAAGCCCAGGTGGTACCGGGCGAGCAGCATGCTCGCGCGCAGGGCCTCCCAACGGGAGATGTGGCCCAGGGCCAGCTCGCGGCGCACCCAGAGCGACGCGGAGTTGGCGGCGAGCAGCGTCCTGTCCAGGTCGAAGAAGGCGACGGCCACGGCCACAGTCTAACCGCGCGCCCCGTCCGGGGCAGCGCCAGGGAGGCCGGCCAGCGGGGCCGCTGACCGCCTGCTCCTGCGCATCAGCGCGAAGCCCCAGAGCAGCATGACGGCCACGGCCGGGCCTCCGGCGGAAGCACCGCAGCCGGTGCCCTTCCCGTCCGCCACGAGCTTCACGCCCGGATCCTCCGGGATGCGGCACTGCGTGGGCGGCAGGCCGCGCGGATAGGCGGAGCAGAAGCCGGCCGCGGAGCCCGCGTCGATGATCCGCTTGGACGTCTCTCCCTGTGAAGCGGTGGCCTCCATGGTGGAGCCCGCGGAGAAGACATGGTCCAACCCGATGACGTGGCCAATCTCGTGCGTCATCGTGTTCTGCACGTCGTAGGCGACGCAGTCGGTGGACGCCGTGCCCGAGCACGGCGGGCCGTTCACGGTGGTGAACAGGAAGCTGGGGCCGTAGTCCGTCTCCGCCGCGTTGAGCTCGATGTCCGAGTCCACGACGAAGCCGTCCTTGAAGCTGAACGAGGACGTGGTGAGCCCGATGGTGGCGCCCCCGTGCGCCCAGCACTGGTAGACGTTGCCGCACGTCTCCTCTTCCCAGCACGCATCGTCCGGCGGGGCGACGTCCTGGCAGTTGCGCTCGCGGAAGGTGACGACGTTGTAGTTGTCGAAGGGGTGCTCCTCGTCGTAGCCGACCGCGATGGAGCGCGACCAATCCTCGCCCCGGATGAAGCGGAAGTCGCTGCACGTCGAGGACAGCGCCCGCCACGAGTCGAAGGCCGCTTCGATGGCGGCGACCTCCGTGTCCCCGGGCGTGCGCGTGCTGCCGGCCACGTCCAGGTGATAGACGTAGTCACGCCCCGGCCACACCAGACACAGCGGCCGGCCCGGCACGAGCGTGCGCTTGTAGTCCTGCTGCGCGCCCGCCGCTCCCGCGCACAGCAGCACTCCCAGGAGCAGCAGGCGACAGCTCACCGCGCGCTCCTGCGGCGGCGCGCCAGCAGCGAGGCCGCGGCCAGCAGCGGCAGCGCGGCCAGCCCCCCCGTCGCCGCGGTGCAGCCATCGCCGTCGCCATCCCCGTCGCCATTCCCATCGCCGTTCCCGCCCGGCACCGGGAAGCAGGGCTGGCTGGCGCTGCCCTTGGGGTACGCGGCGCACACGAAGCTGCGCGAACCGGAGTCGATGTTGCGCTTGGACGTCTCACCCGGAGGCGCGCTGGGGTTCATGGTGGAGCCCGTCGCCAGCGTGTGGTCCAGACCGACGAAGTGGCCCACCTCGTGGGTGGCCGTGTTCTGCACGTCCGTGTCCACGCAGTTGGGATCCGCCACGATGCCGCACGGCGCGCCGTTGCCGGTGGTGAAGTCGAAGCGCGCGGCGTTGAAGGAGATGTCCGAGTCGTAGACGATGCCCGTGCGCTCATCGTACGTGGTGAGCGTGATGGCGATGGTGCCGTCGCTGTCATCCCAGCAGTCGTACGTGTTCGCGCACGTGTCCTGGGTGAAGCAGGTGTCGCTGGCGTCCACGACGTCGCGACAGGCGCGGCTGCGGAAGAGGATGAGGTTGATGTTGTCGCCGGAGCGGTTGTAGCCCACCGTCCGCGAGTCCACGCGCGAGCCCTCCACCAGCGACAGGTTGCCGCAGCTGCTGAAGATGTCCTGCCAGCTCTGGAACGAGCGGGTGATGGCGTCGAACTCCGTGTGGTTCGTCACCTTCGGGTTGCCCACGCTGCTCTGCTGCCAGTTGACGCGCGTCTGCGTCCAATACAGGCACTGCGTGGTCTCATCCCCGGGGGACACGCGGCTGCGCACGTACGGCGCGGAGCTCTGTCCCATCACCGCCGCCAGCACCACCCACGACGCGAGCGCGCCCATCACTTGCTCCCCTTCTTCGCGGGCGCCGCCTGCTGCGCCTGGACCGCCGCGCGCACGGAGGCCTTCAGCTCCTCCAGCGTCACTGTCTTCGCGTTGGACACCGTCTCCTGGCGCGTCTTCGGATCAATCAGCACCGCGTCCCCGGTGGACGCCGGCACCGCCATCGCGCCCGGGCCGGTGCGCTTCACCTGGTACTTGCCCTGCGCCATGCCGGACAGCTGGAACGCGGACGCGCCGCGCTTCTCCAGGAAGACGACGACCTCCTCGCCCTCGGAGAAGGACGCCAGGCCGCTCACCACCTGGCCAATGTCCCCCACCCGGCCGCCCGGCTGGGTGACGAGCACCGTGCCGCCGGGCTGCCCCTTGAGGGCCTCCGTCACCTGGATCTCCACGTCGGTGACGATGCGCTGCTTGTCGCCGCTCCAGCGGCTCTGCACGCGCCGGACGACGCCCTGCACCACCGCGTCCGACGTCTGCGCCATCTGGGGCAGGTCCGCCCGCAGCATCGTGGTGGCCCCCACCGGCAGCCCTCCGAGCAGGGTGGCCAGCACCACCGTGCGAACCGCGTGTCGAATCGACATGGAACGTCTCCTTGGCCGCGCAGCCTAACCCCAAGCGGGCGGCTTGCGTTGACCCTCGTGCACCCGTCCTGCTATCGCGCGCCTGCCCATGGCTCCGTCAAAACCCCGCGTCCGCTTCGCTCCGTCACCTACTGGATACCTCCACATCGGAGGCGCCCGTACCGCGCTCTTCAACTACCTCTACGCGAAGCGCTACGGCGGAACCTTCATCCTGCGCATGGAGGATACGGACCAGGAGCGCTCCACGCCGGAGTCCGTGAAGGCCATCCTGGACGGCCTCAACTGGCTGGGCCTGGACTGGGATGAGGGCCCCGGCAAGGAGGACCCGAAGTACGGTCCCTATTTCCAGACCCAGCGCCTGGATACGTACCGCAAGTACGCGGACCAGCTCATCGCGGAGGGCAAGGCCTTCCGGTGCTACTGCACCCGCGAGGAGATCACCCAGCGCCGCGAGGCGGTGGAGAAGGCGAAGGGCCAGGGCAGCTACCGCTATGAGGGCACCTGCCACGACCTGAAGGGCCCGCCCCCCGGCAAGAAGCTGGAGGACGCCGTCATCCGCTTCCGCATGCCCGCGGGCGAAGGCACCGTGTCCTTCGACGACAAGGTGCTGGGCACCATCACCAAGGCGCACTCGGACCTGGATGACTGGGTGATGATGCGCGCGGACGGCATCCCGCTCTACAACTACGGCTGCGTCATCGACGACCACCTGATGGACATCACCCTGGTGTCGCGCGGCCAGGAGCACGTCAACTCCACCTTCCCGCAGCTGATGCTCTACAAGGCGCTGGGCTGGACGCCGCCGGACTTCGCGCACCTGCCGCTCATCCTGGGGCCGGACCGGGAGAAGCTCTCCAAGCGCAAGCACCCGGAAGCGGACGTGATGCTGCACAAGCGCACGGGCATCATGCCGGAGGCGCTGCTCAACTTCGTCATCCGCCTGGGCTGGAGCCACGGCAACGACGAGGTCATCACCCGCGAGCAGATGGTGGAGTGGTTCGACTTCGACGGCGTGGGCAGCACCTCCGGCGTGTGGAACCCGGAGAAGCTCCAGTGGCTCAACCAGCAGTGGTTCAAGCTGCTGCCCCCGGCCGTGGTCGCGGAGCGGCTGGTCCCCTTCCTGGAGGCCCGCGGCTTCCAGGCGAAGGGCGACCCGCGCCTGGAGCCGCTGGTGCTCGCGCTGCGCGAGCGCTCGCGCACCCTGGACGAGATGGCGAACACCGCGTCCATCTACTTCAAGAGCGGCGTCACCCTGGATGAGAAGGCCGCCGCCAAGCACCTGAGCGGGGACTCGCTCAACCTGCTGCGCCAGGCCCGGGAGCAGCTGGCCGCCCTGCCCGCCTGGACCGTGGAGCCGCTGGACGGCGTGGTGAAGACGGTGAGCGAGGC
The DNA here is from genome assembly GCF_003611695.1 of Corallococcus carmarthensis. Lineage (GTDB taxonomy): Bacteria > Myxococcota > Myxococcia > Myxococcales > Myxococcaceae > Corallococcus > Corallococcus carmarthensis. Next base: position 79,896 of record NZ_RAWE01000014.1, on the reverse strand, counting down.
CGCCCAGGTGGGCATGGGCAAGGTGGCCCAGCCCCTGCGCGTGGCCATCACCGGCAACACCACCAGCCCCGGCATCGGGGAGACGCTGCTGCTCGTGGGGCGCGACGAAGCCCTGCGGCGCATCGACGCGGCGCTGGCTCGCGGGACGTGAGATTGACGGTGGACGCGGGCATCGCCGGGCCCTATCTTGGCCGGCGATGACGCGACCGCTTGACAGCCTGAGACCGCATTTCTATAAGGCGCGCCCGCTCGGGGCGGTGCTGCTCGCCCTCTGGGCAACGGCCTCTGGCGCCGAGCTGGTGAACGGCGCCCAGATTCCCGATGGTGCCCAGAAGGTGGGCGAGAACCGGTACCGGGCTTCGCGCGACTTCGAGGCGACGCTCGACTACTACAAGAACGTCTACCCGACCTCGAGCTACCCGAGGCGGTCCGTCGTCAACCAGCCGGGCGTCAAGGCCGTGCACATCTCCAACCCCTCCGGGAAGAACTTCGAGGGGCTGAATATTTACGAAGCGAACGAAGAGGTTCGCATCTACGTCGTCCCGTTGCAGGGGTCGGCGAAGCCGGCGAAGAAGTCCGAAGGCAAGCCGGTCAGGAAAACGAAGTAGTTGAAGTCAGCAGCAGAAGTCGGTAGTAGAAGCGCCCGCAACAGCAGCACGCAGCGCCTTGGGGAATCGTCTAACGGCAGGACAGCAGACTCTGACTCTGCTTATCTAGGTTCGAATCCTAGTTCCCCAGCTGAAAATCTCCGGTTGACTGGTCAGAACGGAGAATGTAGGAAGCAGCAGCAGAAACACAGTGGTTGTAGGGAAACAAGCCGGCCCTGTCGTCTAGTGGTTAGGACGGAGCCCTCTCACGGCTCAAACTCGGGTTCGAATCCCGGCAGGGTCACTCAGAGACGCCCACCTTCGGAAACGAAGGTGGGCGTTTCGCTTTGCGGGCTTGTGCATCCTGCCCTGCGCCTCCGGCGGTGCCGCGCCCGTGCTTCCGGACGCGGCCCGTTGTGCGCCCCGGCGCAACCGCCCCTGCTCAGTTCGTGGTCGCGATGCTCTGGCGGAAGGTGTCCAGCGCCGCGGTGAGCCGCTGCTGGGCGCGCTGGATGCCCCGGCGCATCAGCAGCATGCGCACCTTCTCCGGCAGGACGCGGGCGGCATTGGCCTGGCCGTAGCCCACCAGGTCCATGCGCAGGGTGATGGCCTCCAGCAGGTCGCTCAGGTCGGCGTCCTCGCCGGCCAGGAGCACCACGTCCGGGGAACGGCCCTGGAGCCGCTCCGCCAGCGTGTGCCATTGCGGATCCCCGGTCTCCACCACCACCACGTCCGCGCTCTCCAGTTGGGGCGAGTACGGCGGCAGCTCCACCACCTCGAAGGACGCGTCGCGCAGCACCTTCACGGCCTCCGCGCTGCCCACCACCGCGACGTTGCCGGTGTGGCCCAGGCGCACGGCCTGCTCGTAGTTGCGCAGCTCCGTCTCCAGCGCTTCGTGCGCGGGCTCCGGGGCGTCCCGGCCCGCGTCCAGCAGCGCGGCGGCCTGCCGGGCCATCTCCCGGGCGCCGTCGCGCGTGCGCACGCGCTCCGAGCGGCGCTCCAGCGCGGCGCGCACCTTGGCCCGCAGCACGCGCAGGTCGTCGAAGGGCTTCACGATGTAGTCACTGGCGCCGGCGGCGAACGCGGCGATGACGGACTCGGAGCTGGCGTAGGCGGTGATCATCACCGCCTCCAGCGCGGGCTGCATCCGCCGCGCCTCCGCGATGAGCTCCACCCCGCCCATGCCGGGCAGGTTCTTGTCCGTCACCAGCACGTCGAAGCGCTGGTCCTTCAAGAGGACGAGCGCTTCTTCCGCGCTGCCCACGGGGGACACGATGAGGTCCGCTTCGCGCGCCAACAGGCGCACGCAGATGTCGAGCACCACCGGCTCGTCATCCACCAGCAGCACCTTCGAGGCGAGCGTCCCCCGCCCTTCCCCTTCACCTTCGCCGGTCTCGAACGGGAGATCCATGAATTGGGAGGATCGCACAGCTCACGTCCAACTTCGAGGGTGGGAAACAGGCACGCCCACTATGCTCGCCGAGTGAGCTTCGAAGACGCGCTCCGGGAGAACCGGGTGCCGCCGCGGCTGGGCGACGTACGGCTTTTCTACGATGGGGGCCGGCTGGTGGGTGAGTCCCTACCGCCGCCCTGGACGCTGCGGCTGTTGCCCACGCTGCTCGTGGGCCTGGCCGCCGTGTGCACGGGGGTGGGGCTGCTCTTCCTCATCCTGGATTCGGCCCGGACGCCGGGCGCCGCGACCCTGCTGCTCGTGCTGGCGGGAGCCATGGTGGGCGGCGCGCTGGTGCTGGAGGCGCGGCTTCAGCGGCGGCGCTTCGTGCTGCACTTCAAGACGGAATCCCTGCGGCTGGAGACGCTCGCGTGGGCCCCCGGCGCGGCGCGCACGGAGACGCTCCCCTTCGACGACGTGCGCGCGGTCCACATCCTCCAGCCTCCGAAGGGCGGATACGCACTGGTGGTGGAGTACGGTCCGGAAACCGCGCCCCGGCGCGCACTCCTGGTGCGGAACGTGCGGCCACAGGAGAGCGACACCCTCTACCGGGTGTGGCGGCTCTTGCACAACGCCTTCGGGCTCAAGGGAGCGGGGCTCGCTTGAAGGTGAGCTCGATTTCGGTGCCCTCGCCCGGCGTGGACGACAGGCGGAGCTGACCGCCGAACTGCGTCACCAGCTCCCGGCAGATGGACAGGCCCAGCCCCGTGCCGATGCCCACGGGCTTCGTGGTGAACAGCGGCTGGAACACGCGCTCCTGGAGCGCCACGGGGATGCCGCACCCGTTGTCCGCCACGGACAGCACCACCTCCTCGTCGCGCGCCGCCCACCGCACGTCGATGCGGCCCGGACGGCCCGTGCCCTCCATGGCCTGTGCCGCGTTGACGATGAGGTTGAGCAGCACCTGGCACAGCTTCACCGGCCCGAACACGATGCGGATGGGCTCGCCGTTGCTGGTGAGCCGCGCCCGGTCGCGCACCTCCGCTCGCGCCAGCTTCACCGCGAAGGACACGACTTCCGCCACGTCCGCGGTGGCCTCCATGTCCTCGCCGCGAGCCTGCGCGCGCAGGCCCAGCGCCACGCCGCGCAGGTGGCTTGCGCCCTCGGACAGGTCCTTGATGAGCGACGGCAGGTCCTCGATGGTGGAGGACACCTCCGCGTCCGGATCCGTCGCCAGGTGGCGCGACACGTACTGCACCACGCGGTGCATGTCGCGCTGGAGCGAGGACACGTTCTGCGTGAGGTAGCCCACCGGGCCCATGAGCTCGTGCGCGATGCCCGCGGTCACCTGGCCCAGCGTGGCCAGACGCTCGGACTTCATCATCCGGCCTTCCACTTCGCGGATGCGCAGCTCCAGCCGGGCAATCTTCAGCGCGTCTTCCAGCGCCGCCAGCAGCTCCGCGCGGTCCCACGGCTTGACGAAGTAGCGCGTCACCTGGCCGCGGTTCACCGCGTCGATGACGGCCTGCATGTCCGCGTACGCCGTCACCAGCATGCGCTTGGCGTCCGGCGCGATGGTGCGGGCCTTCTCCAGCAACTCCACGCCCGTCATCCCCGGCATGCGCTGGTCCGACAGCACCACGCCAATCTCCCCACGCCGCTGATCCAGCAGCGCCAGGGCCTCGTTGGGGGACGAGCACCGGAAGATGCGAAACCGCTGCCCGAAGTTGGCGTCGAACACCCTCAGGTTGAGGGCGTCGTCGTCCACGTACAGCACGGCGGGCAGGTCCGAGGCGTTCATGGAGCTCCTCCAGACCGTGGCTTCCTCATCCGGAAGACAGGCTGGTCGCGCCGAAGATAACGCGCACGTCCGACCGCGCGCCTGGGGGTACCTTGTACCCAGGCCGGGGGCGAACGTCGCAAACAGCACTCCGCCTCAGACGGAGGCGTTCCCGAGCGCGAGGGCCACCGTGTCCACCGACGGGAAACGGCCCCGGGGCAACGTGCCCAGCAGCGACACCACGTGAGACGGCGCCTCGTTCTCCCGCGCCACCCAGACCAACTGCTCCGCGGTGAGCGGGAACACCGCGCCGCGAAACGCCTGCTGCAGCGAGTGCGCCAGGGACACCACCGGAGTCAGGGGGGCCGGTGACAGCTCCACCTCCTGCAGTCCAAGTCCCAGGCGCTCGCGAGTCATGTCGTCGTTCATTGAGTGAGAAGTTAAGCAGCGAACCGCGCCGCCTGCCGACCTTTTTTCGCCATCCGTAGTTAGTCAGGCAAGCAGGCGCTCTGCTCCTCCATCCCACCGGGTGGCCACCCGGGTGTGGGCATCCCACCGTACCGCCACGGTCGTACGACCCACACCCCCGTTTCCAGGGAGGAGTAACGCACCATGGCGAACAAGAAGAACGAGGACGTGAAGCCCGTGAAGCACGTCGAAGCCACCCGCCCGGAGCCGTGGCCCGGCATCCAGGGCCGCAGCCAGGAGCACGAGGAGGAGCTGGAGACGGGCACGAAGCGCTCAGACCAGGCGAGCGTCACCGAGGCGCAGCGCAAGCTGGAGAAGGACGTCGAGTCGGACGAGCCGACGCGGGAGTAATCCAGGCCATGCCCCGCCCCCGTGCGTGTCGCACGGGGGCGAAGGCGGCGGACTGCTCGACCGCTAGAACAGCAACCGCGAGGGGTGCTCCAGGAGCCCCTTCAGCTCACGGAGGTACTCCGCGCCGGTGGCCCCGTCGATGACGCGGTGGTCACCCGACAGCGTCACCGTCATCATCTTGCGCACCGCCAGCTGGCCGTCACGCACCACGGCCTTCTCCGCCACGGCACCCACCGCGATGATGGCGGACTGGGGCGGGTTGATGACGGCGATGAACTGGTCGATGCCGTACATGCCCAGGTTGCTCACCGTGAGCGAGCCGCCTGTGTACTCGGCGGGCTTCAGCGAACGCTTGCGGGCGCGCTCCGCCATGTCGCGGGACTCGGAGGAGATGGCCTGCAGGCCCTTCAGGTCCGCGTCGCGGATGATGGGGGTGATCAGCCCGTCCTCGATGGCGACCGCGATGCCCACGTCCACGGTGCCGAAGTGCAGCACCTGATCGCCCTGGAGCGACACGTTCATCTTCGGTGAACGGCGCAGCGCGATGGCCGCCGCCTTCACGATGATGTCGTTGACGGACACCTTGAGGTCCAGCGCCTTGGCCTCCTCGCGGATCTTCACCGCGGCGTCCATCTCCACCTCCACCGTCAGGTAGAAGTGCGGCACGCCGGGCTTCACTTCCGACATGCGCTGGCCAATGACCTTGCGCATGGAGGACATGGGCACCGCCTGCGGCTCAGGGCGCGTGCCGAAGGCGCGAACCTCCGGAGCAGCGGCCTTCTTCGCCGCCGGCGCCTGCGCGGGAGCCTTCGCCAGGCCCTGGCCCAGCGCCTGCTCCACGTCGCGCTTCACCACGCGGCCCAGCGGACCCGTGCCGCGCACCTGGCTGATGTCCAGCCCGCGCTCCTGGGCCATGCGCTTCGCCAGGGGGCTGGCGCGCAGCCGGCCGCCAGCACCACCCCCCGAAGCAGGAGCCTGGGGCTCGCGGCGCAGCGGAACGACCTGTCCCCCGGCGGGCGCGGACGGAGCCGCGGCGGCGGGAGCCTGGGCAGGTGCCTTCGGAGCGGCCGGAGCCTGGGGTGCGGCCGCCGGAGCGGAGGCCCCGGCCTTGGCGCCCTTGGGCGTGAGGAACGCGATGGGCGCGCCGACCTTGGCCATGTCGCCCGCCTGCACGGTGATGCGCGCGAGCGTGCCGTCGTCGTACGCCTCCACCTCGAGGTTGGACTTGTCCGTCTCCACCTCGGCGATGGCGTCCCCGGAGGAGATCTTGTCCCCCTCCTTCTTCAGCCACTTGACGATCTTCCCCTCCGTCATCGTCGGGGAGAGCGAGGGCATCAGGATGGCAATCCCCTCACCCGCGCCGCTGGCGGCGGGGGCCGGGGCCTGCTCGGGAGGCTTCGGCGCGGCGGCAGGGGCGGCGGCCTTGGGGGCCTCCGTCTTCTGGGGCGCCGCGGCCTGGGGAGCGCTCCCCGTGGCCTTCTCTCCCTTGGCGCCGAGGTAGCCGATGGGCGAACCCACCGCGGCGACCTCGCCTTCGGGCACGGAAATCTGGATGAGGTAGCCGTCGTCGAAGGCTTCCACCTCGAGGTTGGACTTGTCGGTCTCCACCTCGGCGATGGCGTCTCCGGAGGAGATCTTGTCTCCCACCTTCTTCAGCCACTTGACGATCTTCCCCTCCTTCATCGTCGGGGAAAGGCTGGGCATCTGAATGGGCGTCGCCATACGCGTTCAGGCTCCCTCGCGGTACAGCACCTTCTTGATGGCGGCGATGATCTTGGGCGCGTCCGGTTGGGTCGCGTTCTCCAGGTTCGCCGCATAGGACATGTTCACATCCAACCCGGTGACGCGCACGACGGGCGCGTCCAGGTCGTCGAACGCCTGGGACTGGATGAGGTCCACCACGGACGCGCCGATACCGGCCAGCGCCCAGCCCTCCTCGCAGATGACCACGCGGTTCGTCTTGCGCACGCTCGCGAGGATGGCCTCCTCGTCCAGGGGCCGCAGGGTGCGCAGGTCCAGCACCTCCACGCTGATGCCTTCCTTCGCCAGGGCCTCCGCGGCCTCCATGCAGAAGTAGTACATCCGGCTCCACGTGATCAGCGTGACGTCCGTGCCCTCACGCTTCACGTCCGCCTTGCCCAGGGGAACGATGTGCTCGCCTTCCGGCACCTCGCCCTTGATGGCGTAGAGGCGCTCGCCCTCGAACATGACCACCGGGTTCTCGTCCCGGATGGCGCTCTTGAGCATGCCCTTGGCGTCCGCCGGGGTCGCCGGGGCAATCACCTTCAGGCCGGGGAAGTGCGCGTAGTTGGCCTCCAGCGACTGGCTGTGCTGGCTGGAGAGCCGGCCGCCCGCGCCGCCCGGGCCGCGGAACACGATGGGGCAGCGCAGCTGGCCGCCGCTCATGTGGCGCAGCTTGGCCGCGTTGTTGACGATCTGGTCCATCGCCAGGATGGCGAAGTTCCAGGTCATCATCTCCACCACGGGGCGCAGACCCACCGCGGCGGCGCCCACGGAGAGGCCGGTGAAGCCCAGCTCGCTGATGGGCGCGTCGATGATGCGCGCGCTCCCGAACTTGTCCAGCAGGCCCTGGGACACCTTGAACGCGCCGTTGTAGCGGCCCACTTCCTCGCCAATGAGGAACACATTGGCGTCGCGCTCCATCTCCTCGGCGAGCGCCTGGTTCAACGCTTCGCGATACATCAACTCGGGCATCGTCGGCTCCGAACTCGAATCTCGAAAGGGTAGTGGCTGGGGGAGAACGTGAGCGCTAGCGGCTCAGGCCCGCCTTCTTGTCCGCCTGCTCGGCCTCGGCGCGGGGCTCCAGGTCCCACGTCACCTTCAACTCCTGGCCCGACGGGTACTTCGGCCAGTTGGTGACCTTCACGCCCAGCACGCGCTCGCGCGGGCGCACGTCCTCCTCGCCCGGCTCCACGATGGTGTCGCGCCACAGCTCTTCCACGCTGGGCTCGGGCGACTCGTCGGCGAACTTCACCGCCGCGTCCACCGCGCGCTTCTCCTCCTCCTCGATGGCCTCGAAGTCCGCATCGGAGAGGTTGAAGCCCTGCTTCATCGCGAACTCGCGCAGCTTGGGGATGGGGTCGTTCTTGCGCTCGTCCTCCACCTCCTGCTTGGTGCGGTAGTTCGCCGGGTCCGCCATCGAGTGGCCGCGGAAGCGGTACGTGTTCGCCTCCATCAGCACGGGGCCCTTGCCCGCGCGGCAGTACTCCGCGGCGTCCTTCACCGCTTCGTACATCTTGAGGACGTCCATGCCGTCCACCGCTTCGCCACGCATGCCGTACGCGGAGGCGCGCTTGTGGATCTCCGGCACCGCGGACGTGCGCGCGATGGCCGTGCCCATGCCGTAGCGGTTGTTCTCGCAGATGTAGATGACCGGCAGCTTCCACTTCTGCGCCATGTTGAAGGTTTCGTGGAACGCGCCCTGGTTCGCGGCCGCGTCGCCGAAGAAGCACACCGTGACGCGGTCCTCGTTGCGGTAGCGCGCCGCAAAGGCCATGCCCGCCGCGAGCGGAATCTGCCCGCCGACGATGCCGTAGCCGCCGTAGAAGTGGTGCTCGATGTCGAAGATGTGCATCGAGCCGCCCTTGCCCTTGCTGTAGCCGGAGCCCCGGCCGAACAACTCCGCCATGATCATCCCGGCGTCGCTGCCACGGGCCAGCGGCTGGCCGTGGTCGCGGTAGGCGGACAGCATGTAGTCGTCCGGACGGATGGCCTCGTTGCAGCCCACCGCCACGGCTTCCTGGCCGATGTAGAGGTGACAGAAACCGGCGATCTTCCCCAGCGTGTACTGCTGGCCGGCCCGCTCCTCGAAGCGGCGCAGGAGGTACATCTTCCGGTACATCGTCAACAACAGGTCCTTCGAGTACGCGCTGGCCACCGCGGCATGCCTCCGTCTGGGCCGCCCCTGGGGACCCGAGGGGGAAAGGGCGGCGAACGCCGTGCGCCTCTTAGCGCGCGGCCAAGGGACTTCCAAAGCCTTTCAGAAACCGTCTCCACCCCGCCTTTCTTTCAGGCGCGGTGCGTCACGTCCTCCAATGCGAAATGGGGCACCGACACGATGCCATCCTTCAATTCCACGGCGCGTCCCGAGTGGTCCGTGGCCAGGTGGATGACTGTCGCCTCCGGGAAGCGGTGGCGGTAGTCATTGGCGTGCGTGGGTTCATTGTCGAACGCCGCCACCACGGTGCCCATGCGGCCCAGGCGCAGGTGGGCCTCGCGCTTGAAGGCGTCGTCGTTCTCCGCGAGCGTGGGCTTCATGACCAGGTGCACGCGCGCGTCCGAACCCGGAGGCGTCACCATCCCGCAGCGCGCCAGGCACGCGATGGTGCCCTCGCGCATCGCTTCATGGCGCCCGGTCAGGTAGACGACCTGCGCGCCCGTGGTGGCCACCGCCTGGGTGAAGGCCGCCGCCCCTTCAATCGCTTCGTCGGAGACGCAGTAGGCGCTGGTGAAGAAGCGCTCCTGCCAGAAGGCGCGCGCGTCCGCGTAGCGCCGCTCCACCTCCGCGTCCTCCATGCCGCACGCCCGCATGGCGGCGCGCATGTCCCAGCCGGTGTCCCAGTGGCGCGGCTCGCACACGGAGAGCAGGCTCAACGACCGGGCGTCGCCGTACTCGCGCAGGATGCGAGCCTGACGGGGCCGGTTGTCGAAGAGGGTGGAGTCCAGGTCGAACGCCAGCACCGCCTGGGGGCCAAGCGAGCGGGCCTTCTCCAGGATGCTCCGGAGCGTGTCGCGCCAGTCCGGCCGCACGCGTTGCTTGAGGTCTTCAAAAGCCATGGACGCCGGAAGATACATGCCCCCGGCGCGGGGCTGGCCATCAAATCACGCGCCCGCGCGCCATGCGGCTGGCTGGATGGGCACCGACCCCCCTGGCTCCGCGGACGCCGCCGGAGCCTCCGGAGCCGCCGCCAGTGCCTCTGGGGCCCGGACGAAGTTCTGCATGCGCTGGATGCCGTTGCGGTCCAGCACCAGCCGGACCAGCTGCGCGGACTCCTTGCGCACGCCCGCCTCCATCACCGTGAAGCGGAACACCAGGTCCACCGGGTAGCGCTTCGCGCCCCGGATGTGGCCCACGGAGAAGTCCCCCAGGTCCACGTACTCCAGCGCGAACTCCGGCTCGTCCATGTCGCGCAGGAAGCGCCCCACGTGCAGCCGGAGGATGTCCGTGACGCCCGTGAGGCCCCGCTCGGAGCGGGGCAGCAGGCGCGCGTCCAGCACGATGCGCTTCTGGTAGCGGATCACCGCCTCCGACAGCTCGCCCTGGGACACGGTGAGGAAGTCGTCGTGCAGCCGCAGTGACGACACCGCCTGCGGCACCTTCACCGCCGCGCCGTAGTCCACGCGCTCCTCGCAGATGCCGATGGTGCGCGCCGTGACGGGGTCCACCAGATCCGTGGTGCGGTCGTACAGGTGCGTGGCGGCCACGCGGCTGAACATGCGCCGCAGGCCTTCCTTGATGCGGTCCTTCATCATGTAGCCGACCACGGCCACCAGGAAGAAGTTGAGGCTCACCTGCGTGAAGCGGACCTGCGCCCAGAGCGCCACCGACGTGGCGAAGGCCATGGCCACGCCCGCCGCGATGGCGAACAGCACCTCTTCCCAGCCCTGCCGCCGCTGCCGCCGGCGCGAGGACAGGAAGAGCACGTTCATGCAGAACTTCTTCAGGAAGCCCAGCCGCTGCATGTACTCCTCGTTGTCCCCCGTGGGGCTCAACACGGAGCGCAGCCGGTGCTCCTTGCGGTAGGACTCCTCGCGCAGCACCGCCTGCATCAGTCCCTTGCGCAGGGGCAGCCACGGCCCCGTGCGCGGCAGCGCGTCCATGTCCGCCACCGCCCGGCGGAAGAACTGCTCCACCAGCAGGCTCACGTACTCGTCCACCAGCCGCAGCGACGCGCGCGTCTTCTCCTGGAGCTTCGCCTCACCGGTGGCGCGCAGCCACGCACGGAAGCGCTCCAGCACCGCGGGCACGGAGTCCCCCGCCGAGCGCACCACCGACTCCAGGTCCACCCTCGCCGCCTCGCCGGCCTTGGCGTCGCAGCGCGTCTCCACCGTGGTGGCGAACCGGCGCAGCGCGCCTCGCAGCACGCACGAGAAGAGCTTCGCCTGGTAGACGACGTCCGCCTCCGGCGCCAGCCCCGTGCGCTGCCACGCCTCCAGCTTCACCAGCGGCGAGCCCTCCGACGACAGGAGCTCCCCCAGCTCCATCACCGGCGTCTTGAAGCGCACGTAGTTGTGGATGTCCGCGTAGAAGTCCGCGCGAGGGTACGTCTCCGCGTCGATGTTCAGGCTCGACGGCAGGAAGAGGTAGGCCTCCACCAGGTAGCGCGTCTCGTCCGCGCCTGTCGGCTGGTACTCGAGCTTGATCTCGAACTGCTTGCGGTCGTGGACGTCGAACCGGCTGTGGAGCGCTTCGGGGGCCTGGGACACAAACTCCAGTCTACGTCACAGGCCTGTCACACGGGAGCCACCCCCACCAAAGGACAGGGGCGCGTCCGGGGTCACACACCCGGCGCGCTCCGCTGGTGCCTCAACCGTTGGTGCCCGTACGAGACGACGCGCCCGGCACGGCGCCCGGGACGACGTCGCCCACCGGCAGGGGCGCGCCCCGGGGCTGGGGCTTCGCGTGCCACACCCGCGACGCCAGCACCAGGCCCACGACGGCCAGGGGCAGCATGGCCAGGGGCCACGGCTTCCAGTTGGCGGGGTCCTTCATCGCGTCGCCCGTGGGGAGGATCTTCCCGTAGACGAGCGCGTGGATGGCGGTGCCCGCGTACACGGCACCGTCGATGATGCCCACCACGATGCCCGCGTTCTTCTTGCCGCCAAAGTCCATGGTGGCCGTGCCGGACAGCATGCCGTGCACGCCGATGACGCACAGGGACATGAACACCACGGACCAGCCTGCCCCGGCCGTCCCCAGCAGGAACACCGCGCCCACGGCGCCCAGCAGCAGGCCCGCGTAGAGCACCGTGGACACGGGGCCCCGGCGCGAGTCGAAGATGCGGTCGCTGATGACGCCCGCGAACATGCCGCCCAGGATGCCGGCGACGCACGACAGCATGCCCCAGTTTGAGGCCACGAAGCCGCCGGACTCGCCCACCGCCTTGGCGTACTTGGGGAACCACTGCATCACCGCGTTGCGCAGGAAGCCGCTGCAGAACTCCACGCCCAGGATGATCACGATGACGCGGTTGCTGAGCAGCTTGCCGAAGAGCTGCGGCACGCTGAGCGCCGGGCCCGTCTCCCCGCTGGACGCATCCGCCGTGTCGAAGTCCGGGTGTCCCGTCTGGGACGGCGTGTCGCGGATGACGAAGAAGTCCAGCACCAGGAAGCCCAGCAGCAGCGCCGCGGGCACGAAGAACACCCACCACACCGGCGCGGCGTCCGCGATGAAGCGGCACCAGTCGAACGCGAAGTACAGGCCCAGTGAGATGAGGATGCCGAACACGCCGCCCAGCTGGCCGCGCTCCCGCACGTGGAACCACGACGCGTTCACCTTGACGATGGAGACCGCGCCGAAGCTCTGGAAGTACATGTTCACGCTGTAGAGGCCCGCGAGCCACGCCACCACGCCGCCCGGCGGGGCCCAGCCGTTCTTCAGCACCGCGTACACCAGCCCGCCCATAGCGATGTTCGCCACCGCGGAGCCGCCCGCGGACAGCAGGATGGTGAAGCGGCCGCCCAGCTTGTCCGTCAGCGGGCCGTTGAGGAGGAAGGCCGCGCCGTACGTGAGCGTCCCCCAGAAGAAGATGGTGGCGAAGTCCGCGTTGGACGTCTGCGCGCCCATGGCGCTCGTCGCCACGTTGACGTTGTAGCGCCCCATGTAGAGGAACGCGTACGTGAGCCCCAGCGGGAACCAGTTGAGGAAGCGGCGGCGGCGGAACGCATCGCTGTGCCCCAGCTCCACCTTCGGAAGCCGTGAGAGCACCAGGCCAATGGCCCCGAGCAGGATGACGATGGGCAACAGCTGGGCCAGCCACGGGGGCAGCGACGACATGCGACGAACCTCGCCTGGAGGAGGAAACGGACGGGCAGCACCCTACCCCGTCCGTCCTCACCCCGGAAACAGCAAGCGGCTTCAGGAAAGCCGGGCGAGCAGTCGCGTGAGGGAGACCTCCGTCTTCGCGTCCGCGATGTCACCGCGCCGGCACGCGTCCAGCACCGCGCTCAGCGGCCGCCACTGCAGGTGGATGCCCTCCTCCAAAGGAGAGCCGTCCCCCTCCACCTCGCCCTGCGCCACGCCGGTGACGTCCACCGCGGCCGGGAAGACCTTCTCCGAAAGGATGCCCGGCGCGAGGAAGAACGCGCCGCCCAACAGCTGGATGTCCTCCGGCCGCACCGTGTAGCCCGCCTCTTCCTTCACCTCCTCCGCCGCGCGGCGGCGAAGGCCCTCCTCGCCCTTGTCCGAGGGCTCCAGCAGGCCGGCGACGATCTCCTCCACGCGCAGATAGCTCACCGCGTCGGGCACCGTCATGGACGCGGTCTGCTCGCGGCGGAAGTACGCCGCGGGGCGCAAGTTCATCCGCGTCAGGACTTCCACGTTTCCATCTGACGCGCGGCGGTAGATGAGCACCGACACCGCGTCCAGCCGTGGCCGGTCCACCACATCCACCCGGTACACAGAGGAGGAAGAGCCATCCGCGCGCCGGTTGCGGCAGCGCAGCCGACGCACCCGGAGGAAACCTTCGTCACAACGCGCCGTGGCGGAGAAGTCCTCGATGATCTCGATGTCGGTTACATTGGAACTGCTGGGACGCATGTCTGCCTGCTCTCCTGGTGCCCTGGTAGGTGGAGGTGCCACGGTGGCGTTGCTTGCCCGTGCACCCTTGATCCCGTAGGTTGCGCCGTCCTCAAGTCGTCACTCCCTACGAATCACGGATCCGTCACGAATGTGTCGCGCACTGCTCGGCCTCTTTTGCGCCTGCGCCCTGGCCCTCGCCTCGTGCATGCCTGTACTGGAAGGCCAGGACTACCACCTCGAGGGTCAGGAGGTGCGGCTTACCCTCCTTCATACCTCTGACATCCACTCGCGGCTCGTCCCGTACGACTTCACACCCCTGAAGACGGACCAGGACCTGGAGCTCATCCCGGAGGCCGGTCCCTTCGGCGGCGCCACGCGCATCGCGTCCATCCTCAAGCGCGAGCGCAAGAAGGGCGACCGCATCCTGCACCTGGACTCGGGTGACTGCTTCCAGGGCGCGCCCATCTTCAACGTGAACACGGGCGAGGCGGAGTTCCGCTTCCTCTCCGAAAACCGTCTGGACGCCGCCGTGGTGGGCAACCACGAGTTCGACGCCGGCGCGCTCAACTTCACCCAGAAGGCGCGCAACTTCGCCAACTTCCCGCTGCTGGCCGCCAACTACTTCTGGGACGACCCGAAGACGACCGGCACCAACGGCACCGCCATGGTGACCAACCCCTACACCATCCGGACGGTGAAGGGCCTGCGGGTGGGCGTCATCGGCATGGCGAACATCTCCTCGCTCAACTCCATCGTGGAGGGCGGCAACAGCCTGCAGGTGACGCCGCTGGAGCAGAACGAGGCCGCGCGCTCCTACGTGGAGCTGCTGCGCCCGGTGACGGACCTGATTGTCATCGTCAGCCACCTGGGCCTCACCGAGGACCAGGATCTCATCCAGGGCTACGAGGCCTACTATGAGTACGGCCGCGCGAAGCCCTTCATCAACCGCGCGCACGACCAGTGGAAGGTGCTGGAGTGGTTCGGGCCGGAAGGCAACGACAAGTCGGTGGTGCGCGTGCACATCGCGGGCGTCAGCGGCATGGACGTGGTGCTGGGCGGCCACCTGCACGTGGTGCTCAACCCGCCGCAGCTGGTGACGGACCCCAGCGGCCGCAAGGTCGTGCTGTCGCACTCGGGCGCGTTCGCCAAGTACGTGGGCCGCCTGGAGCTGGTCGTGAAGATGCCGGAGCACCTGGGCGAGAACGAGGGCGCCGAGGTCATCAGCCAGGACTACCACGCGTTCCCGGTGGACGCCCTCTGGTGCAACGAGGCGATGCGCAAGTACCGCTTCGACGACAACATCTTCTGGGATCCGGGCAAGTTCATCGAGGCGCCGGGCGTGCGCGAGGCCATCGCGGAGTGCGGCCGGCAGGAAGACGCGCAGACGACGGACCTGCTCATCCCGTACCTGCTGGGCATGGACGTGAAGCTGCAGCTCACCTCCATCTTCTCCTACGCCCCGCTCGACGTGCAGCGGCGCAACAACTCCAACGGCGGTGATTCCCCGCTGGGCAACATCGCCGCGGACTCCATGCGCAAGCGCAACCGCGTGGAAGCGGAGATGGCGCTCACCAACTCCCTGGGCATCCGCGACAACCTCTACGCGGGCGTCGTGACGCAGGAGGCGATGTTCAACGTGTTCCCGTTCGAGAACACCATCAACATCATGTACCTGTCCGGCGTGGAGATGCAGGAGATGTTCGACTTCGTCACCGAGCGCTCCGCGGAGCGCGGGTGCGTGAGCCAGGCGCAGATCTCCGGCGCCCGCTTCACCATGGACTGCGCCCAGGTGCAGCTCAACGACCTGCGCATCGCCTGCACCCCGGCGACGGTCAGCACGGACTGCCCCCAGGCGGACCGCGAGGGCCACGCGCCGTGGACGTGCCTGGAGGACACCGCCGGTTCGCGCTGCTGGGCGCACCCGGGCATCGACATCCAGATCAACGGCAGGCCGCTGGACACCAACGGCACCTACAAGGTCGCGGTGAACGACTACATCGCCAAGGGCGGCTCCGGCTTCACGGTGCTCAAGCGCAACACCACGCGCATCGAGACGGGCATCAGCCTGCGCGACTCGCTCATCGGCTACATGCAGGGCTTCTGCACCTGCAAGGACCTGCTCGAGGGCAAGGAGACGTCCAGCAACGGCACGCGCTGCGGCTCGCTCGTGAACGGCCAGTGGACGGTGGACGACAAGACGCTGAACTCCTGCAAGGTGTCCAAGGCCTTCGAGGACGGGCTCGACAAGAAGGTGGGCAGCTGCGCCTGCCGCGACCTGCTCAAGGTGCCCGCGGACGCCACGGAGCAGCAGAAGGCCATGGCCCAGTGCGGCCTGCCGGACATGACGAAGGACGCGGCGCTGGCGGAGTGCGCGTTGCCGCAGGGGCCCTACACCGGCCGCTGCACGTGCCGTGACCTGCTCACGGGCGGCAACCCCACCTGCGGCACCGTGACGAGCCAGCTGCGGTCGTTCTGTGAGAAGCCCACAGCCATGCCCATCGCGAGCGCCATCGAGGATGGCCGCATCGGGCGGAGGGTGAAGTGATGAAGCGACTCTTCCTGCTGTCCACGCTGGCCCTGGCGGCCGGCTGCTACACGAAGGAGTCCGAGACGACCGTCGGACTCACCTCGTTCCGCGTGGAGGTGACCAGCATCACCACCGGGGATTCGCCGGCCGCGCTGCTGCCCGTGGTGAACGCGTGCGCCGCGAAGTACGGCAACGACCAGGCGGCGGTGCCGCCCGCGGTGCGCGGCACGACGGACTGCCCCTACACCCTGCCCCGCACGAACGTGGACATCGGTCTGTCCATCACCGCGCTGGACGGCACCGGCGGGGAGATGACGTCCTTCAACGGGCCGGTGTCGTTCCGGGTCATCCCGGGCGACCTCACCGGTGAGTACAACAAGCGCTGGGCGCAGCTCACCAACGGCAAGGGCACCGGCAGCGTGCGCGTGGCCCACCTGTACGGCGAGACGCACGTCTGGGTGCAGGACCAGGACCTGGAGCTGGACTACGCGGACGGCGGCGTCGTGGGTGACCTCTCCCAGCTGCCCCAGGAGCCGGACACGCGCACCCTGGCGACGGGCCTGTCCACGGGCATCCGGTTCGAGGAGCCCGCCCTCGCCACCATCCAGCTGCCGGAGGGCGGTTCGGAGACGAGCGTCTTCACCAAGCAGTTCATGCGCGTGGGCCGCCCGCCGGAGGCCGGCGAGCCGCTGACGCAGAACTGCGACCCGTCCGACCCCAACAACGGCAAGCAGATGATGCTGCTGGTGACGGGCACGGACTCCAGCGGCTTCTACGTCACGGACATGACGGCCTGCCGCGTGCTGGAGAAGAGCGTCACGGGCGCGAACGTCCAGACCGCGGAGCCGGACGGCTACAACCCGGGCCGCTTCAACAGCATCTACATCTACAACTACTCCTTCCCGGAAGGGCTGGACTCCGGCGACCTGCTCTGGACGCTGTCCGGCACGGTGGCGGAGTTCACCAACACCACGCAGATGAGCTTCCCCGCCTGGACGCTGCGCGAGAACGTCCGCCTGCTGCCCCAGGACCAGTGGAACAAGTACCTGGACCTGGTCCCGCCGGTGGAGGTGAACGGCCGGCTGTGCGGCTACAGCGGTTCGCCGTACCTGGACGACATCCTGTGTGGCTACAGCTACAAGAACTACAAGATGGAGAGCCTGGAGTCGTCGCTGGTGAAGCTGCGCCGGGTGAAGTTCCCCAAGGTCTTCCGCAACTGCGACGCCAACGGCAACAACGAGATGCCCATGTTCTGCCCGGTGGGCAGCGGCACGTCGCGCAGCTGGCAGAACTGCTTCGCGGAGCCCGCGGATGACCCGGACCTGCCGGAGCGCAAGTGCGTCATCGACTGCGCGCTGGGCATTGGCGAGTACGCCGGCACCATCTGCGCGGAGAAGACGACGTACACGAACTTCGGTCAGTTCGTGGTGGAGATGAACGCCACCGGCCCCGCCTCCGCGGGCATGGACGAGTCCGTCCCCGGCCGCATCATGAGCGTCACGGCGGGCACCACGTCCGTCAGGCCCTCGAAGACGCTGCCCCAGGGCTACCGGATGAACATCCTCTGCACCCAGCCGGTGCGCGCGCGCTTCGGTACGGACACCGTCACGGTGGACCAGACGGGCACGCTCATCCCCGCGAACACCCGCTTCGAGTACACCCTGCAGGGCTCCGAGGTGACGGTCGCGCTGGTGCGCGACGCCGCCGCCACGGCCAACGCCAGCTGCACGGTGTCTCCGGACACGCGCTCGCGCATCAGCCTGCAGATCAAGGACGCGGTGCCGGACCTGAACCCGGACTGCAACGAGAACGACGCCGACGCGGCGAAGGCGCTCCAGTGCAAGCAGCTGCGCGCGGCCACCTTCGACGTCGTGGGCCACCTGAAGCACGTGGGTCCCGCGCGTCCGCGCTGGAACGTCCTGCCGAGAGACCAGGACGACCTGTGCTGCTATCCGGGGCCCGGGATGGAGTGCCCGAAGCCCATCAAGCCGTGCCCGTAGTCGCCATTCACCTTTGAGCAGTCGCATTGCGCGCCCCGGCGGTATGCCGGGGCGCTGGGAGGAGCGGTCTCCCCCGGACCGCTTCCTGGAGGGAATTTGAAAACGTTGCAGACGCTGGCCCTGACGGGCCTGACAGCCCTTTCCGCGCCCGCATGGGCCGGGGACTTCGTGGACACCCGTTTGTCGTTCGTCTTCGCGGACGACAACGTGCTCGCGGGCGCGGGAGAGACGACTCCCAACAGCCCCAACGCACGCTTTGGCGCGGGTAACCAGAACACGCAGTTCTACGACAACTTCAACACCAAGTTCTCCGGGTTCGAGTCGCTGTCGAACATCGTGCTCTACAAGCGCATGCCGGCGTTCTTCGAGGGCCTCACCACCGAGGCGGCCCTCACGCTGCTGGTGTTGGAGCGCCCGTCCGGCGGTGTCGACATCCTCGACAACTCCAGCTACGTGCGCCTGAACTACCAGCCGCCGGGCTGGGGTGAGAAGGAAGGCATCTCGCTCACCGGCTTCCCGGTGTCCGCGGACCGCTTCCGTCTGGGTTACGCGTACCGCATCTCCTGGGGTGGCAGCCCCATCTTCACCAACCGCGCCACCGCGGCGGGTGTGCCGGGCGCCAAGCTCCAGCTGACGCGCGACCGCTGGTACGCGTACATCGGCGGCAAGACGGCGCTGGTGCTCAACGACCTCATCCTGGAGCAGGAGACGCTCTACGGCGCGATGGCCGGCGCGGGCTGGGACGTCCTGGAGACGCTGCGCGTGGAGGCCGGCGCGGGCTACTTCCAGAAGGGCATCGTCCCGGGTCTGGCGAACCAGTCCATCGAGGCGCCCGTCAACGCGTCCGGTGTGTCCGGGCAGATCGTCTACCACGTGGGCGTGCCGGTGGGCACGAGCGTGGACTTCCGGCTCTACAAGAACGACCCGGAAATCTACCAGCGCTTCTTCGCGCCGGAGCAGTACCCGGGCGGCCTGTCCTACTCCGTGTCGCTGGAGGGCAGCTACCTGACGCAGTCGCTGCAGGACCCGGACAAGTTCGGCGCCACCAAGTACCAGGGGGCCACGGCCTTCGCGCTGCAGGGCCGCGCGAAGCTCAACCAGTGGCGCTTCAACGTGCTGGCGCTCTACCGCAGCCTGTCCTTCATCCAGTTCGACGTGCCGGGCTTCCCGCCGTTCCAGGACTTCCCCACGGGCACGGTGCTGAAGCCGGAAATCTTCGGCGCGGTCGGCGCGGACTACAACCTGGCCAAGCTGCACCTGACGCCGGGCTTCATCTTCGGCGTGCAGCAGCCGGCATCCTTCCGCAGCCCGGTGCCGCTGGTGGGCGGCAGCAACCCGCCCCCCAGCCTCACCGGCACGCGCACGGTGGTGGTGCGTGACGCCAACCAGCTGAGCATCCTGCCCAGCACCTGCGGCGGCTCCGGCGCCTGCGAGGCGGAGCTCATCCTGTCCGCCAAGGCCACCTTCCGGTGGGACCTGTCGGAGACGGTCGCGGCGGTCGGCGAGGTCTACTACACGTACGACACCAACCGGACCACGTTCGAGGACGACGTGACGGGCATCGCGCAGCCGAACTTCGAGAAGCCGCACGCGCTGGGCTTCAACACGCTGCTGCAGGCGCGCTTCTAAACCGCCCTGCCCTTCTGGGTTTCACACGTGGGGCCCGCCGTGCGGTACGGCGGGCCCTTCGTGTTTGCGGGAGGCGACGGCTAGAAGGCGGACGTCATCCGCACCACCTCGTCGAAGGCGGTGAGGCCCTGCGCCAGCTTGCGCACGGCGGCCTCGCGCAGGGTGCGCATGCCGCTCTTGCGCGCGGCCTGCATCAGCTGCTCGTAGGGCGCCTCGCGGGCGATGAGCTCGCGCACTTCACGGTTGGTGGAGACGATTTCGAAGACGCCGGTGCGGCCGGAGAAGCCGGTGCCCCGGCAGCGCACGCACCCCGCCCCCTTGGACAGCTTCACCCCGCCGGGCAACAGCGGCAGGGGCGCCTGGAGGGCCAGCAGTTCGTCCGGCGTGAGCACCACTTCTTCCGCGCAGTGCACGCAGACGCGGCGGAGCAGGCGCTGGGCCATGACGCCCAACAGGCTCTGCGCCAGGAGGAAGGCCGGCACCCCCAGGTCCTTCATGCGCGCCACCGCGCCCAGCGCGTCGTTGGTGTGCAGCGTGGAGAGCACCAGGTGGCCGGTGAGCGCGGCCTGGAGCGCGTTCTCCGCCGTCTCCGCGTCGCGGATTTCGCCCACCATGATGACGTCCGGGTCCTGGCGCAGGATGTGGCGCAGCGCGCCCGCGAAATCCAGGCCCACCTTGGGCTGCACCTGCACCTGGTTGAAGGTGTCCCACACCATTTCGATGGGGTCTTCAATCGTGGTGACGTTGACGTCCGGCCCCGCCACCGCCTTGAGCGCGGAGTAGAGCGTCGTCGTCTTGCCGCTTCCCGTGGGCCCCGTCACCAGGATGAGGCCGTGGGGTTGATCAATCCACGACTCGAAGTGGCCCTTCTCGTCCGGTTCGAAGCCCAGCTGGGCGATGTCCTGCACCAGCGTCTCCGGGTCGAAGATGCGGATGACCACCTTCTCGCCAAAGGCGGTGGGCAGCGTGGAGACGCGCAGTTCCACCTCGCGGCCGTCGCGCTCCGTCTTGATGCGGCCGTCCTGGGGGCGGCGCTTCTCGGAGATGTCGATGCGCGCCAGCATCTTCACGCGCGACACGATGGGCGGGTGCACCTGCGCGGGCAGCGAGTACACCGGGTGCAGCACGCCGTCGATGCGCAGGCGCACCACCGCGGTGGCCCGCTTGGGTTCGATGTGGATGTCCGACGCGCGGTTGTCGAACGCGTAGCGCAGCAGGTAGTCCACCGCCTGCACCACCGGCCGGTCGGACGCCTCCAACTCCTGGGTGCCGCTGAGCGACACCAGCTGCTCGAAGTTGGCGACCTGCGACGCCGTGTCGCCGAAGTCGTCCGCGGCCTTCGCCAGCGTCTTCTTGAAGCCGTAGATGTCCGCGATGGAGCGCAGGATGTCCGTCTTCGCGGACAGCACGGGCTCCACCGGCTCGCCGGTGAGGCGGTGGAAGGACTCGAAGAGCTCGCGGTCGAAGGGGTTGGCCACCGCCACGCGCAGCCGCCCCTGTTCGGTCCGCTCCAGGGGCAGCAGCACGTGCTTCTGCGCGTAGGGCCGGGACACCGTGCGGGTGGCCAGCGCCATGTCCATCTTCAGCGGGTCCAGCTTCCGGTAGGCCAGCCCCGCGGCGCGCGCGGCGGCCTCCGTGACGCGGTCCTCGTCCAGCACGCCCCGCCCGCCCGGCGCGGGAATCTGGAAGGCCGCGACCAGCTCCACGGGCGACGCGTCATACCGGGCCGCGTCCTTGCCCGTTCCGCCCTGCGCCTTGAGCACACGAGCGCGCGCGGCGGGCTCCCGCGCCAGCACCTCCTGCGCCTGCTGAGGGGTCAGCAGGCGCTGGGCCACCATGGCTTCCAGCAGGAAGCCCAGGGTGAAGTCCGTGGCGCTGCGCGAGGGAGCGCTGCTTCCGGGGGGAGCCGCCTGGGTCAACCGTTCCTCCTTCTGCGGGTGGCCAGGAACAACACCCCCAGCCCCATGAGGAATGCCGCGGAGGCGGGCGTGCTCTGGCAGCCGCAGCCACCGGGTTCGTTCGTCGAGCCCCCCGTGCCGCCGTCCACCGGCGGGGGCGGCGGCGTGCCGCCATCACCGCACAGGGCGCAGGTGCCGCCGTCCGTCGGCGCGTAGGGGTCCTCGCACTTGCCGCCGTTGCCGCAGAACAGGCCGTTGGGGCAGTCCTGGTTGGTGCGGCAGGGGGCGATGCAGGCGGTCCCTTCCGCGAACGGCACGCACTGGAGCGGCGAGGAGCAGGTGCCCGCGCCGCAGTCGCGGAAGCAGAAGCGGTCCTCGCCGGTGCCCGCCGAGCGGCAGGTGTTGCCGGGGCTGCACGTGCAGGTGGCCACCGAGCACGGCTCCGCGCACACGCCCTGCGGGTTGCCGTTGAGCTTCAGGCACTGCACGTTGGTGCCGCACTCGGAATCCTGGAGGCACGGGTCACCGACGTTGCGCGTGCCCGACTTCTGCGCCACGCAGGCGTGGTCGCACGAGCGGCAGGCGTAGTTGCCGCCGCAGTCGCTGCTGGTGGAGCAGTCCGCGACGCACACGTCGCCGCCGTTGTCGGGCAGCGTGGTGCAGGTATAGCTGGCGCGACAGTCGCCCTTGCCGGGGCGGCAGTTCTTCAGACAGCGCTTGCCCACGGAGCCCACCGTCGTGCACGTGGAGCCGGTGGGGCAGTCCGCGTTGGCGATGCAGGACTCCGTGCAGTAGCCGTCCGTCCACGCCGGGAAGGCGGTGGTCTTGTCCGCGTCCGTGAGGCAGCGCGAATCCGGCGCGCCGCACGTGGTGGCGTTGGCGCAGGGGTTGCCCACCTTGGTGCCCGTGCCGAAGGGCTCCGGCAGACACGCGTACTGCGAGCCGGAGACGAGCGTGGAGGCGATGCACTGGTAGGGCGCGGGGCAGAAGCCCGGCGTGCCGGACGGGCACGCCTTGGAGCAGATCTTCTGCGTGGCGCCGCTGGTGGTGGACCGGGTGGTGACGCAGGTGAGCCCCGAGCCGCACGCGGCGGTGTCACACGGCGAGCCCACCGCGCCCGTCTGGGGGTAGTGCTTGCAGAGCGCGCCCTTGTCATAGGACGTCAGGGTGCGCCGCTGCATGCCCGGGTCCAGCGAGAAGTACATCACCGCGTCCGTGTAGAAGAACGTGCTGCCCAGGCCCAGGCAGTGGCCCACCTCGCGCATCACCGCCGTCTGGATGTCGATGAAGCCCGCGGGCGTGGGGGACAGCGTCGTGAACTTGTAGCTCACGGCGTTGAGGAAGATGTCGCACTGGTAGACGTAGCCGCTGTGGCGCAGCGGCACCGCGGCCGCCACGCTGTCACCGGCGTTGAGCACGTCCTTGAACTCGGTGCTGTTCGGGTCGGTGACCCAGACGGCGGCGACGCTGAAGCCGTCCAGCCGGTCGTTCACGTCCGGGATGGGGACGATGGTGGAGCGGCCCTTGTACGTGAAGGCGGGCCAGGCGCAGTCCACGTCCTGCCAGGCCTGGAACGACTTCTTCACCGCGTCTTCCACCAGGGACAAGTCATTGCCCGAGGGAGTGCCGTTGCGCGCGTCCAGGTAGTACGGGAACGGGTCCTGGCTGTTGTTGAGCACCCAGTGATCCAGGAACTGGTAGTCCTCCTGCGTCTGGGCATGCGCTGTCGCGGCCAGCGCCAGCAGTCCAAGGAGGAAGACACTCCGCTGCGACCCACGATTCATCACCCGCACCTCTTCGCGTCACGTCCTCACGGGGCGCCTTCCTGGCGCCCGGACGTCACCGGGCGGACAGTCTAACCGTGAACGGCGCGGACGGTGGCATCCACCAGCGCTTCGGGCGTGGGGCGCTCCGCGACGGCGGCCACGGGGATGCCCAGCTGCGTCAGCGCGGTCGCGGTGGTAGGGCCAATGGCCACCACCTTCGCGGACGACAGGGGCTCACGGCCCACGCCCTCCACGAAGGCCTCGGCGGTGCGCGGCGAGGCGAAGAGGACCACCTGGGGCGGGGATCCGGCCAGCTGGGCCAGGGCCTCCGGGTCGACGGCGGCCGGCGCGCTGCGGTAGGCCGTCACGCGCGTGACCCGCACGCCCAGGTCGCGCAGGCCGTCCTCCAGCTCGCGCCGCCCCTCCTCCGCCGCCGGAAGCAGCACGTCGTCGTCCGGCCCCAGCACGTCGCGCAGCGCGGTGAAGAGCGCGGCGCCGGTGCCTTCATGGGGTTCGGCCTCCACCTTCAGGCCAAAGCCCTCCACGGCCCTCGCGGTGCGCGGCCCCACGGCGGCCAGCTTCACGCGGGACAGCCGGTCCAACGTGCCCGCGAGCCTCAGGGCCTCCAGGAAGGCCTCCACGGCGGAGGGGCTGGCGAACACCACCCAGTGGTAGCGCTGCACGTGCTCCGCGGCGGACGCGAGCGGGCGCGGGTCCTCCGGAGGGTGCAGCTCCAGCAGCGGCAGGCTGAGGACATCCGCGCCCTCGTCCTCCAGGAGGAAGCACAGCTCCTCGGCCCGCTCACGGGGGCGCGTCACCAGTACTCGGATGCCTTCCAGTCGCCGGTCCACGGCCGGCACTCTAGGCGCGGGGCGCGCCTTCGCGGCGGCCGAAATCGCGCAGGATGTCACCGGCCCCGCGCGACAGGAGCTCGTCCGCCAGCGCCTCGCCCAGGCGCTCCGCTTCCGGTACGGGGCCCTTCACCTCACCCCGCACCACCAGCGAACCGTCGGGACGGCCCACCAGGCCGCGCAGGTACACCTGCCCGTCCTCCACCGTCGCGTGGCCGGCCAGCGGCACCGTGCAGCCGCCCTCCAGCTTCGCCAGGAAGGCACGCTCGGCCCGCACGGCGTTGCGCGTGAGGATGTCCTCCAGGGGGGCAAGCAGCGCGCGCACGTCCGCGTCCGCCTCGCGGCACTGGATGGCCAGGACGCCCTGCCCCACCGCCGGCAGGCTGTCCGCCACCGGCACCACCTGGGTGATGTGGTGGTCCAATCCCAGGCGCTTGAGCCCCGCCGCCGCGAGCATGGCGCCCGCGAGGCCCAGGTCGCGCGTCTTCTGCAACCGCGTCTGCACGTTGCCGCGCAGGGAGACGATCTCCAGGTCCGGACGGCGCGCGCGCAGGATGCAGCTGCGCCGCAGCGACGACGTGCCCACCTTCGCGCCCGGAGGCAGCATCGCCAGCGTGTGCCCTTCCGGGCTGCAGAACGCGTCGCGCGGGTCCTCGCGCGCCGGTACCGCCGCCAATATCAACCCGTCCGGGAACACCGACGTCATGTCCTTGAGGCTGTGCACCGCCACGTCCGCGCGGCCATCCAGCAACGCCTGCTCAATCTCCTTCACGAACAGGCCCTTGCCGCCCACCGCGGACAGCGGAGCGGACAGGAAGCGGTCGCCCTCGGTGGTCATCTCCACCAGGGTCACCTCCAGGCCGGGGTTGCGCTGGGTGAGGAGCGAGGCCACGTGGCGGGCCTGCCACAGCGCCAGCGGGCTCTGCCGCGTCGCGATGCGCACGGCCTTCATCGCCGGCTCCCGGTGGCCACCACGGTGTTGCGCGCTTCCGCCACGGGCGCGGCGTCCTCTTGCGGCGCGATGGCGGCGGCCTCCGCCTCCGTGAGGCCGAACAGCTCCGCGGCGGCGCCCGCCAGCCGGTTGCCCTCGCCCTGCGGACCCACGGCGCGAAGGCGCGCGGTGGGCTCATGCAACAGCTTGTTCACGATGGCGCGTCCCATGGCCTCGATGCTCTTCTTCTGCTTGTCGGTGAGCCCGTCGCCCAGGCCCAGCAGCGTGCGCTCCACCTCCGCGCGGGCAATGGCCTCCGCGCGCTGACGCAGGCGGGCCAGCACGGGCATGCCGTCGCGCAGCGCGCGCTCCCGGGCGAAGCGCGCCACCTCCTGCGCCACCAGCCCTCCCGCCTTGTGCGCCTCTTCCGCGCGCGCGGCGGTGTTGTCCGCGACGAACTTCTGGATGTCGTCCACGTCGTACGCGTGCACCCAGTCCAGCGTCCCCACCGCCGGGTCGATGTCGCGCGGCACCGCCAGGTCCACCATGAACAGCGGCCGTCCCTTGCGGGCCTTGCCCAGCGCGCCCACGTTGTCGCGCGTGAAGATGGGCACCGGCGACGCGGTGCTCGTCACCACCACGTCCGCGGCCCCCACCCACGTGAAGAGCTCTTCATAGGGCCGCGCGACCCCGCCCACCTCCGCCACCAGCGCTTCCGCGCGGGCCAGGGTGCGGTTGGTCACGATGAGCTTCCCGGCGCCCGCGTTCTTCAGGTGCCGCGCCGCCAGCTCGCCCATCTCTCCCGCGCCCACCACCAGCACGGTCTTGTCCTTGAGCCCGTCGAACACCTTGCTCGCCAGCTGCACGGCCGCGGACGCCATGGACGTCGCCGCGCGCCCCACCGCTGTCTCCGTGCGCACGCGCTTGGCGCAACCGAACGCCGCCGCGCACGCACGCGTCAGCTCCCCGCGCACCGCGCCCGCGCCCTGGCCGCGCTCGAAGGCGTCCTTCACCTGGCCCAAAATCTGCGCCTCGCCCAGCACCATGGAGTCCAGGCTGGACGCCACGCGGAACAGGTGCACGAGCGCCGCCTCGCCCTGGTGTTCATACAGGTGCTCCAGCGCCTCCGCGCCGCCCAGGGAGTGCAGCGCCTCCCGCGCGCGATCCCTCGCCAGCTCCGCGCTGGGGGCCGCCAGGTACACCTCCACGCGGTTGCACGTGGACACCCAGAGCGCCTCCACGGGCGCCTGCGCCAGACGCTGCAACACTTCCGTCTGCCGGGCTTCGGGCAATGCCAACCGCTCGCGAACGCCCAGGGGCGCGGTGCGGTGCGACACGCCAATGCAGATGAATTCCATGGCTACGGCATCCCCGGGCCAGCGGCGGACAGGTCGTAGGACGACAAGAAGGAGACCAGCACCAGGCAGAAGCCGGCCATGGTGAGCAGCGCCACCCGCCGGCCTCTCCAGCCGGCGAAGATGCGCGCGTTGACGAGCGCGGCGAAGACGCCCCAGGCGACGAACGTCGCCACGTGCTTGGCTTCGAGCGCCCAGGCGAGGCCGCGCAGCGTGGTGGTGAACAGGGCCCCGGTCGCCAGCGTGAGCGACAGCGCGATGAAGCCCCACAGCACGAGCCGCCGGTTGAGCGTGTCCAGGAACTCCAGGGACGGCAGCCGGGAGAAGAGCAGCCCGAAGTGCTTGGTCTTCACCTGCCGCTCCATCAGCAGGTACATGACGCCCACCCCGGCCGCCACGCCGAAGGCCGTCATGCCCAGGAGCGCGATGGTGACGTGCACCGGCAACAGCGGCTGGCGCACGGCGTCCGGAAGCGGCGTGGACCCGCCGTGCAGCAGCATCCCGATGAGCAGCACCGCCACCGCCAGGGGCGTGAGGAACGCGCCAATGACGGGCTTGCGGTAGCGCACGTCCAGCGCCAGGAACAGCGCCAGCAGCAGGAAGGCGAAGGTGGACATGCCCTGCGCGGGGCCCACCAGCCGGCCCCCCTGCGCCCCCAGCATTTCGATGAGGGCAACGCAATGCATCAGCAGGCCGGTCCCCACCAGCACCCGGCCGGTGACGGCGAGCACCTGGGACTGGCGGACCAGGAAGGCGAGGTAGACGAGCGCGGCCAAGCCGTAGGCGTGGCAGGCAAGCGAGACGAGCGTATGGCTCATGGCGGCAGGCTCATAACCCCGGCCGAGGAGGCATTCAGTCCAGCCTCAGCCCATTTTGTTGAGAATGAAGGCCGCCAACAGGTCGGTCTCCGAATTGGGTTTGCGCTCGGGGGCGGGCGCACCCACCTCCGTCACATAGCCCGGAACGACTTCGTACGCGGAGTCCCCCACCAGGATGGAGTCGGCCATCTGTTCGGCGCCCAGCCGGCCGAGCTGCTCCTCGGTCTTCACCCGCGACACCAGCTGGTGGGTGTCCTCACCCGACACCAGCTGCACGACGTGGACCGCGGGCGTGAGCGGCCAGTCGCTCCCTCCCTCGGCGGCAACCACCAGGCGGCCTTCGCGCAGGTCTGCTTTGTCCGCCAGCGCCCACTCCTCGAGCTGGGCCTGGGACAGGAAGAGCTTCGTCACGCCCGCCATCCTACAACACCTCCTGTCGGACGGGCTGGAAATGGGGTGCAACCCCCGGCGGGATGCCGCATCCGTCTCCCGGGCAGCCCGGCCATCCGGTCCCCCCAGGCCGGGCACGAAGCCCGGCGACACACCTTTCCCAAGCAGAGACATCAGGAGGCAACATGGCTGGCGACGTGATCAACATCGGTGATTCGGACTTCCAGACGCAGGTCCTGGACGCGCAGCAACCCGTGCTCGTGGACTTCTGGGCCACGTGGTGCGCCCCCTGCCGCGCCATCGCGCCCGCCGTGGAGGCGCTGTCCGACCAGTTCAAGGGCCAGGTGAAGTTCGCGAAGCTGGACATCGACACGAACCAGGACACGCCCCAGAAGTACGGCGTCCGCTCCATCCCCACCCTGCTGCTCTTCAAGGGCGGCAAGGTCGTGGACCAGATTGTCGGCGCGGTGCCCAGGGCGCGCATCGAGGAAGTGGTCCGGAAGAATCTCTGAGCCGCCGTGTTCCCGGTGACGGGCCCGCCTCGCGGCCGTCCCCCCGTCCCCTCCCACCCATGACGCGCCTGGCCTTCAGCGCCAGGGTTCGCGCCCGGTGAGAGGGGACGCTTCGTGTGTGGCTCCCAACCAGACACCGGGGCGTGACAAAGCTCCAGGTTCGATATGTCTGTAGAAAGACAACTCACCGCAACGGTAAGGGCTTTCACTTACCGGGGGCCGGCTGCCCCCGACGGAAGACGTTTCTCTGCACTTGAGACAAACGCCCGCTTGGCACAGCTGGACGATCCTCCCGTCATGTTTTGTTCAACAGACATTGAAATTACATTACGAGTCAAACACGACCCCAACATGTCTTATTGACAGAGTTCGCCACACCAGACAGAAGTCGGGGATACACGCCTGTCTTGATTGGCGAGTTTCAACAGGAGTTTTCATGGCACGCCTTCGCAAAGAATTGACCTCGCAAGCACCGCTGACCCCTGCCCTGACGTCGTGGGCGGAGGCATTGGGTGATGCGATCGGCCGCGGCATGCTGCGCGCGCTGAACACGGGGATGCCGGGCATGGGCAGCGTCGCCTCGGCGTCGCCGGGCAACGGCGCGGTGATGGCGGGACGCCGCCGCGGCCGTCCCCCGAAGACGGTGGCGGGTGGGCCGGTGCCCATGGACCGCCGCTGCACGGTGAATGGCTGCACCCGTGAGCAGCGCTCCAAGGGCCTGTGTTCCGCGCACTACCAGGCCGAGCGCCGCAGGCAGATCGCCACCGGCAAGCCGGCCTGAGGGCCGCGCACCGGAGCCCTACTCGCCGCGCCAGGGGTCTCCGGGCGTGGTGGCCTTGAGCAGCTCCCAGGCCGCCATCACGTCGATGACCCGCTCCAGCTCATTGGGCAGGGAGCGGGCGCGCTGGGACTTGAGGTAGTCCTCCGTGAAGGCACGCAGGCGCATGCCCAGGAAGAGCCGGGCGAGCGCCACCTCCGTCTGACCTGAGAAGTCCAGGAAGCGCAGGGCGAACCCGCTGCGGCCCTCCTCCTCCGGGCCGCGCTCCTCGCGAACAATCTCCGCGCGGGCCTCCACGGGGGCCGCCCCCTCCTCCAGCGCGAAGCGCGTGCGCACCACCGTGCCCATGGGCAGGAAGAAGGTGCTCGCGAGGAAGGCCCCGCTGACGCTCACGTTGATGGACACGAGGTTGGCGCTGAAGCGCCGGCCTCCGGCGCCGTCATCCACCCAGAGGTCGAAGTGGGTGGCCAGCTGCGCGCGCGGGAAGTGCCGGTGCTCCGGCTCCCCCTGGTTCATCTCAATGCGAGGCGCCGCGCCGGGCGTGGGCGCGCTGCGCGAAGCCCCCACCGGCGGAACGAACGGCCGGGGTGTCTCCGTGCCCTCCGGCCCGCGAACCGCCGTGCCGGCCTTCACCGTCGTCGCACCCTTCCTCTGAACCACCATCGGAGCCTCCGCGGCCGTCAGAACATGTGACGGCGCATGCTGATGTTCACCAGCAGCCCGATGCACAACATCACCGACAGCATCGAGGAGCCGCCATAGCTCATGAGGGGCAGCGTGATGCCCGTCACCGGCAACAGGCCAATGACCATGCCGATGTTTTCGAACACCTGCCAGAAAAGTGTGGCCACCACCCCCACCGCAACGAACGCTCCAAAACGATCGCGCGCGCTGAAGCCCACGCCCAGCCCGAGAATGAAGATGCCTCCGTAGAGCAGGAGCAACAGGAGACAGGAGAAGAAGCCGTGCTCCTCGGCCCACACGGAGAAGATGAAATCCGTGTGCTGTTCCGGCAGGAAGCGCAGACCTGTCTGGGTTCCCTCACGCCAGCCCTTGCCGGTGAGCCCGCCGGAGCCCACGGCGATCTTGGATTGGGCGGCGTGGTAGCCGCTGCCTCGCAGGTCCGCTTCGGGGTCCAGCCACCCGGAGATGCGCTGGCTCTGGTGTTTCTTGAGGTAGTGGCGCACGACGGTGGTGCGCGGCTCGGGCATCTCCCGGACGTAGTCGTTCCAGATGATGAGGCCGCCCACCAGCACGCCCGCCACCAGCGTCGCGGCCAGGTACCAGCGCACCTTGCCGAAGAGGATGACGGTGCCGGAGGACAGGAAGATCATCAGCGCGGTGCCCAGGTCCGGCTGCACCAGCACCAGCACGAAGGGCACCATCACCACCAGCACCGGCTTCCACAGCCGCACGATGCCGTAGGACGGCTGATTGGGCTGGAAGTCGTCGTGGTAGACCTTGGCCAGCATCAGCACGACGCCAATCTTCATGAACTCCGCGGGCTGCAGGCGGAACGGGCCAATGACGAACCAGCTCTCCGCGCCCTTCGCCGTGTGCCCCACGAGCCTGAGCGCCAGCAGCGCCAGGATGTTGAGCACGTAGATGGGGAGGGCCATCCGCTGGATCCAGCGGTAGTCCACCAGGCACACCATCAGCACCGCGCCCAGGCCCACGGCCAGGTACAGCGCCTGGCTGGTCCACACCGGCGCCATGGGGGGCCGGGACGCGGACGCCAGGTTCCAGATGCCCAGCGTGCACACGCCCAGCACGCACACGACGAGCCCCCACGGCACGTGGGGCATCATCCGGCGCTCAATCCGCAGTTGCACTGTCGTCTCCGGTTTCCGAGGGCGGCTGGATGGGCTCTCCCGGCAGGTTCACCCGCGGCGGCGGCACCACCGCGCGGGTGAGCGCCGCTTCATCCAGGCTGGGCGCCGGCGGCAGCGACGGCGTGTAGGGCTGGTTGGCGCGCGGCGGCGGCGACGTGGCGTCCTGCGCCTTCAATTCGAAGTACTTCTTCATCACCGCCAGCGCCGTGGGCGCCGCGTCCACGCCGCCGTGGCCGCCGTGCTCGTTGAGCACCACC
The DNA here is from genome assembly GCF_003611695.1 of Corallococcus carmarthensis. Taxonomy (GTDB): domain Bacteria; phylum Myxococcota; class Myxococcia; order Myxococcales; family Myxococcaceae; genus Corallococcus; species Corallococcus carmarthensis. Next base: position 49,015 of record NZ_RAWE01000014.1, on the reverse strand, counting down.
ACCGCCAGCTCCGGCTTGTCCGCGGGCGCGAAGCCGGCGAACCAGGCGTGGTCGCGCTCGAAGTAGCTCATCTGGTGCGTCTTCAGACGCACCGTGCCGATGCGCGCCACCTGCGCGGTGCCCGTCTTCGCAGCCACCAGGAAGTCCGCGGGCAGACCCGACTTGAGCTTCGCGCGGTACGCGGTGCCGCCGGGCTCCTGCGCCACCGCCTCCAGGCCCTCCACGATGGCCTTCAGGTGCGCGGGGTTGATGTCCACCTTCGACACCACCTCCGGCTTGAACTCCTCCATCACCTGCCCGTCCAGGTTCTCCAGCCGCTGCACCATCTGCGGCTTGTAGAGCTTCCCGCCGTTGGCCACGGCCGCGTACACCAGCGCCAGCTGCAGGGGCGTCACGTTGTCATCGCCCTGCCCGATGGCGCTGTTGAGCGCCATGCCCTTGGTGTAGCCGCCGGGCGAGGCTTTGTCGTGGTACGCGCTGGACGGCATGATGCCCGGCACCTCCGCCACCACGCCGATGCCGGTGGGGCGGCCCAGGCCCAGCGACTTGCCCATCTCCGCGATGGGGTCCAGGCCGATGGTGTCCGCCACCTTGTAGAACCACGAGTCGCACGACGCCTTCATCGCGCCCTTGCCATCCAGGGGCCCGTGACCGCTGTCCTTGTGGCAGCGCCACACGCGCGCGCCCAGCCGGTAGCCGCCGGAGCAGTTCACCACCGTCTCCGGCCGGAACACGCCGGACTTGAAGGCCGCCAGCTGCGTCACGACCTTGAACGTGGAGCCCGGGCTGTAGTGCTCCGCGGCCACGCGGTTGATCATCGGGTGGAGCGGGTCGCGCGCCAGCGTGGCCATCTGCGTCGGCGTCACGCGGCCCGTCAGGAGATTCGGGTCGAAGCCGGGGCGGGACACCAGCGCCCGGATGAAGCCGGTGTTCACGTCGATGGCCACCACCGCGCCCGTCACGCCCGGGAACGCGCGCTCCGCCTCCTCCTGCAGGCGCATGTCGATGGAGAGCACCACGTTGCTGCCGGCCGTGGGCGGAATCACGGCGTTCTCGCCGAGCTTTTCGTTGAGCTCTTCAATCGTCTGGCCGCGCGCGTTCACCACTTCCTTGCGCACGCCGTCCAGCCCGCGCAGCTTGGATTCGAAGTAGCGCTCCAGGCCGCGGCGTCCGATGTAGTCCCCCAGCGCGTACTTCGCGCCGTCCCCGTTGAGGCGCTCCAGCTCCTCCTGGGTGATTTCGTTCATGTAGCCCAGCACGTGCGACAGCACCGTGTCCGCGCGGTAGTTGCGGTGCGGAACGGGCACCACCTCCACGCCGTCCAGGATGTCGCGCCGGGCGTTGAGCCGGTCGTATTCGTCGCGCGTCAGGTCCACGCGCACCGGCACCGGCTGGAAGGGCGCGTTGCGGCGGCTGGAGCGGACCAGGTCTTCAATCTTCTTGCGCTGCTCGGGGTCCCACTGGAGCAGCTCGCCCAGGCGCGGAATCACCTGTTCGAAGCAGTCCGTGCAGAAGGCCGGCGTCACGAAGGCGTCGAAGGAGGGACGGCTGTCCACCAGGATGGTGCCGCGCGCGTCCTTGATGACGCCGCGGTCCGCGCGAAGGCGCACCTCCTTCACGAAGTTCGCCACGCTCTTGGCGGCGTACTCTTCATGGCGGATGAGCTGGAGCCGGTACAGCTGGATGGCCAGCGCCACCAGGCCCAGCGACATGGCCAGGCCCAGCCACAGGAAGCGGCGCTTCAGGTCCCGGCCCGGCGTGGTGTTGCCAATGGTCGGAGGCGTCAACGGAGCAACCCCGCCGGACGCTCCTGCGCGACCTCGAACCGCTTGAACAGCGGGAAGAGCAGCAGCGCCGCCGCGCCCGTGAGCGCCAGCTGCACCGGCATGCCGGCGAGCAGCGGCGCCGTATGGCCGTCCTTCACCGTGAGCCAGGTGAAGAACGTGGACAAGAGGCCGTGCCCCAGGTCCGCGCCCATGGCGAACAGCGCGAAGGCCACCGGGCCGCGCACGTCCACGAACGACGCCACCAGCCGGCCCACCAGGAAGGTGAACACGGCCAGGAAGGTGAAGAGGCCGGTGGGCTGGCCGCTCATCAGGTCCAGGAGGTAGCCCACCGCGAAGGCGGAACACGCTCCTTCGGTGAGGCTTGCCCGGAGCGCGAGGAAGGCCACGAGCACCACCGTGACGTCCACGCGGCCCAGCACCAGCCCCGCCTGCTGGACGAACACGGACTCCAGCGTGAGCAGCACCAGCGCCAGGATGATGGTGACAAGGAACTTCATTTCTGCGCGCCTTCCGCCGACGGCCCATTGGTGGCCATCTGGCTGTACGGGCTGCCCACCACGAGCACCTCCTCCAACCGGCTGGTGTCCACCGCGGGCTGGATGTCCGCGCCCTGGAACATGCCGTGCTCCTTCTTCTCCAACTGCGTCACCCGCCCCACCACCAGCCCCGGCGGATAGATGTTGTCCGTGCCGGAGGTGATGATGAGGTCGCCGTCCTCCACGTCCTCGGTGCGCAGCATGTTCTCCAGCGTCAGGGGGCCATTGCCCGCGCCCGCCGCCGTGCCGCGCGCCCTGGAGCGCTGCACCCGCACCGCCACCCGGCTCTGAGGATCCGTCACCAGCGCCACGTCCGCGTAGCCGCCCGTGGACCGGATGACCTGCCCCACGATGCCGTCCGGCGTCACCACCGACATGCCCCGGAACACCCCGTCCTTCTCACCACTGCTGATCCGCACCGACAGGAGCTTCGCCACCGGGTTCACGCCCACCACCCGCGCCGGAATCTCCGGACCGGGCGCGGCCTCCGCATAGGAGAGCAGCTTGCGCAGCCTCCCGTTCTCCGAGCGGGTCTCGCCCAGCACCTGCACCGTGGCCCGCAGCTGGAGGTTTTCCAGCCGCAGCGCGTCATTGTCCTGACGGACGCCGCGCAGGTCCAGGTAGTTGCGCACCGCGGCCACGGCGCCGTCGATGCCAGCGGTGAGCCCCTGCTGCACGGGGGCCGTGAGCGCGATGACGCCCCGGTCGACGAAGTTCGGGTCGCGGCCCCGCCTTCCGCCCAGCAGAAAGGCGCCGAGCGGGTACAAAAGGAGGGCGGCCACGAGGAGGAAGCGGCGGTACCGCTTGAGAAGAGACAGCACGGACGGGGGCTTTCCCGGGGGGACGGAGGTCGGTGGTGGAAGGGGGAGAGGAGCGGGCTAAGCTGGCTGAATCGCTTGCATTTTCCGGTCTGTTGTCCTAGGCAGTCAAGGCCCGGATGAGGGGGTGTTGACACAGAAGCATCCCCACCGGCCGGGCTACCAACAACACGGCGCCGCGAGACCTTCCGCAAGGTGAATCGCGGGCGCTTCCGACCGTGAAGTGACGACAATGGACGGTTTGAATCCCCGGAAGGTCTTCTCCCTCCTGTTCATCATCGGCATCGCCGTGGTGTTCACGCTCCAGTTCGGCCCTGGCAGCAACGGGTTCGCCGACAGTGGCGCCCAGGCTCCTACCGCGAGCGCGGTCGCCACGGTGAACGGCAAGGAGATCCCCCTGCGCGACTTCAGCATGGCCTGGTCGCGCCAGATGAACTTCCTGCGCTCGCAGGGCAACCCCATCCCGGAGTCGGTGGCCCGCCAGTTCGGCCTGGACAAGCAGGTGCTCGACCGGCTGGTGAACGCGGAGCTGCTCGCCCAGTCGGCGGAGCGCCACGGCATCAGCCCGTCGGACGAGGAGCTGCGCAAGCTCATCCACGACAACACGGACTTCCACTCCAAGGAGGGCGCGTTCGACTTCGCCCGCTACCAGCAGGTGCTGCGCGACTTCTACCGCCGCACGCCGCAGGAGTACGAGCAGGAGCTGCGCCGCCAGATGGCCGCCCAGAAGATGCTCGACGTGGTGCGCACGGGCGCCGTGGTGTCGGACGACGAGGTCCGCGCGCGCTATGAGAAGGAAGGCAACCAGGCGAAGCTGGTGTTCGCCCGCTTCCTGCCCACGATGTACGCGGACAAGGTCCCCGCGCCCACGGCCGCGCAGCTGGCGGAGTTCCAGAAGACGCACGAGAAGGAGATCGCCAACTATTACGCGGCGAACAGCTTCGTCTACAACGTGCCGGAGCGGATCCGCGCCCGTCAGATCCTGGTGAAGGTGGCCCCGGACGCGACGGCCGAGCAGAAGGCCCAGGCCAAGGCGAAGGCGGACGGCCTGCGCAAGGAGCTGGAGGGCGGCAAGGACTTCGCCACCGTGGCCAAGGCGAGCAGCGACGACGACGCCACCAAGCTCAAGGGCGGCGAGCTGGGCTGGGTGGAGCGCACCACGTGGGATCCGGCGCTGGCCAACGCGGCGTTCGCCCTGAAGGCCGGGGAAGTGACGCAGCCGGTGGAGTCCGCGCTGGGCCTGCACCTGGTGAAGGTGGAGGAGAAGAAGGACGCCCAGGCCCGGAAGCTGGACGACGTGAAGGGCGAAATCGCCACCAGCCTCTACAAGCAGGAGCAGGCGAAGGGCCTGGCCAAGGCGGAGGCCGACAAGGCGCTGGCCGCGGCGAAGGCCGGCAAGCCCCTGAAGGAGCAGTTCCCGGTCCCCGCGGGCCAGCAGCCGGCGCTGCTTCGCTTCGAGGCGGAGACCAAGCCGGAGGCCGTGGAGACGGACAGCTTCACCGCGCAGGGTGACTCCGTGCCGCACCTGGGTCCGGCGCCGGGCCTGGTGAAGGCCACCTTCGAGGCCAAGGGCCCCGTGACGCTGGACGAGGTCTTCACCGTGGGCGAGGCGAACATCGTCGCGCAGGTGGTGGAGCGCGAGAAGCCGGACACCACGGGCTTCGACAAGCGCAAGGAGGAGCTGCGCACCCAGGCCCGTCAGGCCAAGCAGATTGAGCTGACGGAGTCCTTCCTCAAGTCGCTGAAGAAGAGCGGCACCGTCGTCACCAACACCGAGGCCATCGACTCGGTGCTGGGCTCCGCGGGGTAGTCACCCGCCGGAGCGGGCGTAGGGGACCTCCAAGGGGGTCCCTTCCGCCGAAGGGGCCTCGGCGACGGCGATGCCGTCCCGGCCCCGGCCCTTGGCCGCGTACATGGCGAAGTCCGCCGCGCGGATGAGGTCCGTGGAAGTGGTGGCATGGTCCGGGAAGGACGCCACCCCGACGCTCGCGGTGAGCGCCACGTCCAGCCCCTGCCCGCGCAGGAAGCGCTGGCCGCGGAACGCCTCGCAGATGCGCTGGGCGATGATCTGCGCGCCTTCCGTGTCCGTCTCAATCAACATCACCGCGAACTCGTCGCCGCCGTAGCGGAAGACGGCGTCCAGGTTGTGGCGGCCCAGGCTGATGAGCAGGTCCCCCACCTCCTTGAGCGTGGCGCTGCCCACCAGGTGCCCGTGCCGGTCGTTGATGGACTTGAAGTGGTCCAGGTCCAGGAACACGAGCGACAGCGGGTGGCGGAAGCGCGCCGAGCGCTTCACCTCCTGCTCCAGTTGCGCGCGCAGGTGCCGCGCGTTGAAGCAGCCGGTGTGCTCGTCGGTGATGGTGAGCTCCTGCACGCGGCGGAAGTTGCGCGCGTTCTCGATGGCGATGGCCGCGTAGTCCGCGATGGCGGACAGCGCGGCGAGGTCGTCATGCGTGAAGCCGGGCTCCGTGGGGCCGTTGACCAGCTCAATCACGCCCAGCACGCGTTCGCGCGCCACCAGGGGCACGGCGAGCAGCGAGCGGGTGTGGAAGGCGGAGGCTTCATCGAAGCGGGGCGCGAAGCTGGGGTCGCCGCCCACGTCGTGCACGAGCCGCGCGACGCCGGAGGCGAACACGGCCCCGGCGATGCCTTCCCCCGGGTTCAGCTGGAGGGCCTTGAGCGCTTCGGCGCCTTCGCCCACGGCGATTTCGAAGTAGAGCTTTCCGGTGCGTTCGTCCTGGAGGATGAGGGACCAGTTGCGCGGCCTGAGCAGCGCACTGACCTTCTGCATCACCAGCGTGAGCACTTCGCGCAGCTCCAGCGTGGAGGTCAGCGCCTTGGCCATCTCGTTGTAGGCGGCCAGCTGCTCCACTGTCCGCTTCATGGCCGACAGGAGGTCCGCGGGGTTCATCGAGGTGCCCTCTGGAGCGCAAGTCTGCTAAGGCCCGCGAGCGCGAAACACCCCGCACCCGCCCATGGATCCAACCGCTCTGTTCGTTCTCGCCTCCGCCTCGCCCCGGCGCAAGGATTTATTGGCCCAGCTGGGCCTTCGCTTCACCGTGGCGGCCGCGGATATCGATGAAACGCCGATGGCCGGAGAAATTGCGTCGGACTACGTGCACCGGCTGGCCGTGGAGAAGGCCCGCACGGTCGCCACCCGACACCCGGACGCATGGGTGCTGGCCGCGGACACCACCGTGGCCCTGGGGTCGGAGCTGCTGGGCAAGCCCCGGGACGCGGCGGAGGCCCGGGAGATGCTCGCCCGGCTGTCCGGCCGCGTCCACGAGGTCTTCACCGGCATCGCGGTGGCCGGCCGGGCCCGGGACTCCCAGGTGGTGCGCACGCAGGTGACCTTCCGCGAGCTCACCCCGGCGGAGATCGCCTGGTACGCGGACACCGGCGAGCCCCTGGACAAGGCGGGCGCCTACGCCATCCAGGGCAAGGGCGGCTTCCTGGTGCGCGGCATCGACGGCAGTCCGTCAAACGTCGTGGGCCTGCCGCTGGGTGAGACGCTGGCGCTGCTCACCCGGGTGGGCCTGCCGCTGCCCTGGACGGAGGGGCCGCGATGAGCGTCGCGGACAACCTGGCGCGGGTGCGCGAGCGCGTGGCGAAGGCCTGCGCGAGCGCGGGCCGGCCGGAGTCCTCCGTGACGCTGGTGGCGGTGTCCAAGCTCAAGCCCGCGGCGCTCATCCGCGAGGCCTACGCCGCCGGACAGCGCGACTTCGGGGAGAACTACGCCCAGGAGCTGCGCGACAAGGCCGAGGAGCTCAAGGACCTGGACGGCCTGCGCTGGCACGCCATCGGTTCGCTGCAGACGAACAAGGTGAAGTACGTGGCCCGCGTCGCGCACGCCTTCCACGCGCTGGAGCGGCTGGACGTCGCCGCGGAGCTGTCCAAGCGGCGCGCGGGAGCAGCTCCCCTGCCCTGCTACGTGGAGCTCAACCTGGGCGGCGAGGACACCAAGCACGGGCTCACCCCGGACGCGCTGGGCGGCTTCCTGTCCCAGGTGCGCGAGCTGCCGAACCTCCAGGTGGTGGGGCTGATGGCGCTGCCGCCGCCCACGGACGACGTGGCGCGGATGCGCGAGGGCTTCGCCCGGCTGCGCGAGCTCGCGGCGGCGCATGCGCTGGCGGCCCTGTCCATGGGCACCACGCACGACTTCGAGCAGGCCATCCTGGAAGGCGCCACCGCCGTGCGCGTGGGCACCGCCATCTTCGGCGAGCGCGCCTAGGGTACGGCGCCCCCGGTTCCGCTCACAGCTCGCGGAACCGCAGCCGCCCCTCCTGGTTGACGAGCGCCTTGAACTCGCAGCCGCAGTAGTTGCAGCGCACCTCGTCCCCGTCGGTGAACGTGTCGTCCACGGGGTTGTTGGCGTTGCAGCCGGGGCAGTCGAACTCGTCGAAAACGCGGCTGCCCGTCCCGGCGCCCGCGTCCTTCGCGAAGTCGTCGTCGTCGAACTGGAAGTCGTTGGACATGGGTCCGGAGGCTAACACCGGGCGGCCGTCCGGGTGCGTCCCGCTGGGCATCCAGGCAGGCTTGGAAAACTGTCCGCCATTTGTCAGCGGCCCTTGCGGACGTGTACCCCTGCGGGCCGCCTTTCCGTCCCCTGCCTGTCGTTTCCAGGCGTGCCTGGAGGGCGGCCGGACGGCTTTGAATGCTGTCCCACGGCCGTCCGTCCTGGAAATGTCCGGTGGTGGGGGCGGTTGAGCGGCACGGTTGGCTTGGGCGGGCCGGCCACCTAACTTGCAAGCAAGGGAGCACACCCGATGCGCGGTCTGTCCAGGTGGGGGTTCACGGCGGCGGTGGTGGGACTCATGGGGTCCTCGCTGGCGCATGCCCAGGAGCCCACCGGTACGGCGTTCGGCCCGGGTGAGCAGGCGCAGTACCGGGTGCGCTACCTGGGACTGACGGCCGGCACGGCGACGGTGACGGTGGGCGCGCCCATGACGCAGTGGGGCCAGAGCGTGTGGCCCATCGTGTCCACGGCGAAGTCCGACGACCTGGTGGGCGTCTACCCCGTCAAGAGCCGCTTCGTGTCGTACTGGGACGCGGGCACCCAGCGGGTGACGGGAAGCGATCTGCACTCGGAGGAGAACCGCAAGCGCCGCCGCCAGCGCATCCAGCTGACGGCGGACGGCACGGGCGCGAAGGTCATCAAGCAGAAGGAGAGCGACCCGCCGCGCGAGTCGGACCACGCGCTGCCCCAGGGCACGCTGGACGTGGCGGGCGCGACGTTCGCGCTGCGCGGCCAGGACCTGGCGGTGGGCCGCTCCTACGAGTACCCGGTGTTCACCGGCAGCAAGCAGTTCAACATGCGCGCCACGGTGGAGGGCCGTGAGACGGTCACCACGCCCGCGGGCGCGCGGGACACCTTCCGCGTGCGCGTGCACACGGAGTTCGGCGGCAAGCTGGAGTCCAAGCGCGACATGGTCGCGTACCTGAGCGCGGACGCCCACCACGTGCCGGTGCGCATCGAAGCGGACTTCGCGCTGGGCACCATCGTGGCGGAACTGACGGACTACAAGCCGGGCCGCGTGGTGGCGGTGGCCCGGGCGGACAACTCGGGCGACTGAAGCGTCGTCCGCCAACCAGGGGAAGGCAGGGGGCATGGGCGTGGGTTGGGCATGGGCAGTGGCGGCGGCGCTTTCCGCCGCGCCGGGCGGCGTGCAGGTGGTGTCGCCGCTGGTGAAGGTGCGGCCGGACGCGGCGCCGAAGGGTGCGAAGGAGGCCCGCCTCAGCGCGGCCCGGGGTGAATGCGAGGGCACGCAGCTGGTGCTCCCCCCGGGCGTGACGCGGGTGACGATGCAGCCCCTGGCCCTCAAGGGGCCGGGCGCGCCGCTCACCGTGGACGCGTGGCGCGAGGCCTACCTGGACGTGAAGACGCCCTCCAACGGCGAGGGCAAGCCGGGCCCGTGGCCCGACGCGCTGGTGCCCCTGTCGGCCCCCGCCAATCCCAGACATCCCACGGTCGTCTACGCGGAGGTCTGCGTTCCGCCGAAGCAGGCCCCGGGCACCTACAAGGGGAGCCTGAGCGCGGCGGTGGACGGGAAGGAGCTGCCGGCCGTTCCCTTCACCGTGGAGGTGCAGCCCTTCGACCTGCCCGCGACGTCGTCGCTGCCCAACAGCTTCGGCATCTCGCTGTACAGCATCGCGAAGGGGCACGGCATCCCCGCGGACTCGCCGGAGGCGAAGGCGCTCTTGCGCGAGTACGGCAAGACGCTGCTTCAGCACCGGGTGAGCGCGCACGGCATGGGCATGGATCCGCCGCCGGTGAAGTTCCAGGACGGCCGCGCGGTGCTGGACTGGACCGCGTACGACGCGGAGATGGCGCCCTTCCTGGACGGAAGCCTGCTGCCCTCTGGCGCGCGCTTCACCACGGCCGACGTGCGCGACAACCGGAAGGCCTCCACGGACGCGGAGAAGACGGCGTACTACCGCGCCTTCCAGAAGCACTTCGAGGACAAGGGCTGGAAGGCGCAGCTCTTCTTCTACGCCAAGGACGAACCCAAGCCCGCGGACTTTCCGCTGGTGAAGGCGCAGTCGAAGCGCGTGCGCGACGCGGGCGGCACCCTCCCCGTGCTCGTCACCACGCCGTTGGACCCCGCGCTCCAGGGGTCGGTGGACATCCTCACGCCCATCATCAACTGCTTCTACCCGCGCGCAGGCCCCCAGACATGCCGCACCGTGGCCAACACCGCGACCGCGCGCACCCGGCTGCCGCCGCGCGCGAAGGTGTGGTGGTACCAGAGCTGTATGTCCCACGGCTGCACGGGCGGGCCGCCCGCGGACAAGGCGCTGGACAAGGCGTTCAGCGACTGGGCCTCGTACATGGTGGACCACCCCGCCCCGCTCAACCGCGCCATGGGCGTGCTGGCGTTTGAAAGCGGCGTGGACGGCGAGCTCTATTTCGACACCGTCTTCGCCTACAACACGAAGAAGGACGTCTGGGCGGACCTCTTCGAGTTCGGCGGCAACGGCGACGGCACCCTCTTCTATCCGGGCACGCCCGCGAAGCTGGGCGGCACGGAGCATCAACCCGTGGTGTCCCTGCGGCTGAAACACATCCGCGACGGCCTGGAGGACTACGAATACCTGCGCCTGCTCACCTCGCTGGGCGACGGCGCCTTCGCGAAGACGGCGGCGAAGCGGCTGGCGAAGTCCGGGTACGAAATCTCCCGGGACCCGGCGGAGTGGGAAGCGGTGCGCCAGGAAGTGACCGAGCGCATCGTGAAGCGGCAGTCGGCTGAACAAGCGAAGCGCTCCGGACGTCGGACTTCCGGGGGAACCCCGTAGTCACTCCCCCCTGGGAGGAAGCAGAATGAACGCCATGCGCAACCTCGTCGCGGCCTGCCTCGCCTTCAGCGCCCTCAGCGCCATCCCGGGTCAGGCCCAGGAGGCCCAGCCCCCACCACGCAACATCCTGCGTCCAGTCCAGATCTCACCGGCGGCCCCCGCCGACGCGGCGAAGCCCGTGGAGTCCCCGGAGAACACCGGTGACGCGTCCGCGGAAGCGGCGCCCAAGGAGCCCGTCGTCGAGGTGAAGCCGTGCGCCCAGGGCCTGCCCGCGCTGCGCTCGCAGCTGGCCTTCAAGCCCGGGGAACTGCTCGAGTTCGACATGGACGCCATGGGCGCCAAGGCCGGCAAGCTCACCATGCGCGTGCAGCGCCCGGCCAACGGCTCGCTGCCGGTGGTGGTGGAGGCGCAGACCAACACGCTGTTCTCCAAGGTGCGCCGGGTGCGCGGCAGCGCGACCAGCTACCTGCACCCCAAGACGCTGCGCCCCTCGCGCTACACCGAGGAGGCCGTGGAGAACGAACAGCGCCGCAAGGTGAACGTGGACTTCGGCGCGCAGGACAAGAGCGTCAAGGTGGACTACCAGATCGCGGACCGCCCCAAGGGCCACTACGACTACGCGTTCGACAAGGACGGCCTGGACGTCGCGGGCGCCATCTACCTCATCCGCCAGTTGCCGCTGAAGAAGGACCTGCCGGTGTGCTTCGACGTGTACGGCATCCGCCGCATGTGGCGCATGACGGCCACCGTGGTGGAGCGCGAGCACGTGTCGCTGCCCCTGGGCGAGTTCGACGCCTGGCACCTGGCCGGCACCGCCGTGCGCCTGGACCGGCCGTCGCAGACGCGCGACGTGCACGTGTGGATCACCGACGACGAGCGCCGCCTCCCGCTGGCCGCCGTGGGCGCCATCGACCTGGGCGCCGTGCGCCTCACCCTGTCCGGCGTGAAGCGCCCCGGCGAAAAGCCCATGGAGGCCCAGGGCAAGGAAGATCTCAAGTGGTGACGCGGGGTTGAGTCTCCGCCCAGGCCCGCCTCCCACCGGGAGCGCGGGCTTTTCGTTGGCGCCAAATTGAGACTGGTTTGCAAAGTCAAAAACCCAGGCGTAGGGTGCGCGCCGTTCGATGCGCCCCCATCTCCTGAGCCCGCTCCTGACGTTGCTGTGCACCCCCCTGTTCCTGCTGCCCCTGGCGGCTCGCGCGGAGGCCCTCCGGGGCGCCGACGAGCTCCGCTGGCGCCGGACGCGCTTCCTGGACGAAGGCCGCATCGGGGAGGACGAGAAGGGCAAGGACCGCGTCCTGACGGTGGGCAGCAAGCCGCAGCTGGACCTGTCCGTGAACGCGTACGCGGACCTCCAGTTCGCCTACTTCAACTACGGCGAGAACCAGAACCGGGCGAACGGCTCGCAGAAGGACTCGCGGCTCGTGTTCGACACGACGCGCCTGGTGATGGAGCTGGAGGCGGGGCTGCCGGAGTACGGCATCGAGGCCGAGTTCGAGGTGGAGTTCGAGCACGGCGGCGCGGGCGCGGCGCTGGAGCTGGAGTACGAGGAGTTCGGCGAGTTCGACACCGACGTGGAGAAGGCCGGTGAAGCGCTGGTGGAGGAGCTGTACCTGACGAAGAAGCTGGGCCGGAACGTGGAGCTGTCGGTGGGCCGCTTCTACGTCGCGGTGGGCACGCTCTTCTCGGACTACCTGCCCACGTCCTACCTGGGCACCATCCGCTCCGAGGCGGAGACGCGCATCATCCCCAACACGTGGAACGACATGGGGATGCAGCTGAGATGGGACACCCCCTGGGGCGTGCGGCTCACCGGGCAGGTGGTGAACGGGCTGGACTCCACGGGGTTCAATTCTCAGACGTGGGTGGCCACGGGGCTGCAGCAGCGCTTCGAACTGGTGCGCGCGACGGACCTGGCGGGAGTGCTGCGCGCGGACGTGCGGCGCTTCGAGGGCTTCAACTTCGGCGTGTCCGCCTACTACGGCGGCACCACGCGCAACCGGCCCAAGCCTGACCTGGTCAAGCAGTGCGATGACGCGAACCCCAACATGGTGGCGCCGTGCGGCTACGTGAGCGCGCCCCTGTTCGTCGCGGATGCGCACCTGTCGGTGAACCGCAACCGGTGGCGCGCGCACGCGATGGTGATGTACGGCCACCTGGGCAACGCCGCGGCGGTGTCCGCGCGCAACGCGCGTCTGTCCAACCTGCTCAACGTGCTGCGCACGCCGGTGTCCGACAACGCGCTCTCCGCGTGGGGCGAGCTGGGCTACGACATCGCGCCCTGGCTGGGGCTCGACGGCAACCACCGGCTGGAGCCGTACGTCCGCATCGACTACATGGATTCGCAGTTCAAGCCCCGCGCGGAGCTGTTCGACAACCCCCGCTTCGAGCGCACCGTCTACACCGTGGGCACCAGCTACACGTTCGCGGGGCTCGTCGTGCTGAAGCTCGACTTCAGCCAGCGGCGCATGGGCAGCTCCGCCTTCCGGCCAGAGAACGCTCTGCGGATGTCGACGGGCTTCGTCTACTGATTCGTCACCCCGGCTGTCTCGAACGCTGTCGCAAGAAAGGCCTGAAGGCACCCCCATGTCCTCTCGTTCCCTGAAACTCTCCCTGCTGGTTGGCGGCGCGCTCCTGATGGGCGCTTGCAGCAATGACGACGACCCCCCCCTGGAGTCGTTGGACCAGCAGCTCGTCGTGAACTTCGCGGACAACGTGGTGGTGCCCACGTACAACCTGCTCGCCACGCGCATGGTCGAACTGGACGCGGCGGCTCGGGCGCTGAAGAACGGGCCCAGCGCGGCGACGCTGAAGGCCGCGCAGGACGCGTGGTTCGCGGCGCGCGTGCCGTGGGAGCAGAGCGAGGCGTTCCTCTTCGGGCCGGTGGACAGCAACGGATGGGATCCAGCGATGGACAGCTGGCCGGTGAACCGCACGGACCTGGACGCGGTGCTCGGCAACAGCGACACGCTGTCGCAGCAGTACGTGAGCCAGTTGCAGGAGACGCAGAAGGGCTACCACACGACGGAGTACCTGCTCTTCGGGGAGGGCCAGGCGAAGAAGCCGGAGGACTTCAACGCGCGCCAGTTCGAGTACCTGCTCGCGCTGACCGCGGAGCTGAAGACGGTGTCCGGCAACCTGGCGGCCTCGTGGACGACGGGCGTGAACGGCCAGGCCCCCTACCGCGACACGCTGGCCAAGGCGGGCGAGTCCGGCAACACGGCGTACCCCACGGTGGAGTCGGGCGCGCAGGAGATGCTGGGCGGCATCCTGACCATCCTGGACGAGGTGGCCAACGGGAAGATCGCCGACCCGTATGACGCGAAGGACGCAAACCTGGTGGAGAGCCAGTTCGCGCTCAACTCGCTGTCGGACTTCACCAACAACCTGCGCAGCGTGGAGAACGTCTACCTGGGCCACCGCCCGGAGAGCGCGGCCAAGGGCCTGTCCCTGTCGGACGTGGTGAAGGAGCGCGACGCGGCACTGGACACGCGCGTGAAGTCGGAGATCGCGGCGGCCATCGCGGCGCTGGGCAAGGTGCCGGAGCCGTTCCCGGTGTCCATCAAGGACCCGGCCTCCGCGGATGAAATCGAAGGGGCGCAGGCCGTCATCCGCAAGCTCCACGACACCTTCCAGGTGGACGTGAAGGCTGTCATCCTGCCCTGATGCTGGACCGGGGGAACGCGATGCGACGCGCATTGGGACTCGGGCTGCTGTGGCTGGTGGGCTGCGGCGGCACGGAAGCCGAAGCCCCGGGGGCTCCGCCGCGCGCGGGGGGCGACACCACCATCGACGACCGCACGTCGCGGGCGTTCGCGCAGCCCGCCCCCAACCTCACCACGGAACATGAAGCGCTTCACCGCGATGGCGACGCTGCCTTCGCGGCCGTCTTCGTGCCCGGCCCCGCCCCGGTGAACCCGGGGCTGGGGCCCGCGTACAACAACACCTCCTGCAATGGCTGCCACCTGCGCAACGGCCGGGGCATGCCGGTGATGGGCGGCGGGCCAACGCGCACGCAGCTGCTGGTGCGCGTGAGCCTCCCCCAGGGCGCGCCGGAGCACCCGAACGGCGCGGTGCCGGTGCCCGGGCTGGGGCTCCAGATTCAGGACCAGGCCGTCTACGGCGCGTCGCCGGAGGCCAACGTGACGCTCGAGTGGGTGGAGCGCGCGGGGACGTACGCGGACGGGACGGCGTATGGGCTGCGCTCGCCGCGCGTCACCATCGTGATGCCGGACGGGGCGTCACCGCCCGCGGACATGCGCACGTCGCTGCGCCTGCCGCCGCCGGTGGTGGGCCTGGGGCTGCTGGAAGCGGTGGACCTGGCCACGCTCCGGGGGATGGAAGACCCCGCGGATGCGAACCGCGACGGGATTTCCGGCCGGCTGAACACCGTGTGGGACGTGCAGGCGCTCGCGCTGGTGCCGGGACGCTTCGGGTGGAAGGCGAACAGCCCCAACCTGAGGCAGCAGTCGGCGGAGGCCTACTTCAACGACATGGGGCTTTCGAACCCCCTCTTCCCCGGCGCGGACGGCGGCTTCGAGCTGCCCATGGACACGCTGGACGCGGCGGTGTTCTACGCGCAGTCGCTCGGGGTGCCGGCGCGCACGGCGCTGGCAGACGCGGCGGTGAAGCGCGGCGAGGCGAAGTTCAAGGACCTGGGCTGCGTGACGTGCCACCGCGACACGCTGGAGACCGGCGAGCATCCGGTCGCGGAGCTGTCGCACCAGCGCATCCATCCGTACACGGACCTGCTGCTCCATGACATGGGCGCGGGCCTGGCGGATGGGCGGCCGGACGGGGACGCCACCGGCACCGAGTGGCGCACGGCGCCCCTCTGGGGCCTGGGGCTGACGCAGACGATTCTTCCGTACTCGGGCTACCTGCACGACGGGCGGGCCCGGACGCTGGAAGAGGCCGTGCTGTGGCACGGCGGTGAGGCGGAGCGGGCGCGGGAGGGGTTCCGCAACCTGTCCGCCAGCGACCGGGGCGCGCTGGTGCGCTTCCTCCAGTCGATGTAGCGCCCGGCCTTCAGCCGTTGCGAATCATCCCGGCGGCCTGCGACAGGCGGCGGCGCAGGTGGGTCACCACCTCGTGCAGGTCCTCCAGGCGCTGGAGCACGTGCAGGTCCTCGCCCGCGTTCATCAGGGCGACGGGCGTCAGCGTCTCGCGGTGCAGGGCCAGGAGCAGGTCGTGGAAGTGGGCCTGCACGTCACCCAGGGCATCCAGTCCCTCGCGGAGGTCGTCCTCCACGAAGTCCAGGAGGACGCTGGCGTCCGCGCGAGCGGGCAGCGTCCGGGCCAAGCGCTCCACCGCCCCGCGAACGGGGTCGGTACGGCGCAACATCGCGGAGGTGGCGAGGGCTGCGACGGGAGGGGGCATGCCCAGGACGCTACAGGCCCGTAGCGTCCGGTCAATTTTCCACCCCCTGCCCGCCGGTGCGACGGCCCTCCGTTGTCAGCGCGCGGGCCCCGAGGCACCGCCTGTCGCGGCCGGGGACGCGGCGGCACCCGTGGCGGGCGCGGCGTTGGCCGGGGCTGGAGTGGCGGGCAGCGCGGTGCTCGGCGAGGCATTGAGCGGCGCGGGCGTCCCCAGGAGCGGCGCCGGCGTGCCCGTGTTGAGCGGCGCGGGCGTCCCCAGGATGGGCGACAGCGGCGTGGCGGAGGACTGGGACAGCGGCGGCACCGTGGCGAGGATGCCCGGGCTCACCTGGCTGGTGCCCACGAAGGTGTTGAAGTCCGGCGCGGACACCTGCGGCGTGGTGAAGCCGCCCACGGACACGCCCGCCACCGTCGGCGGCGTGGCGAAGGCCCCCTGCCCCACCGTGGAGGAGGAGCCCGGCTGCACGCCCGACACCACCGCGGGCGGGTTGGCCGGTGCCGATGGCGCGAACGAACCGCTGAACGTCGAAGGGGCCGCCGACGGCAGCGTCGGCGCTGAAGGCGTGGTGACGGTCGTCGTCCCCGGGGCGCCCATCGTGTTCCCGGCTCCCGCGGTCGTCGCGCCCGTCGTCGTCCCACCCGTGGTCGCCGCGCTCGCGGAACCGGCCGTGGCCGCCGTGCCCGTGGCACCAATCGTGGTCGCAAGGTCGTTCGCGCCCACCGTGGTCGCCGCGCCCGTGTCACCCGTCGTGGTCGCGACGCCCGTCGCGCCCGTCGTCCCCGCCCCGAGCGTCACGCCCGCCGCACCGCTGCCTCCCGTGCCCTGCGGCCCCTGCGCGAAGCTCGGCGGGGACATCGGCGCCACCGCCGCGGGGAACGCCGTGGGCGCCACCGGCGTGAGCAACGCGAGCGACGCGGGCAGATCCCCCGTCGTCGGCACCACCGCCAGCGACGGCACCCGCGCCCCGTCCACGTCGATGGCGACGTTGTCGAAGACGAACTGGATGAACCCGCGCGGCTCCGCCTGCGGCGGCAGGTTCCACACCACCACCATCAGCTCCGCGTCCCCCGGCCGCGCCTCGCGAAGGAGCCGCTTCGTGTCGTCATCCGAGTACGTGCCCGCGTCCAGCGCCGCCGCATGAATCAACGCAGAGTCCGTCAGCAGCGTCCCGTTGCGCCACACGCTGCCAATGCCCCACACGGCCATCGCCGCGTGCGCACGGGTCGTGGCGCGCCAACCGATGCCTGTTTCCCCATAGAGCGGCGTGCCCATCAGCACCCCGCCCTCGATGAGGTGCGGCGGCGCAGGAGGGAGCGGCCCGGCGGGCGCCCGCGACATCGCCTGTCGGGGCGGAAAGCCCGTCTGGGTCAGCTCCACCCGGTAGTCCGTGCCGCCAATGCGCAGGCTCGCGGTGAGCTGCGCCTTGTCGCCGAAGGTCGCGTTCGCCATGCCGACCCGGTCCTGCACGGAGAGCGATGCCTGCCCCGTGCCGCGCTCGGTCAGGTCACTGAACGGCAAGGAACCCTGGAAGAAGTAACCGTCCGGTTGGTCGGTCCTCGCGCTGGCCTCCCGGCCCTCGAACGTGAACCCGTCTCCCCCTGGCGCCGCCGCCAGGAAACCGGACAGCAAGATGCTCGTGATTGGACCCGCCATCGACGCTGCCTCCCTTGAACTTGAAGGTAGGCAGCGGAGCGGGCCGTGGCACGCCCCGGAACTAAATCAGACCGCGGGCGCGGCGGATCTGCTCGACCGTCTTGTTGTACTCGATGTCGAAGGCGCTCGTGCCTTCCTGCAGGTGCTTCAGCCGCGAGCGGGCCTCCCGGTCGATCTCGTCGTCGACGTCCAGGTGCTTCTTCATGCCCTGGAACATCTTCTGACGCAGCACGTTGTCGGGGGAGTAGACCTCCTCGACGTTCCGGCTGATGAGGAGGAACTCAATCATCTGGTTGATGACGTACTCGATGCCCTCGTCCCCCATCTTGAAGCCGCGCACGTCCGCCATCTCGCGCTTCACCTGGTTGAACTTGGAGTAGTCATATCCCCGACGCTCCAGGGCCTCGCGCGTCGCCTGGTTCACACGCTCTTCGTTGGCGAGGTACTCGCGCATGATGGCGGACAGATCCATCTCGGCGTCGGCCACGCGCATCGGCTCCACCTCGATGTCCCCGTCCTGCATGAGCTGCTGAATGGCCTCGCGCGAGATGATCGGGATCACCTTCGGATACAGCCTCATGTCGGTCCCTCGTCCTCTTCAAACGTGCTCGGATCTTCAACCGCTATAAATCAGCGCCGAGCATGGTCGCAATGAAAAACCCTAGGAACGTCGCGGGTTCCAGCGGCCAGTCCCCCCGGCGTCCGAAGCGGAACTTAATCATGCCGTACCGGGTGGCGACCCTCCATCCGCTTTTTCGTGCACGGGTTCGGAAGCGTCATCCAGGGAGGCTTCGCGCACGGGGTCCTCGGTGTCGTCCTCGGGGTCGCCGTGCAGGCCCGCGTGGACGCGCTCGGCCATCGCCGGGCCCACGACCTCGGCCAGCTCCTCGATGCTGGCGTCACCCACCCGCTTGAGAGAACCGAAGTGGCGCAGCAACATCTTCCGCCGGCCTTCCCCCACGCCCGGAATGTCCTCCAGCGCCGAACGCAAGGAGCTCTTGCGCATGGATTTGCCCTGGAAGGTGATGGCGAAGCGGTGGGCTTCATCCCGCATGCGCGTGAGCATGAACATTTCCGCCGAGTTCTGGGGCAGGACGATGGGGTCCTTCCTGCCCAGGACGAAGACGCGCTCGGGGCTCTTCGCGCTCTCCGTGTCGCGGTCAAAAACTTCTTGATCGCGGCTCTTGGCCAAGCCCACCACGTCCACGCCCTCCACGCCCAGGTCCTTCATGGCCGCGTGGGCGCTGGCGAGCTGGCCCTTGCCGCCGTCGATGACGAGCAGGTCCGGCAGGTCCCCATCCTCCAGGCCGCGCTTGAGCCGGCGGGTGATGACCTCGTACATGCTGGCGAAGTCGTCCTGCTTGTCCACCGTCTTGATCTTGTATTTGCGGTAGCGCGACTTGTCCGTCTCCCCGTCCGTCACGGCCACCTGCGACGCCACGATGGAGGAGCTCTGGAAGTGGGAGATGTCGTAGCACTCCATGCGGCGCGGGAAGTTGCGCAGGCCCAGCTTGGACTGGAGCCGTGACAGCACCGTGTCCGTCTCGTCCTTGGTGCGCTTGCGCTCGATGAACGCCTGCTCCGCGTTCTTCACCGCCATGTTCACCAGCTCATGCTTCTCCCCGCGCTTGGGGACGAAGACGCGCACGCGCTCGCCCTTGCGCTCCGTGAGCAGGGCCTCCAGGCCGTCGGTGCCGTCGCCGGGCTCCAGCGGCAGCAGCACCTCCTCCGGCACGAAGCCGCCCTGGTCGTAGTAGAGGTTCACGAACGAGGCGAGCAGCTCTTCGGCCGGGAACTCCTGGCTGCCGAAGGGGAAGGCCTGGCCGCCGTTGAGCCGGCCCTGCCGCACGTGCAGCACGTAGAACAGGATGCGGTCGCCCTCGCGGTACAGGGCGAACACGTCCTGGTCCTTGAAGTCAGTGGTGGCCACCTTCTGGCGCTCCAGGCTGCGCTCGATGGCGAGCAGCTGGTCGCGCACGCGCGCGGCCTCCTCGAACTTCAGCTCCACCGCGGCGCGCTTCATGCGCAGGCGCAGCCCTTCGATGAGCTGCCCCGCCTTGCCCTCCAGGAACATGGCCACTTCGTCCACGCTCTTGCGGTAGTCCTCCGGGGACACCGGGTGGACGCACGGGGCCGGGCACCGTCCGATTTGATACAGCAGGCACGGCCGCTTGCGGTTGGCCAGGACGTGGTCCGTGCAGGTGCGCAGGCGGAAGAAGCGGTTGATGAGGCGCAGCGTTTCGCGGATGGCGCCGGCGCTGGAGTACGGGCCGAAGTAGCGCGCGCCGTCCTTCTCGTACTTGCGCACCACCTCCAGCCGGGGGAACGGCTGGGTGCGGTCCAGGCGCAGGGAGATGAACTGCTTGTCGTCCTTGAGCAGGACGTTGAAGCGCGGCTTGTGCTTCTTGATCAGCTCGTTTTCAAGAAGGAGGGCCTCCTTCTCGTTGTGGACGAGCACCGTCTCCAGGTCGCCCAGCATCGTGTCCAGCAGGGACACGAAGACGCGGGTGTCGCCGGAGCGGTTGAAGTAGCTGCGCACGCGGCTGCGCAGGTTCACCGCCTTGCCCACGTAGATGATGGTCCCGCGCTTGTCCTTCATCAGGTACACGCCGGGCTCGGTGGGCAGCGCGTCCAGCTTCTCCTGCAGCCGGATGTCCATGGCGGGTCCTAGTTCTTGCGCGACCGCGAACGGCCGGGCGCTCCCGAGGAGCCGCTACCCGAGGAACCGCTCCCCGAGGACGCCGACGGACGCCCGCGTCCCCTCCCCTTCTTCGGGGTGGTGCCGGGCTGATCCACCGCCTTGGGCGGCGCGCGCAGCAGCGAGCGCGAGGCGGGCTTGAGCCCCAGGTCCATGTCCTTGAGCAGCTGGACGCGGTCGCGGAATTCGGCGGCCTTCTCGAACTGCATCTCGTCCGCGGCCTTGAGCATGTCGGCGCTGAACTCCGTGATGAGGCGCTTGATCTCCTTGGGCTCCAGGAGGTCGTTCTCCCCTTCCGCCGCCATGGGCAGCGCGCCCGCGCCCGCGTCGTAGTCCGGGATGTTCTCCGTGAAGTCGGTGATGTTGCTCTTCACCGAACGCGGCGTGATGCCGTGCTCCAGGTTGTACGCGCGCTGGATGTCACGGCGGCGCGTGGTCTCCTCCATGGCGCGCTTCATGGAGTCGGTCATCTGATCCGAATACATGATGACGCGCCCGTTCACGTTGCGCGCCGCGCGGCCAATGGTCTGGATGAGCGACACGTGGCTGCGCAGGAAGCCTTCCTTGTCGGCGTCCAGGATGGCCACGAGCGACACCTCCGGGATGTCCAGGCCCTCGCGCAGCAGGTTGATGCCCACGAGCACGTCGAACTCACCCCGGCGCAGGTCGCGGATGATGGCCATGCGCTGGATGGCGTCGATGTCCGAGTGCAGGTAGCGCACCTTCACGCCCACGTCGCTGTAGTACTCGGTGAGGTCCTCCGCCATGCGCTTGGTGAGCGTCGTCACCAGCACGCGCTCCTTGCGCGACACGCGCACGCGGACCTCTTCCAGCAGGTCATCCACCTGGTTGCCCGCGGGGCGCGTCTCCACCTCCGGGTCGGTGAGGCCGGTGGGGCGGATGATCTGCTCCACCACCACGCCCTTGGACTTCTGAAGTTCGTACTCGGCGGGGGTCGCGGAGACGAAGACGGCCTGGGGGACCATCTCCTCGAACTCGCCGAACTTCAGCGGCCGGTTGTCCAGCGCGCTGGGCATGCGGAAGCCGAAGTTGACCAGCGTCTCCTTGCGCGCGCGGTCGCCGCGGTACATGGCGCCAATCTGGGACACGGTCTGGTGGCTCTCGTCGATGAGCACCAGCAGGTCGCGCGGGAAGTAGTCGATGAGGCACGGGGCCGCTTCACCCGGCGCGCGCCCGGTGAAGTGGCGCGAGTAGTTCTCGATGCCGTTGCAGTAGCCGACCTGTTCGATCATCTCCAGGTCGAACATGGTGCGCTGCTCCAGCCGCTGCGCCTCCAGCAGCTTGCCCTCCGCCTTGAACTTCTGGAGCTGTTCGCTCAGCTCGTCGCGGATGGTGCGCATGGCGTTCTGGCGCGCCTCCGGACCGGCGACGTAGTGGCTGGCGGGGAAGATGACGATCTTCTCCAGCTGGCCCAGCGTCTGGCCGCGCAGCGGGTCGAACTCGGTGATGCGCTCCACCTCGTCGCCGAAGAAGCTGACGCGCACGGCGCGCTCCTCTTCGTACGCGGGGAACACCTCCACGGTGTCGCCGCGGGCGCGGAAGGTGCCCCGGTGGAAGTCCAGGTCGTTGCGCTCGTACTGGGCTTCCACCAGCTTGCGCATGAAGCCGTCGCGGCCCATGTCCTCGCCCACGGAGGCGCGGATGGCCAGGTCCACGTAGCTGCGCGCGGCGCCCAGGCCGTAGATGCAGGACACGCTGGCCACGATGATGACGTCGTTGCGGGTGCGCAGGCTGTGCGTCGCCGAGTGGCGCATCCGTTCGATGTTGTCGTTGATGGACGAGTCCTTCTCGATGAAGGTGTCCGTCGACGGGACGTAGGCCTCGGGCTGGTAGTAGTCGTAGTACGAGACGAAGTACTCGACGGCGTTGCTCGGGAAGAGCGACTTGAACTCGCCGTACAGCTGCGCCGCCAGCGTCTTGTTGTGCGCGATGACCAGCGAGGGCCGTTTCACGTTGGCGATGAGGTTCGCCATCGTGAACGTCTTCCCTGAACCGGTGACGCCCAGGAGGGTCTGGTAGCGGTCGCCGCGAAGCAGGCCCTCGGTCAACTCCCCGATGGCCCTGGGCTGGTCGCCTTCCGGCTTGTGCTCACTGACGAGTTCGAACTCCGGCATAGGGGACAGATCTAACATCCCCGCTGCCTGTGTACTGAACCTTCGTGCACGTCCGTCCAGCAAAGGACGGGGCGCTCCCCTACGGCGCGGCCGGGGCCTTCAGTGTCTCCAGGGACTTCAGGCGGGCGGCCTCGAACTCGTCCCCCTTGTTCCACGCCGGCATCTCCGGGGCCTTCGCCACCTGGGCGCCCACCAGGAAGAACAGCCGGGTGTCCTCCACGGCGCCGGACAGGTCCCACTCCGGGCGGACCTCGTCGGAGGGCTGGTGGTAGTGCTTCGCCTCCCACTGGCCACGCTGCGCCTTGCCCCACCCCTCCGGCCGGCCGATGAAGTCCATGCCGCTGCCGAAGTAGGCGGCCGGGATGCCCTGCCGCGCGAAGTTGAATTGATCCGACCGGTAGAAGAAGCCGCGGTCGGAGAGCTGATCCGCCTTCACCGTGCGCCCCTGCGTCTTCGCCATCGCGGTGACGAAGGTGTCCAGCGAGGACTTGCCCAGGCCGATGACGGTGATGTCGCGGGTGCGGCCCAGCACGTTGCCGCCATCCACGTTGATGTTCGCGGCGATGCGGCCCGGCGGCACCGGCGGATGCGCCGCGAGGTACGCGGAGCCCAGCAGGCCGTACTCCTCCGCGGCCACCGCGGCGAAGAGGATGGAGCGGCGCGGGGGCGTGGGCAGCGCGGTGAAGGCGCGGGCCACGGACAGCATCGCGGCGACACCGGCCGCGTTGTCCAGCGCGCCGTTGTAGATGACGTCCTCGCCGGGCTTGCCGTCGTCCTTCTTGCCCAGGTGATCATGGTGCGCGCTGTAGAGCACCACTTCCTTGGACAGGGTTGGGTCGCTGCCGGGCAGCAGGCCCAGCACGTTCGCGGTGGGCCGGCGGCGCACCTCGTTGGTGAGGCGCAGCGACAGCGTCACGCCCAGCGGAACCGGGCGGAAGTCGCGCTTCTGCGCGGCGGCGCGCAGCGCGTCCAGGTCCTGCCCCGCCAGCTTCATCACCTGCTTCGTGGCGTCCTCGGTGGTCCACGCCTTCACCTGGAGGCGGGGCGCGTCGCCCGCGGGCAGTTCGAACTGCTCGCCGGTCCACGACGTGCGCACCACCTGCCACGGGTAGCCCGCGCTGGGCGTGGTGTGGATGATGATGGCGCCCGCCGCGCCCGTCTTCGCCGCCTGCTCGTATTTGTAGTCCCAGCGCCCGTACCAGAGGCGCGCCTTGCCGGCGAAGAGGCGCGGGTCGTCCTCCGGATCATTGTTGAGGATGACCAGCGTCTTGCCCTTCAGGTCCGCGCCCTTGAAGTCGTCCCACTGGTACTCCGGCGCGACGATGCCGTAGCCCACGAACACCAGCTCGGACGCGTCCAGCTTCGCCTCGGTCGCCTGCACACCGGACACGGCGATGAAGTCCTCGCGCGGCTGGAGCTCCACGCGGCCCGCCTTCGCCTGGAAGGTCATCGAGCCCGGACGGCTGTGGATGCCCATCAGGTCGAAGCGCTGGAGGTAGCCACCGCCCTCCGCGCCCGGCTTGAGGCCCAGGCCTTCGAACTGCGTGGCGATGTACTCCTGCGCCAGCGCGTCACCGCGCGTGCCGGGGCCGCGGCCTTCCAGCAGGTCGCTCGCCAGGAAGCGCACGTGCGCGCGCAGCAGGTCCGCCGTGATGGCCTGTTCGGCCGTCTTCTCCTGCGGCGTGACGGTGGGCGCGCCCGCCGCGAGGGCGGGCACCGAGCACAGGGCAGCGAACAGCGCGGGGAGGAGCCTCATGGGCCCCGTGCGTAGCATGGCCGCACGGGTGCCCCCCAACGGGTTTTCAGGCGGCGGGCGCCGCCACCTTCCAGGAGGTGCCGGCAGGCGTGTCCATGATGTCCACGCCCAGGGCCTTGAGGGCCCCACGCACCTCGTCCGCCTTCGCGAAGTCCTTCGCGGCGCGCGCGGCGGTCCGCTCGGTGAGCAGCCGCTCCACCTCCGCCACGTCGATGCCGCGCTCCCGCACCGCGCGGTCGCGGCGGCGCAGCAGCCACGCGCCCGGGTCGTCCTCGAAGAGGCCCAGGACGCGGGACGTCTCACGCACCTGTTCGCGCAGCGCATGGAGCGTGCGGCCCACCAGCGCCTTGTCCTTCACGGGCGGCTTGTCGGTGAGCTCGTTCATCAGGCCGAACTGGCCCGACAGCGCGCCCAGCGCTCCCGCGGTGTTGAAGTCGTCGTCCATGGAGGACTCGAACTCCGTGAGGAAGCGTGCGGGGTCCGCGTGCAGCGGGCCCTTGCCGAAGTCCTTGCCCGTCACGCGCTCGTCCACCTTGCGCAGCGTTTCGTAGAAGTACTCCATGCGCCCTTCGGCGTCCTGGAGCGCCTTCTCCCCGAAGTTGAGCGGGTGGCGATAGTGCGTGGAGAGGAAGAAGAAGCGCAGGGCCTCCGGATCCACCTTGGCGAGCGCGTCGCGCAGGCGCACCACGTTGCCCAGCGACTTGGACATCTTCGCGCCTTCCATGTCCAGGAAGCCGCAGTGCATCCAGTACTTCGCCATCGTCTGGCCGGTGGCGGACTCGCTCTGGGCGATCTCGTTCTCGTGGTGGGGGAAGATGAGGTCCAACGCCCCGCCGTGGATGTCGAAGGTGCGGCCCAGGAACTTCTCGCTCATCGCGGAGCACTCGATGTGCCAGCCCGGACGGCCCTTGCCCCACGGGCTGTCCCACGACGGCTCACCGGGCTTCGCCGCCTTCCACAGCGCGAAGTCCAGGGGCTGGCGCTTGAGCTCGCCGGGATGCACGCGCTCGCCCTGGCACAGGTCGTCCAGGTTGCGCTTGGACAGCTTCGCGTAGTCCTCGTCCTTGTCGACGGCGAAGTACACGTCGCCCTTCGCCTCGTAGGCGTAGCCCTTGTCCACGAGCGTCTGGATGATGGCGACGATCTCCGGGATCGTCTCGCTCACGCGCGGGGACACGTCCGGTTCGCGCAGGTGCAGCGCGTGGGCGTCCTCGCGGAAGGCCTCCACGAAGCGCGACGCGAGCGCCACGGGCTCCTCGCCCGTCTCATGCGCGGCCTTGATGATCTTGTCGTCGACGTCCGTGTAGTTGCGCACGTACGTCACCTTGAAGCCCCGGTAGCGCAGGTAGCGGACCACCACGTCGAACGACGTGAAGGTGCGCGCGTTCCCGATATGGATGTAGCTGTAGACCGTAGGCCCACAGACGTAGACCTTCACCTCGCCGGGCACGAGCGGCTCCAGCGGCTCCTTCTGCATGGACATCGTGTTGAAGAGCCGGATGGATGAGGGGGCCACGGTGGAAGGTCCTCCTTTGGGAACAGGGCGGGCGCGGCACTTGCGCAACGCGATACACACTCTAGGATCCCGGGTCCCACACAGGCCAGCACTTGGCGTTGGAAGCGTCGGATAGGGAGAATCGCCGCATGGCTCCGCCGAATCCGAAGCGCCCGCCGCGCCCTCCCCGCCCTCCAGGGCAGCAGGCGTCTTCGGACGACCCGGAGGAGCTGCCCTTCGACGACGACGAGGTGGCGCCCCTGCAGGCGGATGATCCGCGCCCGCAGCGCGTGCCCCAGTACCCGGCGGGCCCCCGGAAGGTGAAGCGGCGCGGGCCGGGCGAGCGGACGAAGTCCGACCGGGAGCTGTCGCCCCGCTACGACTGGGCGAAGGAGTATTCGGATCCGGGCGTGACGCCCGCGTTCGTGTACGTGGAGCGCGGGCCGGGCGCGGGCCAGCTCGTGCCGCTGCACCAGGGCTCCATCACGCTGGGGCGGTCGTCCACGTCGGACCTGCGGCTCCAGCACGCGTCCATCAGCCGGCGCCACGCGCAGCTGACCCGGCGAGGCAATGTCTTCACCGTGCGCGACCTGGGCAGCCAGAACGGCACGTTCGTCAACCGCCTGCGCATCAAGGGCGAGGTGGAGATCAAGGCCGGGGACGAGCTGAGCCTGGGCAACGCGACCTTGCGGCTGCGCGGTTCTGGGGCCGGGCCGGCGACGGGCCGGACGGCGATGGATCCGCGGCTGCCTCGCACGGTGAAGCGGCCGCTGAACGGGGTCGCGGTGGCGGTGGCGGCGGCGGTCGTGGGCTCCGCGGTGGCGGCGCTGATCAGCGTGGTGGCCATGCGGATGGCGGACCGGGCTCCCGCGCGGACTCCGGCGGAGGGTGCTCCCACCCAGGCTCCCGAGGCTCCGGCCGCACCCGCGAACGATGCTCGCGACACCGGCGCGGAAGCCCCCGCGAAGGAGGCCAGCGCCGTGGATGCGGAGGTGCCC
Source organism: Corallococcus carmarthensis (assembly GCF_003611695.1). Lineage (GTDB taxonomy): Bacteria > Myxococcota > Myxococcia > Myxococcales > Myxococcaceae > Corallococcus > Corallococcus carmarthensis. The sequence goes on along the minus strand of NZ_RAWE01000014.1, from coordinate 22,470 downwards.
GCGAAGGCGCCGGACGTCAGCACGGGGGAGCACACCGCGCTGAGTGCGGCGGACGTCGCTCGTGGCATGCATCCCGCCGTGAAGCCCCCGAAGGTTGGGAACACGGGAGCCACGAAGGCCCTGAGTGCTTCGGACATCGCCCACGCCCAGCATCCGAGCGCGGGCCAGGTCGCGGCCTCTTCCGGACGCAAGGCCCTTCCCTCCGCCGAGCCGTCAGGGTCTCCGGATGAGCGCCAGCGCGCGGACATCCTTTCGCGCTACGAGTCCGGGGATGTCGCCGGGGCCCTGGCCCAGGCGAAGCGCGCGAACCTGGCGCCCCTGGTGCAGCAACTCACCCGCTTCCAGGTCGCCGAGTCCTCCGCCCGGGCCGCCCTGGCGCAGCAGGACCGCCCCCGGGCGCTCGATGCCCTCAGCGCCGCCGTGCGGCTGGACCACGAGCTGTCCCAAGACTGGAGCCGCCACGGGGCCGTGCTTCGCCGCCAGCTCGCCGGGCTGTACGTGCGCACGGGCCAGGACGCCGTCCGCGCCCAGTGCTTCGCCGAGGCCCGCGCGGCCTTCACCGCGGCCCTCGATTACGACACCGGCAATGCCGACGCCCGCGAGCAGCTGGCGGCGCTCGACGCCAAGGCGCCGTAGGACACCGCACCCGGACTCCAGAAACACGACGCCCCGGATTCCATCGAGGGAACCCGGGGCGCGGGGTGCGAACGCGATGGCCACGGGGGCCTTCGCGTCACGCGGGGACTCAGGCGAGGTTGAAGATCTTCTTCAGGTCGGACTCGACCTCTTCCTCGGAGCAATCCTTGGCCAGCGACAGCTCCTTGATCAGCAGCGAGCGGGCCGTGTCGAGCATCTTGCGCTCGCCGAACGAAAGGTCCTTGTCACCCTTGAGCAGGTACAGGTCGCGGAGCACCTCGGCGATTTCGAAGACGGAACCCGTCTTGATCTTCTCCATGTACTCGCGGTACCGGCGGTTCCACGTGGTGGAGTCGACGGAGATGTCCTTCTCGCGGAGGATGGAATAGACCTGCTTGACGTCCTCCTCGCTGATGATCTCCCGAAGGCCCACCGAACCGACCTTGTTGATGGGGATCATGATCCGCATCCCGTTCTCCAGGATGCGCAGCACGTAGAACGACTGGCGCTGCCCGGCGACCTCGGTGTGCTCGATGCCCATCACCTCACCGACGCCCTGGCCCGGATAAACCGCCTTGTCACCAGTCTTGAAGCTGGTCTGCACTAACTGCCTCCTTGGAGAAAGCTTCGACCCCGGCCTTCACGCCCGCCACTACTACCACAAACCACATCCACGGGCAACGAAATCGCCTTGACCACCCGATGACAGCCGCACTACGGTGTCCGGTTTTGTGTGCGGTGTCGCTCGGTGTGTGAGCGCCACATGACGGACAGGGCGGTGGGTGGGGGTGGGTGTTGGTTCGTTATGGCTGGCGCGACCTGGGCGCGCGTCCGTTGTTCTTTCCAGCGCTGAGCCTCTTGCTCGGCGCCCTCTGGGCAACCGGAACAGAGAGCTTCGCCGGGGTATTTCTCCTCTGCGCGCTTTGTCTGGGAGGGCTGGGCCTGGCGCTCGGTCCGCTGCCTGGCGCGCATCTGGCGGTGCTCGGGGCGCTGGCCCTCACGGGTGCGGGGCTTTCCGCTCTTGAGGCGCGCGTCGAAGTGCCGCCCTCGCTGAGGGAAGGCGGTAGCGCGGTCCTCGAAGGAGAGTTGGAGCGCGTGGAGCGCTTCGAGGGTGCCCTCCGTCTGCGGCTCGCGGTGGCCCGGGCAGGGCTGATCCCGGAGCCTCCTGTCGAGGCTCGCTTTCGCGTCAGCCTTTCCGGACGGGGTGACCGTCTGGAATTGCAACCCGGGCAGCGCGTGCGGGTGGAGGCACGGCTCGTGCCCGATGCGCCTCCTTCGAATCCAGGCGAGCGGGACTTCGCGTCGGCGCGGCGGCGACAGGGCGTGGCCTTCACGGGCGGGTTCATTCCGGGGCGCGTGCTGACGCTCTCCCCTGCCCCTTCGTGGCGGCTGGCCTTGGAGGACGTGCGGGGACGGCTGACGACGGCGGTGCACGGGGTGGCGCCTTCGGCGGACGCGGCGGCGCTGTTCCTCACGCTGGCCGCCGGACAGCGCGCGGACCTGGACGCGGCCTGGGAGGACGCGTTCTCGCGGGCGGGGCTCGCGCATGTGCTGAGCGTCAGCGGGCTGCACGTGGCGGCGCTCGCGCTGATGACGCTCGCGTTGCTGCGGTGGGGGCTGGTGCGGCTGGGCAGGCGATGGCGGACGCTGGAGGCGCGGCGGTGGGCGGCCCCGGCGGCGGTTCCCTTCGTCTGGGCCTACGTGCTCTTCACGGGCAACCAGGCGCCCGCGGTGCGCTCGGCGGTGATGGCCTCGGCGGTGTTGCTGGGCCTGGCGCTGTGGCGGCGCGCGGATGGGCTCAACGGCCTGTCGCTCGCGGCGCTGGTGCTGGTGGCCTGGACGCCTTCCAGTGTCGTGGACCTGTCGCTCCGGCTGTCGTTCCTCGCCGTGCTGGGACTGGTGCTGCTGTCGCCCGCGCTGCGCGAGGCCCTGCCCCTGGACCGGCCGGATCCATCCGAGCCCCGGCGGCTGAAGCGGTGGCTTGGACAGGCGCGCGAGACGGTGGCGCAGACCTTGTGCGCCAGCGCGGCGGCGACGCTCGTGGGGCTGCCCGTGGTGGCCGCGGCGTTCGGCCGGGTGAGCCTGGCGGGGCTCGTGTCCAACATCATCGCCCTGCCCCTGTGCGGCGTGCTCACCGGGCTCGCGGCGGGTGGCGCGGCACTCTTCGTCGTAGCTCCTGTCGTGGCGACACCGGTGCTGTGGGCGGGGGCCTGGGCGTCGGAGCTCCTCCTCATGCTGACGCGGGGCTTCGCGGCCGTGCCCTTCGCGGCGGTGGAGGTGCCTGGATTGGGAGCGTGGACTGGCGGGGCGTACGCGGTGGGGCTGGGAGGATGGGCACTGGGCTCGGGGCGCTGGCGATGGCTGGGGGTGCTCGTCCCGGGCGCGGTGCTGGCCGCCTTGCTGCTGCCCGTGCTCGCGCCGGAGCCCGCGCTCCGGATCACCTTCCTCTCCGTGGGCCAGGGAGACGCGGTGGTGCTGCGCTCGCAGGGGCACCATGCCCTGGTGGATGCGGGCGGCGTCCCAGAGGGCGCGGACACCGGGGAACGCTTCGTCCTGCCCTTCCTCAAGGCCGAGGGCGTGTCACGGCTGGACCTCGCGGTGCTGTCCCATCCGCATCCGGACCATGCGCTCGGACTCGTGTCGACGCTGGCCCAGGTGCCCACCGAACGCCTGTGGCTGTCCGCGGGAAGCGCCGACGGGCCGCTGTCCCGGCGCATCGTGGCGGCGGCGAAGGGAGCCCGGGTGGAAGAGGTCCAGGTGGGCCATCCCGCGTTCACCCTGGGCGAGGCGACCCTGGAGGTGCTGGGGCCTCCCGTGGACCGGGAGTTGATGGAGGGCGCGAACGACCGGAGCGTGGTGCTGCGCGTGCGCCATGGCGACGTCACCGTGCTGCTGGCGGGCGACGTGGAAGCGGACGGCGAGGCCGCGCTCGAGGAGTCACTGGGCCCGGTGACGGTGTTGAAGGTGCCACACCATGGCTCGCGCACGTCTTCCACCGCACCGCTCCTGGAGCGCACGCGGCCCCGTCACGCGGTGTTCTGCGTGGGCCGGCGCAACCGCTTTGGCTTTCCGCATCCGGAGGTGGAAGCGCGCTACCGCGCCCTGGGCACCGAGTGCTGGCGCACCGACCAGGACGGCGCCATCACCCTGGAGAGCGACGGTCAGGACGTCCGCCTGGTGTCCTTCCTGCCGCGTGCGGATGCCGCCCCCCTCCCCGTTGCCAGGAGTGGGCAGCAGGCCCAGCTTGAGCGGTGATGATCAACGACGACCTCGATCTCCGGCAACTCACCGCCGACCTGAAGGCCCGCCTGGGCCCGGGCGAGCCCGTGGGCTACCTGCGCGGCAAGTCCCTCATGCGCGACATGCTGCTCGACATGAGAGACAACCGGTTCTCCGAATTGGAAGCCGAGGAGCTCGTCGACACGCTGGAGTCCCGGGGCTTCGTGCGCTTCCTGGGTGACCCGGCGGAGCGCTCCGTCGCGGACGCGCCGTGGGACATCTCGCCCCACGCCTGACGCGCCCGCCTACTGGAAGACGAGCCACGCGAAGCGCGGCAGTGCGTGGAAGTCTCCAATGAAGAGGGGCGAGAAGGCCTGGCCTTCCACCTGCCTGCGGTCGTGGTGCTCCAACCGGTACAGGTTGAAGCGCCAGCGCTCGCCCGGCTGGGGCGGAATGTGGGGCACCTCCGCGAGCCGGTTGAACGGGATGGCCAGCTCCACCGTCCAGCCCTCGTCGCGGTCGGACGCGTCGCCCAGCGTGCCGCGCACCTTCACCGCCGTCTTCATCCCTGAGTCCCACGACAGGTCCATGCCCTGGCGCCGCGCCGGGAAGTACGCGTCGAAGATGACGTTGTGCGGGGACACCTCCAGTTCGTTGTACGTGCGCCCGTCCGCGTTGGCGTCGAGGAACACCTCCACGACCTCCTGCTCGTAGATGGAGTCGTCGCGGTTGCGCAGCGAGCCCCAGATGTCCGGGTCCTCCACGTCGAAGGCCACGTACAGGTTCGCGTCGTCGTACACGAGGCGCGCCTGGGTGCGCAGCCGTCCGGGCCTTCCGTCGAAGCTGCCCACGAGCGTCACCGGCTTCGCGCCCTTCCAGGCTTCGTCGTCCAGCGCGCCGTCGATGACCGGCGCCTTCTTCACGCGCGTGACGGTGTACTCCGGCAGCGAGGGGGCCTCGCCGCCCAGGAGCGGGCCGCGCACGCGGTTGTCGCCCTGGTGCTGACGCGGATCATCCACCGGGAGCCGCTCGTCGCCGCGCCAGAACCCCATCGCCAGACGCGCGGGCACGGACGGCATGGCGACGGTGTGCACGTCCTCCACCACCTTGCCCACGGGCCAGGTCTCCAGCGGCGCGGCCCCGTCCTGGAACTCGTGATCCGCGTTGGCCAGCATCTGGCCGTTCTCCGTATCCACCACGTGCACGAAGAAGTGGAAGCCCTGCGGCGGCGGACGCACGGCCTGGAAGTAGTGCGCGATCCGCACCGGCTGCCCCGGCGTGGGCCGCTCCGGCGTCACGCGCGAGCCCAGGTACACGATGGCGCCGCCCGCGAAGGTGGCGCCGCTGCGGAAGGTGAGCCCCTCCGGAGCCGCGTCGAGCGTCCGCAGCGTCGTGGGCGCGGGCAGCTTGGGCGTGCGGTGGGCGGGGCCCGCCTGCTCATCCCGGCATGCGCCAGCGACGAACAGGAAGGAGGACAGAAGCGGAACGAGGACAAGGGAGCGGAGGCGCATCGAAGGTGGGGAGTCTACCCTTCCCCGTCTTCCGGGAAGCGTTCTTCCTAGGTTGGGGCACCGCGCTTCCCATGCATGGGCAACCCGTCCGCAAGGGAGGGCGACCGAGCCTGCGGGCCCCCGGAGCCCGGTTGGCATGGACCGAAGTGCACCCCACTTTTCGGTCCAACACAGGGAGGGGACCACATGAGCAAGGGATTGTTGGCTGGTGCGGCGGCGATGGCGGTGTTGGCGGCGGGTTCCGTGCAGGCGGCTTCGACGGAGCTGCGCAGGTCGGCGGACATGCGCGGCCTGACATTCCTCGTGGGCGGCGGTGTGGAGGGCTACACCAGCGCGCTGCGCGACCAGATTGATCCAGGCCTGGCCTACGGCGTGACGGTGGCCATCAAGCCGACGAACGTGCTGGGCGTCGAGCTGGGCTACACGGGCGCCATCAGCGAGTTCAACACCGGCAGCGTGCTGGCGACGAACGCCAACGGGCCGGACATCGTGCGCAACGGCGCGCAGGCCGCGGTGACGCTGGGCCTGACGGCCACGCCGCTCCAGCCGTACATCATGGGCGGCCTGGGCCTGAGCCGCTACAACGTGCGCGCCTTCGCCCCGGGCTTCCAGGACGACACGGTGGGCAACGTGCCAGTGGGCGCGGGCCTGCGCCTGCACGTGGGCAGCTTCACCGCGGACGCGCGCGTGAACTACAACTTCCTGTTCGACCAGGAGTTCGCCCTCACCGTGCCGCCGTCCGACGTGGACCTGGGCGGCGACGAGACGTTCAGCAAGGGCGGCCGCTACGTGGGCACCATCAACGTGGGTGCCACCTTCTAACCCGAAGCCACGGCCACCGCCGTCCCGGCCTCCGGACATGGGAGGCCGGGGATGGATGGGGCGCTTGGGGCAACCTCGCGAAAACGCGGCGTCCGGTGGCAGGCGTGAGCCTTGCTGCCGGGCGTTCGCATGCGTTTCGAATTCGAGCACCTGGGCACCCCCACCCCGTTCGAGCTGACCGAGGGCCACCACCTGCTGGGCGGCGGCCCGGAGGATCACATCCACCTGGCGGGCCTGCCTCCGGGGCTGTTGACCCTGCGCATCGGCTCCGGGCGGCTCATGGTGGAGGCGGTGCGCAGCTTCACCGTGAACGCGGTGCGCGTGCTGCCCGGCGTGTCGCGTCTGGTGGTGCCCGGCGAGGTGCTGGGCCTGCCAGACGGGATGTGCCTGCGCGTGCTCGCCGAACCGGGTGCCCCCCAGCGCGGCGTGGGCACTGTCGCGGTGCTCAAGGGACTGCTGACGGATGCGGAAGCGCTTCCGTCCCGCGCCGCCACCCTCACCTGCCTCACCGGACTGGACGTGGGCCGCTGTCACGCGCTCGCGGAGGCATGCACCGACATCGGCCGGGGCGATGGCGTGGCCCTGCGGCTGCGCGACCGGGCCGTGTCCCGGATGCACGCGCGGATCCGCCGCGAGGACGCGGGCTTCGTGCTGGAGGACCTGGGGACGCCCAACGGCGTGTTCCTCAATGGCGTGCGGCTGGAGGCCCCCGGACCGCTGGCGGACGGAGACGTCGTGGAGCTGGGGCGCTCGCTGCTCCGCTTCCAGGCCGCGTTCGATGAGGCTTCGGGGGAGGCCCTGCCCGTGCCTCCGCCGGTGGCCGCCCTGGAGGCGCTGGCGGAAACGGAAACGCCGTGGCCTCCGGAAGGGAAGCCACGGCGGATGGAGGCGTGGATCATCGCCGGGGCCATCGCGCTGGCCCTGGGGGCCCTGCTCGCCGCTTCCTTGGTGGCGGCGGGCTGAAGCGGGCGTCCTTACGCCGGCAGGGGCGAGAGGCCCGCGCGTTCCACCAGGAGCCGGGCCAGGTAGCGGTGGTGCCGGAAGAAGCTGGTGAAGTGCACGAAGCCCTTGCTGCCCCGGATGGCGTAGACCGTCACGGGCCCCGAGATGACGTCCAGCTTGCGGATGTCCGCGAAGGAGAAGCGCCGGGTGCGCACCATGCCCCGGCAGGTGACGCCATGGGAGTCCACCTCGATGCGGGTGCGGCCGTAGTAGGCGACGGCCACCGCGAAGAAGACGACGAAGAAGGCCGCGGACAGGAACGTCTGCAGCGGCACCCCGTCGAAATGGAACAGCCAGGCGAAGACGCCCAGCCATAACAGGCCTGCCGCCGCCATCAGCGCGGCGAGCACCCTGCGGGGGCGAAAGATTTGGTGCGGCTGCTTCCCCTCCACCGTCCGATCGCGTCCGTCCATGCCTTCAAAATAGTGGCCTGGACAGCCCCTCCGGCAATGCCCGTTCGCCTACCAGGCAGGCGGTCAGCGCAGGCGCTCGGCCTTCTGGCGGGACTCCTCTTTCAGCTCGGGGCGGGCGTCCGCGGCGGTGGAGCGGGCATAGCGCTCGTAGAGGTCGCGGGCCTCCAGGTTGCGGCCCAGCGCGCGGTACGCCTCCGCGAGGCCGTACAGCGGCGAGGCCGACTCCGGCTCCAGCTTCAGCGCGAACTGGTAGTCCGCCGCGGCCTCCGCGTAGCGCCGCAGCCCGATGTTGGCGCTGCCTCGCGCGATGTACGCCACGGTCAGGAGCGGCTCCTGCTGCAGGGCCTGCGTCAACGTCTGGAGCGCGGGCGCGTAGGCGCGCTGGCTGATGTGCTGGACGCCCTGCTCGTAGGCGCGGCGCGCCTGGGCCCGCGTCGTGTCCGCCACCGGACCCGAACCGGGCGGCTGCCCCATGGCCTGAGGGGACGCGCCGGCCTCCGCCTGCTTCACGCGCGCCCGGGTGATGTTGTCCTGCGCGCTCTGGCGGATGGCGGCGTCCTGGGTGAGGCGCGACGCGGTCTCCCACTCGTCGATGGCGCGCGCGTAGTAGCCGAGCACCGCCAGCGCGTTGCCCAGCTTGAAGCGGGCCTCCACATGCTCCGGGGCCGCGTGCTTCGCGTCGAGGAAGGCGAAGGCCGCCTCGCGGTAGCGGCGCTCGCGCATCAGCGCGTCCCCGTCACGGATCCGCGTGGCCGCCAGCACCGCCTGCGACGTGCGCTGGGGCTGGGCCTCCGCGGGGCCGGGTTTCGTGTCGGTGGCAGGACCTGGCGCGCGCGCGGGCTGGGCGGCGGACTTCGCCTCGGAGGCCGGGGGCTGTACCTGCGCCTGGGCCGGCACCGCCATCGTGCCAAGCCACACCACCGCCGAGACCCCGAGCTGGAACCTGCGCGTGCGAACCATGTCCCTCTCCCGTCCTGGCCCCCGGCGGGCCAGGACCACTTCGGCCTGCGTCCTTCCTAGCTGCGGAAGGGGTTCTGCAGGAGCACCGTCTCGCCGCGGTCGGCGCCCACGGAGACGCACACCACGGGCACGCCGCTGACCTCTTCCACGCGGCGCACGTAGCGCTTGGCGGCCTCGGGCAGCTCATCGAAGGTGCGCACGCCGGCGAGCTTCTCATCCCAGCCGGGCAGCGTTTCGTAGATGGGCTTCACGCGCGCCAGGTCCTCGTAGTCACCGGGCAGCTCCGTGACGCGCTGGCCGTCCAGTTCGTACGCGTTGCAGATGCTGAGCGTCTTGATGCCGCTGAGCACGTCCAGCTTGGTGAGCGCGATGCCCCACAGGCCGTTGACACGCACCGCGTAGCGCAGCACCACGCCGTCCAGCCAGCCGCAGCGGCGCGGGCGGCCCGTGGTGGCGCCGAACTCGTCGCCCACCTTGCGCAGCCGGTCTCCCAGCTCGTCGCTCAGCTCCGTGGGGAACGGGCCTCCGCCGACGCGCGTGGTGTACGCCTTGCTGATGCCCATCACCTTGTCGATGGCCGTGGGCCCCAGGCCCGAGCCCACCGCGGCGTTGCCCGCCACGCAGTTGGAGCTGGTGACGAACGGATAGGTGCCGTGATCCACGTCCAGCAGCGTGCCCTGCGCGCCCTCGAAGAGGATGCGGGCGCCGCGGCGGACCTGCTCGGAGAGGAAGAGGGACACGTCGTGCACGTAGGGGCGCAGCCGCTCGCCCAGCGCGGTGAACTCCGCCAGCACTTGCGGCGTCTCCAGGCGCGGCACGTCCACGCCCGCCTGGGCGCACAGGTCCTTCAGCTCCTCCAGCGCGGCGGGGAGGCGCTCGTCGATGCGGCGGCGCAGGCGCTCCGGGTGGAGCAGGTCGCGCACGCGGATGCCCCGGCGGGCCACCTTGTCTTCGTAGGCCGGACCGATGCCCCGCCCCGTGGTGCCAATGGCGCTGCCGCCGCGGGCCTTCTCGCGGAAGCTGTCCAGCAGCTTGTGCCACGGGAAGATGACGTGGGCGTTGTCGGAGATGAGCAGCTGCGCGTCATCCTTGAGGAAGCCGCGCACCTTGAGCGCGTCGATCTCCCCGACGAGGACGGCGGGATCCACCACCACTCCGTTGCCAATGACACACGTCTTGCCCGGGTGAAGGATGCCCGAGGGGATCAGGTGCAGGACGGTCTTCTGCCCCCCGACCACCAGCGTGTGGCCCGCGTTGTTGCCGCCCTGGAAACGGACGACCACCTGGGCGTGCTCGGTGAGAAGGTCGACGACCTTGCCCTTCCCCTCATCTCCCCACTGCGCTCCGATGACGACGACGTTCGGCATGGTGCCCGCCGCTTAGCACGCGGGAGGGGCCGGGTGACAGTGTTCCGCGAAGCCGCAGTGAAGGGCCTGGCAGGCTGCCTTGTCCCACCCCTGCCATCCCCGCGTGGATTCGGCCTGGACCAGGGCCCGGACGCCCTCGGCCAGCCGTCGCACCGCCCCGGCGTCAGCGGATCCGGCCGGGAGGAATTCCGGCTCCGGGGACGCATCCCCCAGGAAGGCCACGCCCACCCGCACCGGCACCCCGTCGCGCACCATCCGCGCGGACGCCAGGGACAGGGCCGTCAGCTCATGAGCGCACGCGGCCGGCCCCAGGGGGTGGCGGGCGCCCGGGCGCAGGAGCACCGCCACGGCCTCACCGTCTGGCGACTCCCAGAGCAGGTCCACGGCCCCTTCCACGCTGGCGCCGTCGTCCAGGTCCAGCACGAAGTCCAGCCCCCGGTGGATGGAGGACGCGGGCACCGCCGACAGCTGGCGGGCGAAGGAGGTCTCCAGGAAACGTTCGACGGTGGTCATCACGTCGCCCAGTTCGTCCTCGGCCGGATCCCGGCCCGCGCTCCGCAGCAGGTTCTCCAGGTGCGCGCGCCGCTCGGAGGCTTCCGCGTCCGAGCCCGCGAGCGACAGGTCCACCTCTCGCAACAGCCGCGTGACGAGCTGGTCCGGACGCTCCACGGGCAGCCAGCCCTCGGGCTCGACGAAGAGGGGCGCGGACCGCGCGGGGGCTTCCCAGGGTTCGGATCCGACGGCGAGCCCCAGCCGGTGGAGCTGGTGGTAGCGGCGCGGGCACGTGAGGAAGTCCTGGACCGCGCGCACGGAGGCGATCGCCGGAGCGTCGGTGAAGAGGGCTCCGGACGCGGCATCGGACATCCGCTCCAGAGCGGACTCCAGACGGATCCGAGCCTGTTCGCGCTGTTCCTCCGTGGGAGGCTCCGGATCCGCGGGCGGGGGCAGCTGCTCCACGTCCACGTCGCTGGCGAGCGACCGCAGATCCGGATCCGCGTCCAGCCGGCGGTCCACGCGGTGCCACCACGTGTCCGTGCCCGCGCGCTTCTCCTCTCCGCCCGACAGCACGAGCAGGTCCTTGGCGCGCGTGAGGGCCACGTAGAGCAGGCGCAGGTATTCGGCGTCCTCGCGGGCCTTCAGTTCGGCGCGCACGGCCTCGAAGCGCTCGGAGGTGAAGGTGTCCAGCGAGTCCGGCATCCAGGGCCGCAGGGCCAGGCCGAAGGAACGTTCGAAGTACGCGCGGGCCGACGTGGTGCGCCTGCGTCCGCCCATCCCAGGCACCACGACCACCGGCCACTCCAGGCCCTTGGCGCGGTGGATGGTGAGCAGTTGCACGGCGCGCGGGTCGCCCTCGTCCAGCAGGTCCGCCTGGGCTTCGTTGGGGTCGGAGTCCGCCAACTGGCGCAGCTCACGCGCGAAGGCCACGCAGCCTCCCGTGCCGCGCTCATCCCGCCGCGCCGCCAGCGACAGGAGCTTCTCCACGTTGGCGCTCGCCTGCTCCGCGTAGGGCGAACCCGCCAGCGCTTCGCGATACCCCGTTGCCTCCAGCGCGGCATGCAGCAGGGCATGCACACCCAACCGGTCGCGCTCCTTGCGCAGCACGGGGATGAGCTCCAGGAAGCGCGCCAGCCGCGACTGCTCACGCGCGGACATCGCGGCGCGGACGTCTGGATCCACCAACCGGGATGAACCGAGCGACAGGGGCAGGTCCCCCGCCAGCCGGAACAGCGACGCGTCCGACAGGCCCACCAGCGGCGAGCGCAACACCGCCGCGAACGCCAGGGCATCGTCCGCGTCCGCGAGCAACGCCAGCAACGAGGCGAGGTCGCGCACCTCCTGGGCCCCGTAGAAGCCCCGGCCTCGCAGCACCCGGTGCGGCACGCCGTGGTGGATCAACGCCTGCCGGTACTCCTCCAGGTGCGTGAAGGTCCGGAAGAGGATGGCCACGTCGCCTCCGCGCGCGGGGCGCAGGCCCTTCCGGTCCTCCGCCATCACCGTCGCCGGAGCGCCAGGAGCGAGCATCACCCGCAGCCTGCGAGCCACCGCGTCCGCTTCGTACTCGCGCAGCTCCGGAGCCGTGTCGGCCTCCGGCAACGTGATCCGCTCCACCACGGGCCCTTCGGCCAGCTCCGGGCGCGTGGGGGACAGGTCGTCCGTTGCCGCGTCGTAGACGACCTCGAAGGGACGGGGCGTCGCCTCCTTCGCCACGAGCAGCCCGGCGAACGTGCGGTTGAAGAAGGACAGGACGCCCGGCAGCGAGCGGTAGTTGTTCTGGAGGAAGCCGCGCATGCCGCCTTCGGCTTCGATCTTGTCCGCCAGGACCTTGAACACGGACACGTCCGCGCCACGGAACTCGTAGATGGACTGCTTGCGGTCACCCACCGCGCACAGGAACGCGGGCTCCAGGGGCAGCGAGGCCACGAGGTCCGCGCCCGCCGCCAGCTCGCGCGGGCCGCCCTCGCGCTGCTCCGACAGCAGCAGCACCAGCTCCAGTTGCAGCCGGTTGGTGTCCTGGAACTCGTCCACCAGCAGCGCGCCCAGCCGCTCCTGCACCTGCTGGCGGAACTCCGGATGGTCGCGCAAGAGGTCGCGCGCCTTCACCAAGAGCGAGGTGAAGTCGAACACGTTGCGCCGGGTCAGCTCCGCGTCGTGCCGCTCCTCCACCTGGCCCAGCAGGTCGCGGAAGGTCGCTTCGAACGGAGCCGTGCGCCACGCGGCATAGGCATCCTCCAGCCGCCGCACGGAGCCGTCGCTCTTGCCCTTCACCCTCCAGAGCAGCTCCTTGAGGCACGCGCCCGCGCCCTTGCGCAGGTTGACCAGGTTCTTCGGCTCCGACAGCAGCGCGGTTCGCAGCGCTGGGAAGTGGGCCGGCTGCATGAACGTGTCCGGCGTCATCCCCTTCAAAGCGGGCTCGCACGCGTTCAGGAGCCCGCTCCACTCACCCTTGGTGTCCTGGGCGCGTGCGTCCAGGCACAGGCGGCGGCAGTCCTCGATGAGCGCTTCGAGCTGTGCCTTGTCCGCGACGCCGTCACCCACGCGCGCCGTGGCGGCCTTGAGGCCTTCCTCGCGCAGCGTGCCGTAGACATCCATCAGCGCGGCCACGAGCCCATCGGAGAAGCCGGAGCCGGAGAAACCCAGCTCCGCGCACAGCTCGCGCACGCGCGCGTCGCCGCCCTCCAGCGCGTCCAGGACCACGCGTTCGGTGACGTCCTCCAGGAGGCCCGCGGCTTCCAGTTCGTCCAGCACTTCGAACGCGGGATCGATTCCCACCGCGGGCGGCGCGCGGCGCAGCAGCTGACCGCAGAGCGAGTGGAACGTGCCCACCGTCGCGGCGCCCAGCTCCTCGCGCACCTTGCGCCACGCGTCCTGCGTGGGGAACGGACGCTCCAGCCTCGCGAGCGACGCGCGCAGGTCCTTCTCCGCGTCCAGCGGCACGTCTCCCTGGGCCAGGGCGTCCAGGCGCTCGCGGACGCGCTTGCGCATCTCCGCGGCGGCCTTGTCCGTGAACGTGAGCATGCACAGCCGGGATGGACGCAGCGGCTCCGCCTGCCGCGCTCCCGCGAACAGGTGCAGCGTCATCGTCACCAGGCTGTACGTCTTGCCCGCGCCCGCACCCGCCATCAGGGCCAGGTTCTTCTCCAGCGCGAGCATGTGGGGCGCGGTGTCGCTCATCCGCTCCCCTCGTCCGAGATGCGGCGCTCGGTGATGCGGCACACCGCGCGGTAGCCGCACTTGCCGCAATCGTTGGGCCGCGCCGGGAAGTCGCCCTTGCGCAGGCGCCGCACCAGGTCCTCCACCGCGTTGGGCAGGTTGAGCCCGGCGGCGTCCGCCACGCGCTGGCGCACCTCTGGATCCGTGGACAGCAGGTCCTCCAGCTCCGCGGGCGGCAGCACGGCGGACAGGTGGATGGCGTCACCCGTGCGCAGCGAGAACCACGCCGCGTTCTTCGCGCCCACGTGGCCCGCCTCGCGCGCAGCGTAGAGGTACAGCGGGAGCTGGAAGTCCGAGCGCAGCAGGTTCTCCTTCAGCGTGCGCTTGTCCAGGCGGCCCGTCTTGTAGTCGATGACGCCCACTTCCGCGCCGGCCGTGTCCAGCCGGTCGATCTGCCCCTCGAAGACGATGGCGTCCTCCGCCACCATCAGCTTCACGTCGCTCCAGCGCTTGTCCTCGGCCGCGGGACCGAAGCGCAGCTCGAAGCCTTCGGGCACCAGCGGGTCGAACGGCAGGCCGTGACGCGGATCCGCGAGGATGCGCCGGGCCATCGCGTGGGCCTTCTCTCCCGCGAGCTTCCACAGCTCGTGGTGGCCCACGTGGTTCAGCTCCGCGAAGTGCCGGCTGGCCTTCTTGACCGCCTTCTCCAGCACGTCGTCGGGGATGTCCTCCGGCGCCTGCCCCAGGAGCTTCTTCTCCTTCAGCGCCTGGAACACCTCCTCCATCACGCGGTGCCAGAAGGTGCCGCGTCCCCGGGCGTCGAACTCCTCGCTGGCCACCACGGGCTCGGCCACCTTCAGGCCGTACGCGATGAAGCCCTGGAAGCCGCAGTTGCCGAACTTCGACAGGGCGCTCGCGGACAGCGGGCGCTCCAGGCCGAAGTGGAACGTGTCGCGCAGCTTCTGCTCCAGCTCCGGACCCTGCACGCCGCCGGTGAACTCGCCGGGCAGTTCGTCCTCGCGGCCGAAGAAGCGCAGGCGCGCGGCCTCCATGTGGGCCAGCTCTCGCGCGGTGCGGAACCAGTCGTCCGTGCCGAAGCGATCCTTGAGCAGCGGTCCCGCGGGGTCGGGCTCCGTGACACGCAACGTGGGGAACGACAGGCCCGCCAGCGCTTCCAGCGCCACGGTGCGCCGCAGCTCCGACGCCGTGAGCACTTCGTCCAACGGCAGCACGGGCGGCAGCGTGCGCGTGGCCCACTTGTGGCCGGTGAGCCTGCGCACCTCCTCCAGGAACGCCGAGGGCACCTGCTCCTGTCCGCCCGCGGCCTTCACCGCGAACGACAGGCTCAACGTGCCCTCCGCCGCCGCGAGCGCGCTGGCGAAGAGCAGCCGGTCTTCCGTGAGGCGCCAGGGCGCGCGGTCGTCGAACTCGCCGCCGGTGAGGCGGAACACGTCCCGGGTCAGGTGCTGGTTGAGCGCCACGCGCTCCGCGTCCCCCAGCAGCGGCGACGGCGGATCGCGCCCGGGGAGCCGGCCTTCCGTGAGCCCGGCGACGAAGAGGTGACGGAAGGTGCGGCCCGGAACATCGGCCAGGTCCAACACCTCCACCGCGCCGGTGGACGCACCCCGGGCGGGCAGGTGCACGTCGCGCAACGCGTCCGCCAGCCACCGGCCCAGCACGCGCCGGGTGATGCGGGGACCTCCGCCCACGGCGCGCAGCGAGCGCAGCAGCGCTTCCATCCGCTGACGGAACGCCGCGAGCGCCGCGTCGTCCCGGGCCCTGGCGTCCTCGATGCGCGCACCCAGCGCGCCAGCCTCGCGGGGCTCCAGCGGTCCCGCCGAGTCCAGCAGGCCCAGCCGCTCCACCACCTTCCACCACGCGGCGACCGACTCCGCGGCCGGGGCCTCCTGGGGGATGTGGCGGCATTCGTCGATGAGCCGCATCACGCGGTCGCGCAGCGCGCGCACGGCCATCACCTTGACCGCGTCCTCCTTGTGCCTGCCCCCCTGCGCGGCCATCCGGCGCGCGAGCCCGTCCAGACGCACGTCGTAGGCGCCCTTGCCTCGCGTCGCGCCCAGGCGGTCGTCGCGCGCGGCGGCGAGCGCGAAGAGGGTCGCGGGCGCATCCGGCCCTCCGCGCGACAACGAGGGCACGTAGCGGCTGGAGACGAGTTCCGCCACGCGCTCCGCCGGGAAGCCGTCCTCCATCAGCACGGGCAGCTCCAGCGCCAGCCGCACCGGCCCCGCGAGCGCGAGCGGCTCACCCCAGGGCAGACGCACCGGCACGCCCAGGTCGCCCAACGCCTCCGCGAGCCACCCTGCCTCCGGCCCCAGGTCCCGGTACGCGATGGCGATGTCACCCGGCGCGCTGCCCGCGTCCATGAGCCGCCGCACATCGCGGGCCACCACGCGGGCCTCCTCACGCGCGGACGTCGCGTTCCACACGGACAGCCCATCCACCGCGCCCTTCAGCACGTCGCGCGCGGCGCGGGGCGAGAACAGGTGCCGGCCCAGGTCCGTGAAGGGGCGGCCCTCGAAGGTGACGTCCGCCTTGAAGAGGTCCACGTGGGGCATGGTCTCGCCCCGGTTCTCGAAGGCGCGGAACAGCGCCGCGAGCGCCGCGTCCGCCACCGGCGAGCCACCCACCGGTGTCTCCACGCGCAGCGACACGCGACGCGCCTCGCACGCCGCCGCGAGGCCCATCAGCAGCTCCAGCTTCGACGGGCGCACGTCGTAGACGCCGTGGAGCACCAGCCCCGTCACGCCGTCCCAGCCCGTGGGCCACGCGCCCCGGTCCAGTGCCTCGCGCGCGCCCCGGAGCACGTCCTCATGGTCCGCGAGTCCCAGCTCCGCCAGGCGCTGTTCGTACAGGTGATAGAGCCGGGCCAGGACCCGCGCGCGGGTGCGGCGCTCTGGCGGCAGCACCTCCGCGGCGTCCTGGAGCTCGCGCGGGGAGAGCCGGCCCGCCTTCAGGTCCAACAGCACGTCCGCCGCGGCGCGGGCGAAGGCGGGCTCGCGCACGTAGTCGCCGAACGGCGTGGTGCCCAGCGTGCCACCCAGGCCTGACACCACGGCGCGCGCCGTCATCGCGGGACAGGGCCGCCGGTTGAGCTCGCGCGCCCCACCCAGCGCGTGGACGAAGTCGTCCCACGTGAGCAGGTGGGTCCCCACGGAGATGCCCCGCGCACGCCTCTCCGTCCGCAGGGCAGCCTGGCGGCGCGCGGCATCGGGGAAGACGTGGAGTGTGCGGCCAGGGCGGGGCATGCGGGGCGAGGACTCTAGAACGGCCAGGGGCGCCGTTTTCATGCTCCTTTCGAGGCATTCCCACACCCTGGCCCGTTGTCCGCCCGCCTGCTGCCCTCCGGAACCCGGGAAGTCCGAGGTCGCGGGCCTTCCACCCGACCTGGGACAGCTCCGCTCAGGCCAGAGGTTCCCAGGCCTTCGGTCATGACTTCTGTCCTCGCTGGCGCTTTCCGTCGGGGCCGCGCCGAACGAACGGGTCCGACTGTCGGACCCGTTTGGAACTCGGCGGCTGGCACCGCGGCCGCGCCGAAACCTGTCCGACACGTCGGCATGGACGCGCAGGGGCTTGGGGCTCAGCCGCTCCGTCAGCGCGCGGAGAGGAAGACTTCCACCTCACGGGCGAGCAGCGCGGGTGCGGAGACGTGGGCCACGTGCCCCTGTCCCGGCAGCACGCGGAGGGACACGTGCGGGAGTGCCTTCGCCAGGGCTTGAGCCGGTTCCGCGAGGAGCACCTGTGGGCTCTGGTCGCCCAGAATCACGAGGGTGGAGGTATCCACGGCGCGGAAGCGCTCCACACCCATGGGAAGGTCCGCCACCGCGCTGATTTCACGCACGAAGCTCTCCATCATGCCGAGCTGCTTCGCCCACTGGGGCGTCTGGCGGAAGGCTTCGAGCTGCTCCGGCGTGAGCATCCGGAAGATGTGGTGCTGCGCGGCCACGAGCGCCGCGTCCGGTCCCTCGCGCTTCCAGGTCGTCCGGACGCGCTCCACCGCTTCGCGCGCGATGGGCTGGGAGATGGGAAACGGAGGTTCATAGAGCACCAGCCGTGCCGGAGGCCGCCGCGTCGCCGCCTCCACCGCCAGGATGCCACCCAGTGAGTGGCCGAACAGCGAGGCACCGGGCCCGGCCTCCTGCATCAGCGCGAGCACGTCCTCCACCTCGCGCTCCAGCGCGTACGCCGCGCCGTCCGCGCTGGCGCCGCGTCCTCGCCGTTCCAGCACGAAGTTCGTGAAGTGGGGAGACAACCGCGACGCGACGTCCCGCCAGTCGCCCCAGGTGCTGAGCGTGCCGTAGATCCAGACGAGCGCGGGCCCCTGGCCGTGCCGGAAGTAGGACAGCGAGGTGCCATCCGCGGAGGTGATCCGGTGCTGGGTGAAGGCCGCCGGCTCCTGCCCGACCGCTCCGTCCGAAGCCGCGCGCGTTCGGGCACCGGACGCGCTCCCGCAGCCCGCGAGCATCAGCGCGGCCCCCGCGCTCAGCACGCCCCGGCGGGAGACCGTGCCGTCAGGCGGTGTGGGATGCGACGACGGTGGAGCAAGAATCGGCGGAGCCTTCCAGGGCGTGGACATGGCGCGTGTTTCCTTTCGCCAGCATTCATGCGGTGGAAAAGGCGTGCGCGAAATGACGCTGTCTGCCATTTCACTCCGGACATCGGTGTCTTGAATCATCAGGCCTGGAGGAACGCATGGAGAGCCTGTCCGCCATTGGCGTCTTCGCCCGCGTCGCGGAGACCGGCAGCTTCGCCTCCGCGGCCCGTGCGCTGGGCATCACCCCTTCCGCCGCGAGCAAGAGCGTGGCCCGCCTGGAGGAGCGCCTGGGCACCCGCCTCTTCCAGCGCACCACGCGGCGCATGCACCTCACCGAACAGGGCGCCCGCTTCCACGAGCGTTGCATCCGCGCCCTCACGGAGTTGCGCGACGCCGAATCGGAGCTCGCCCACGCCGTGCGCACGCCTCGCGGCCGCGTGCGTGTCTCCGTCCCGGAGATGCTCGCCCTGCGGCTCATCATCCCCAACCTCCAGCGCTTCCGCCGCGAGTACCCGCACCTGGAGCTGGACCTGGACGTGAACGACCACGTGGCCGACATCGTCGGGGACGGACTGGACGCGGCGGTGCGCTGCGGGGAGCTCACCGACTCGCGCCTCATGCGCCGCAGGCTCGGCCCCAAGCGCTTCATCCTCTGCGCCTCCCCCGCGTACCTCCAGGCGCACGGGACGCCGCGCTCGCTCGACGCGCTCCAGGAACACGACTGCATCCGCTACCGCTTCGTGTCCACTGGCCGCGTGGAGTCCTGGGCCCTGCGCCAGCCCGTGGGCGCCTCCGCGCCTCGCATCCCGGAGACCTTCGTCTTCAACAACAGCGAGGCCGTCACCCACGCGGCCCGGGCGGGCTTCGGCATCGCCCAGTTCGTGGAGCTGATGATCCGCCCGGAGCTGGAGGCCGGCACCCTGCGCCCCTTCCTCCGCGAGCACTCCCTGGAACGCGGCGCGCTGTGGATGGTGTGGCCCCAGGCCCGGCGCACCCCTCCCAAGGTGAAGGCCCTGGGCGACTTCCTGGCGCGGCTCGTCGAAGAGGACGAGGCCGGGACGCGCTGACCCCACTCCGGCCGGATTGCAACCAGGGGGCGGAGCGCCCTTATGCTCCGCCGCCCCATGCCTGCCTCCTACCGGACCCTGGCCACCTTCTGCCTGCTGCTGCTGGCGCCGCTGTCCCCCGCCGCCGCGCAGGACACCTCCGATGCACCGCGCGCGCTGCGCTTCGACTGGACCCGCGACGGCATCATCACCGGCACCGCCGGCGTGCTGTGGATCTCCAGCGAGACGGTGTTCAAGGGCAACCTGGCCCCGGCGCAGTGCCGCTGGTGCGACCGCGCTCCGGATGGCACCGACCGGCTCAACCAGTTGGACCGCTGGGGCCGAGGCATCGCGGGCAACACCGAAGCGTCCCGCAAGCGCGCGGACACCTGGAGCAACATCCTCGGGTTCGCGGGCCTGCCGCTGGCCCTGCTGGGCACCCAGTACGCCGTGGGCCACAGCAGTGGCGCGTCCCGTGAGTTCTTCGCCCAGGACGCCACCATCATGGTGCAGAGCGCCGTCCTCGCCTCCGTCGCCAACCAGGCCGTGAAGTTCACCCTGGGCCGCGAGCGCCCCTTCGTCCACGTCCTGCCGGAGGAGGACAAGGGCCTCACCGCGCACCCCAGCGACAACAACCTGTCCTTCTACAGCGGCCACACCAACCTGGCCTTCTCCCTGGCCGTGTCCGCCGGCACCGTCGCCTCGATGCGCGGCTACAAGCACCAGGCCATCGTGTGGGGCGTGGGTCTGCCGCTCGCCGCGTCCGTGGGCCTGCTGCGCATGGGCGCGGACAAGCACTACCTCTCCGACGTGCTCACCGGCGCCTTGCTGGGCACCGCGTTCGGCGTCGCCGTGCCCCTGCTCCTGCACGGCCGCGTGGACGACGCGCCGCCTTCCACCACGCGAGCGTCCTCGGTGTCGCTCAACCCGATGGTCGGCGCCCAGATGGTGGGCCTGTCGGGCGCCTTCTAGGCACGTTCGCGGCCGGGCGCGCACAAGGCGACACTTCGGCCGTCACGGCTCCCGGACGCACCCGCCTGACATGGTAGTCGATCCGTTCACCTTCGTCGGACGGGTCCTTCCGTGCGCTCCATCCTGACTGTCTTCCCTCCGTGCGCCGTGGGGCGGTGTTCATGAGCCCGCCCCGCGTGAAGGACGCCCCGCGCATCGAACGCTTCGGGCCGGCGCTGCCCCCTTCCACGTTCACGGGCTTCGCCGTGGCGGCGCTGGCGGTGCTCGCCATCGCGCTGCTCTCCTACCGCACCCTCCAGACGCGCGCGGCCGCGGGCGACATGGTGACGCACACGCTCACGGTCGTGGCGAAGCTGGAGGAGGTGCTGTCCACCGTGAAGGACGCGGAGACAGGCCAGCGCGGCTTCCTGCTCACCGGCGCGGAGAGCTACCTCAGCCCCTACACCCACGCGAAGAAGACCCTGCCCGAACGGCTCACGGAGCTTCGCGGCCTCATCGCCGACAGCGCCGTGCAGCAGCAGCGGCTGGACCGGCTGGAGGGCGCCGTCACGGAGAAGCTGGCGGAGCTCCAGGAGACCGTGGACCTTCAGCTGCGCGGAGAGGGCCGGCAGGCCATCGCCGTGGTGAAGGAGGACCGCGGCCTGGCCGCCATGCGCACCATCCGCGCCACCCTGGAGGAGATGGAGCTGGAGGAGCGCACGCTGCTCACGCGGCGCAACGCGGAGTCCCAGGCGTCCGCCAATCTGGCCCTCGTCGTCACCCTGAGCGGCTCCGCGCTGCTGTTCGCGCTGCTGGGCATCGCGGCGTACACCACCGCGCGCGACTTCCGCGCCCGCGCCATCGAGTCGTGGCTCCAGACCGCCCAGGCGTCGCTCGCCACACGCATGCAGGGCGAACAGCGGTTGGACCGGCTGGGCGGCAACATCCTGCGCGTGCTCGCCGACACGTTGGAGGCCCAGGTGGGGGCCCTCTACGTCGCGGACACGGCGAACCACTTCCGCCGCGTCGCCGGCCACGCGCTGCCCCCGGACCTGGAGGCGAGGAATGAGCACCTGTCCCCCGGTGAAGGACTGGCCGGACAGGCCCTGAAGGACGGACGGGTCTTCCACCTGCGCGACGTGCCCGAAGGCTACCTGCCCATCGCCTCTGGCCTGATCCGCGGCCGCCCTCGCCATGTGCTCATCGCGCCCTCCCAGGTGGACGGACAGGTGAACGCGGTGCTGGAGCTGGGCTTCCTGCACCCGGTGCACCCGTCGGACCTGGAGCTGCTCCAGCGGGTGTCGGACGCCATCGGCGTCGCGGTGCGCTCCTCGCACGACCGCACCCGCCTGGAACAGCTCCTGGAAGAGACGCAACGCCAGGCCGAGGAACTCCAGGCCCAGCAGGAGGAGCTGCGCGTCTCCAACGAGGAGATTGAAGAGCAGAGCCGCGTCCTCAAGGAGTCCCAGTCGCGGATGCTGACCCAGCAGGAGGAGCTGGAGCAGACCAACGCCCAGCTGGAGCAACAGGCGCGCCTGCTGGAGAACCAGCGCGACGACCTGACCCTGGCGCAGGTCACCCTCACGGAGAAGGCCACGGAGCTGGAGCGCACCAACCGCTACAAGAGCGAGTTCCTGGCCAACATGAGCCACGAGCTGCGCACGCCGCTCAACAGCTCGCTCATCCTCGCGAAGCTCCTGGCGGACAACAAGGAAGGCAACCTCACCGCCGAACAGGTGCGGTTCGCGCAGACCATCGGCTCCGCGGGCAATGATCTGCTCGCCCTCATCAACGACATCCTGGACCTGTCGCGCATCGAGGCGGGCAAGGTGGAGGCTCAGTGGGAGTCCGTGGGCCTCCAGCGCTTCGTGGAGAACCTGGCCCGCACCTTCCAACCCGTGGCCGAGCAGAAGGGCCTGCGCTTCGCCACCACCGTCGCGCCGGATGTGCCCGAGACGCTGGAGACGGATCCGCAGCGGCTGGGCCAGGTGCTCAAGAACCTGCTCGCCAACGCCTTCAAGTTCACGGAGGCGGGCGAGGTGACCCTCACCCTCACCCCCGAGAGCCCGGGCCGCGTGGCCTTCCGGGTGCGTGACTCCGGCATCGGCATCCCGCGCGAGCTCCAGGGCGCCATCTTCGAAGCCTTCCGGCAGGCCGACGGCAGCACCCACCGCAAGTACGGCGGCACCGGCCTGGGCCTGTCCATCTCCCGCGACCTGGCCCGGCTGCTGGGCGGCGACGTCACCGTGCACAGCACGCCGGGCGAGGGCAGCACCTTCACCGTCACCCTCCCCCTGCGCCCGGGCGCTCCGGTGCCGGCGGTCCGCGAGACGCCCCCCGCAC
>NZ_RAWE01000149.1 GCF_003611695.1 Corallococcus carmarthensis | reverse complement strand
GCCCGGGGTGCCGCCCGGGGATGGGGGGGAGGAGCTTCCCCCGGCTGTGGATGGGGACCGCCGTGGCCACCCTCTGGGGTGACGGCCTGCCGCTCTCCTGAAACCCCATGCACCGGCTGCTGAGACACCTCCAGTCGCTCCTCCGGGTGGAGCCCGGAAGACCGGCCCTGTGGGCGGGCATCCGGGCCGCCGTCGCCACCGCCCTGCCCCTGTGTCTGTCCTTCCTGACCACCGTGCCCCAGGCCGGCTGGGCGGGCCTCACGGGGCTGCTCGTCACGCTCGCGGACAAGGGCGGTTCCTACCGCGTGCGGGCGCGCGTGATGGGGTCGGTGACGGTGCTGGGAGCGCTGGTCGGAGTGCTCGCCGCACCCGCGGGCCACACGTATTGGATGGACGCCACGCTGCTGCTGCTGGGCGTCACCGCAGCGAACTTCGCGCGCAGCTACGGCGAGACAGCGGGCTCCGTGGGAGGGCAGCTCGCCGTCATCTTCGTCGTGTCGCTGGGCGCCCCGGCGGCCTCGCTGCGGGAGGCGGTGCTGCGCGGGGCCGCGCTGCTGCTGGGCGGCCTGTGGGCGATGACGTTGTCGCTGCTGCTGTGGCCACTCAGGCCCTACCGCCCCGCGCGCCGGGCGGTGGCGCGCGTGTACGCGGGGCTCGCGACCGCGGCGGAGGAACTGCGGAGGGCCACGCAGGAGGGGGCCACGGCCGAGGCGTGGGCGGCGGGGCTGAAGCGTCATGCGGGCATCCGTCCGGAAATCGAACGGGCGCGCGACGTGCTCGCGGCCACGCGGCGCGGGAGGCCGGACGAGTCCCGGCGCGGCGAGCACCTGCTGGTGCTGGTGGAGCTGGCGGAGCCCATGGTGGCGCTGCTCAGCGCGCTCGCGGAGGCGATGCAGGTGGTAGGGCGCGACCCGCACATGCAAGCGACCCGCGAGCGTGTGGCGAGGCTGTGCGAGGCCTTCGCCGCGATGGACCTGTGGGTGGCGCGGGCGCTGCGGCAGGAGCGCAACGAGGGCATGAGCGCTCCGCCCCGATTGGCCCTGCGGCCCCGGCGCCGTCAGCCCGCGAGGATGGCCGCGCCGCCGGTACGGCAGAGCACGGAGGGGCCGCTGTCCACGCACGTCGCCACGCTGTTGGACCGGCTGCGCGAGTACGCGGGCGTGGCGCACGAGACAGCATCGGGCCTGCTCTTCGGCGACCCGGTGTCGGCGCGGGGCAGGGGCACGGTGGGCGGCCCGAAGGCAGCGCCGGGCTTCTCCCCGTGGCAGCCGCTTCGCGACAACCTGCACCGGGACTCGGTGGTGCTGCGGCACGCGCTGCGCACGGGGATGGTGGCCACGGCGGCGCTCGGGCTGACGCGGGCGTTGCAGGTGGGTGACGCGCACTGGGTGAGCCTCACGGTCATCTCCATCCTCCAGCCCTACGCGGGCAGCACGGAGGAGCGCGTGCTCCAGCGCACGCTGGGGACGCTGGTGGGCGCGAGCCTGGCGGCGCTCATCGCGACCACGGTGCACACGCCGCCAACGATGATTGGCGTCATCAGCGTGCTGACGGCCATCTCCGTGGCGCTGCTGCCGCTGAACTTCGGCGCGTTCCAGATATTGCTCACGCCGGACTACCTGCTGATGGCCACGCTCAGCTCCGGGGACTGGACGGTGGCGTCGCAGCGCTCACTGGGCGTGCTCATCGCGGGGACGCTGGCGCTGGTGGGCTCCTGGACGTTGTGGCCCAGCCCGGAGCGCCGCCGCTTCCCGGACGCGGCGGCCTCCGCCCTGCGCGCGGACGGGAAGTACCTGCAACAGCTGGTCACGCACCGCAGCGGCACGGAGCCGGCGGTGAACGAGGAGCGCCGCCGCCTGGACCAGGCGCTGCTGGAGGCGGAGTCGTCCTTCCAGCGGTTGATGACGGAGTACCGGGGCCCCCCCGGGCACCTGGAGCCGGGCATGGCGCTGCTCACCTATACGCGGAGGTTCGCGCTGGCGGTGACGGCGCTGGGCACGGGGCGGTTCGAGGGCAGGACGACGTCGGTGTTGCCACAGCAGCTGGCGCAGCGGGCCAGCGACAGTCTGGAGTTGCTCGCCCGGGCACTGCAGGAGCGGCGCGAGCCCCCGCCCCTGCCGCCCCTGGCGCTGCCTCGCACGAGCGACGACCCGGTGTTGGGCGCGCTGCTGGAGCGCGTGCCCCGGCAGCTGGGCATCCTGCACGGCGCGGTGGCGCGGATCAGCGAGGACCCGTCGCTGCGCTGACGGCCGGGGGCGTGGCGCAGGCGGTCTGGTAGTCCTGGAGCTTGGAAAGGCACGCCAGGGAAAGCAGCGTCAGACGCCAGGACATGGCGCCGTACGCTACAACGCGGTGCGCGCTCAGTGCTTGTTGTCGAACTGGATGCCGTCGCGCACGGCCGCGATGGCCTGCTCCGTGAGGCTGATGGCCTTGACGCGGTTGCCGCCCTTGTCGCTGCTGGCGGCGCGCAGGTCCGCGAGCGCGGACTCCAGGTGGGCCAGGGCGTCGTGCATGCGCGGCTGACGCTCCGCGTAGGCGTGGTTCGTGGCGCAGCCCAGGAAGAAGGCAACGGTGGCGGTCGCGGCGATGATGGAACGGCGCATGGAGGGCTCCTGGAAGGTGGGCGCGGAAAATCCGCGGGAAATCCTCCATGTGAACCCGGGAGCGCCAGGAAAGTCGCGGGCCGCTTTCAGGGCTCCTGGATGGACGTCGTGGCGGCGACCAGGTTCCCCGCGCCGTCCTTTGCCAGGCCATACAGCTTGATGGCGCCCGTCACGGCAGGCAGGCGTACGCGCCACGTACCGGGCGGGGTCCCCTTCCGGGACTCCAGCACCTTCACGCGGTCGCGCTCCGCGCGGGTCGCCGCGCCCCGGAAGTTGTAGGCGAAGGACACGTCCAGCGGCGTGGCGGAGGTGACGTCGAAGGCCACGTTCGCCCAGGTGGCGGAGCCTTCCTTCTCCACGCCCCGGACCTCCAGACGCACCGGCACCGGCAGCGCGGGCACTGGCTTTACACCCGTGTACGCCTCCCGCACCGCGTGCCACGCCGGCCGTGTGGACGCACCGGACAGCATCCCCAGCCACAGGCCGGCGTGGTCCAACGCCGCGCTGTAGTTGAAGACAAACAGTCCCAGACACCGGCCCGCCTTCACGTGCGGCGCCAGGGCGTTGCGCCACCCATCCACGATGACGTCGTACTTCTCCCCGTCTCCTGGTTCCACGGGCAGGCCGCGCGCGTCCTTGGGGACTTCCCATTCACCCTGGGCGCCGAACTCGGTGATGAACCACGGCTTGCGCCCGCCGGCCTGTTTCACCGCGTCCGCGAGCGCGTGGATGCCCCGGCCATAGACATTCAAGCCATACGCATCCAGCGAGGGGACGTACTTCTCCCAGAGCGGCACACCCAGCGTCCACGCGTCCACGGACAGCACCGGATGCCCGGGATCCGCCTTCTTCACCGCGCGGACGACCTTCTCCAGGAAGCGCGCGTAGGCGACCTTCGACGGCTCATCCGGCGAATTGAGGATGACCTCGTTGCCCAGCCCCCACGCGAGCACGGCCGGGTGGTCCTTGAAGCGGCGCACCTGCGCGAGCGTGGCCTGGAGCTGCGCCTCGCGCCCCTTCGCGTCGCGCGCGTAATCGAAGGCGTCATCGTTCTCCATGCCCGCGCGGCCCGGCCGCAGCCACAGCCCCACGAGGACCCGCAGTCCATGCTTGTGCGCGGCATCGAGCAGGGCGGGAGTCTCATCGCCGGTGCCCCAGGTGCGCAGCGTGTTGACGCCCAGCGCGCGCAGCTGTTCGCAATCCTTGTCGAAGTTCGCGGGCCCACCCGTGCCACTGAAGGTCACGCCCTTCGCCACATAGGGCTGGCCATCCACCTCCAGCGTCCATCCCTCCCCTGCCTTCACGATGGCGGTGCGAGCCTCCACGCCCCACGAAGGGAGGAGGAGCACCCCCAACAGCAGCAGACCAGCGGTGATGCGACGGGTGGGGGCCATGCGAGGAGTCTAGGACAGCCTCCGTCCGCGCGGACCCGCCGAGCCCCAGCTCTGTGATTGAACGACAGACGCCCAAGCCCGAGGGCGTCGGTGAAGCTTTTCATCCAGGCTGCATCGATTCCCGCGCCACCTTGGCACGCGGCTGAAAACCATCCCCTGATGAGAAGGTGAGACTTCCGTAGGGGGCCCCGCCGGGGACGCGCCGCGAAAACCTGTCCGACTGTCGGACCAGTTTGGGCAGCGCTGGCCAAACGGGGGGACTCAGGGACCGCGGTTGGGCACCGGGTGGAGGGACGGACATGAAGCGGGTCGGCACAGGCTCGCGGCCCCCGCCCTCCGGGGTTTCGTGTTACCCACGAAGCCGTGGACCCGCTTGTCACCCGCCTCGAACCGGCGCCCCACACGGACGAAGTGCCAGGCTCGTTGCCGAGCCCCTTCGATGCCCTGGGTCCGCATGCCCTCGCGCGCAGGGCCGCGGAGCCGCTCCAGGCCATGCTCCGCGAAGGCTTCATCGCCCCCGGGCTGCCGAGCAGCCTGCTTCAAGGGCCAGACGGCGGGAAGATGTTCGGCGTGCTCGTGGTGCGGCAGCCGGACGGTACGCCAGGGGTGCTGCGAGCCTTCTCCGCGATGCTCGCGGGACGCTGGGACGTGCCGGGCTTCGTGCCCCCTGTGTTCAATCGTGAGGCGCGTGCCCGCGTGGAGCCGGTGGCCGACACCACGGTGAAGGCCCTGCTGGCCCGCGCCGAAGCGTGGAGTGCTTCCGAGGACCTGCGCCGCCTGCGCGAGGACGATGACGCCCGCCAGTCGCGCGAGGCCACGGAGCGCGAAGCCATGCGCCTGCGCCATGAGGCCCGCCGCCGCCAACGTCACGAACGCCGGGCCGCCATCCTGGCCATGCAGGAGCAGACAGAGGCCGCACGCGCGGAGGCACTGCACGCGCTCGACCAGGAGAGCCGGGGCGACAAGGCGGAGAAGCGCCGGTGGGACGCGGCCCAGGAGGAAGCCCGACGTCTGCTGGCCCCTGCCCGCGCGAAGGCCGAACGTCGCGTGCGCGCCCTGGACCGGCTGCGTCGCATCGTCTCGCGCGGCTTCATGAAGCAATTCCACGACACCTACGCCATCACCAACGCACGCGGAGAGACCCGCCCCTTGCGCTCGCTCTACGGCGGCGCGGAGCCACCCTCCGGCGCTGGCGACTGCGCGGGAGCGAAGCTGCTTGCCTACGCCTTCGCCCACGGCCTCCAGCCCGTAGCGCTCGCGGAGTTCTGGTGGGGTACGCCACCCGCATCTGGAGGCCGCATCCAGGGCGCCTTCTACCCGGCGTGCCACGACAAGTGCGGCCCCCTGCTCCCGTTCATGCTGGACGGCTTGGAGGTCTCCGCGCCCCGCGTCTTCGTCCCGCCGCCCGCGCCCACGCCAGAGCTCTCCATCGTCTTCGAGGACGCGTGGCTCGTCGTCATCGACAAGCCGTGTGGCCTGCTGTCCGTGCCGGGACGGGACGCCGCACTGCTGGACTCGGTGCTCACCCGCCTGCGCGCGCGATACCCCAACGCCACGGGCCCCCTGCTCGCGCACCGGCTGGACCTGGACACGTCTGGCTTGCTCGTCGCCGCGCTGGACAGCCGCACGCACGCGTCCCTGCAACGCCAGTTCCTCCACCGCGACGTGGACAAGCGCTACGTGGCGCTCATCGACGGGCCCGTGCAGGCGGACGCGGGCACCATCACCCTGCCCCTGCGTGTCGACCTGGACGACCGTCCCCGCCAGATTGTCGACCCCGTGCACGGCAAGCCCGCGGTCACCGACTGGGAGGTCCTCCGACGCGAAGGGACTCACACGCGCGTGGCCTTCCATCCTCGCACCGGCCGCACCCACCAGCTCCGCGTCCACGCGGCCCATCCCCTGGGACTGGGCGCGCCCATCGTGGGAGACCCGCTGTACGGACACGCGGGCCGCCGCCTCCACCTGCACGCCGAAACGCTGTCCTTCGTGCACCCGGCGACGGGGCAGCGCGTGTCCTTCACCCGCGCCGCCCCGTTCTGAGCGCCCGCGTCAGTTGACGAGCAGCACCTTGCCCACGCCGCTCTGCTCCGCGACCTTCTGGGCCTCGCGCGCGTCGTCCAGCTTGAACGTCCGGCTGATGGGAATCACCAGGTCGCCCTTCGCCGCGCTCTCGCCAATCTGCGCGAGCCGGTGTGCATCCGGATGGGCCATGAAGCTGCGCACGACGAGCCCCTTCTCCTTCGCGCCCTTCGGCTCCCCCACCACGCTGCCCACGGTCCCGCCGTGCTTCACCTTGTCGAGCACCACGGCCACGGCATCCCCACCCACCGTGTCCGCCACCGCGTCCAGCGTGGGCAGCTTCGCCACGTCCTTCGGATCATCCAGCGCGACGACGCCGTCCACGCCCAGCTTCCGGGCCTCGGCCACCTGCGTCTTCCGCACGCCCGCCCAGATCTTCGCGCCGCGCGCCCGCGCCGCGAAGATGGCGGAGCGGCCCACCCCGCCCAGCGCGCCCGTGACGAGCACCGTGTCCCCCTGCGAGGGCCGCACGTGCTCCTCGATGAGCTGCACGCCTGTCAGCGTCACCAGCGGCAGCGCGGCGGCATCCTTCAGGTCCAGCTGGTCGGGCACCTTCGCCCAGGCCTCCGTGGGCGCGACGACCGTCTGCGCGTAGCCCGCGTTCACCAGGCCCATCACGCGGTCGCCCGGCTCGAAGGCCTCCACGCCCGTGCCCACCTCGACGACCTCGCCGGACACGTCGCGCCCGAGGATGGTGGGGAACTTCAAGTCCATCCGCCCCTTCATGTCACCCCGGCGGATCTTCCAGTCCACCGGGTTGATGCTCGCGGCGGTGACGCGGACCTTCACCTCGCCCGGCCCCACCTTCGGCTCCGGCATCTCCTGCACCGCGAGCACATCCACGTCCCCATAGCCTTTGAGCACGACTGCTTTCATCCGGGCCTCCACGTAGGCGAGCGAGGGAAGAGAATTCCCAAGACGGCCCAACGGTAAGCACCCGCGAGGGGGCCGCCATCGTCGCCAGCCGGTCGCCCCGCCTCCTGCTCCCCTGGAGGCTTGTGGAAGGAAGCAGGCGGCCCGGGAATGGACCGCCGTTGCTTCCGGAACATCAGCGGGGCTGGAACTCCAGCGCCTCGCGCAGCACCGGGTAGGTGTCCTCGGCGGCGGTGCTGCCCATGAACGTGTCCAGGTGGCCGTAGCCCGGCAGCATGTGGCGCTGGTAGTAGCGCGCGCCGTTCGCCTCACGCAGCCACTGGAAGGTGCGCTCCGTGGAGGACGGCAGGTAGGTGCGGTTCTGCTCGCTGGAGACGAACGTGATGGGCCTCTGGAAGGGCTCCGGGTCCAGGTAGTCCGGCGGCCGGGCCTGCCCGTAGCGCCGCAGATTCTCCGAGCGGCCATGGTCGAACTTCACCGCGTGGCCGCCGCGCGCCAGCTGTCCCAGGTGGCGGAACGTCAACAGGTTGCACCTGCCGAACTGTTCCTCCAGCCGCGCGTGCGTCTCCGGATTGAGCCGGGCGTGCCGGTACAGCCGGCCGTACATGAACGACAGCCGGTGGCACACCGGGCTGTCACACTCCATCCGCAGGAAGCCCGCCAGCTTCGTGAAGGCCGCCTGGAACAGCGGCGTGCGGGACGCATCATCCGGCGTGAGCGAGTCCAGCCCCGCGTCCAGCAACTCCGGCACGCGCAAGAGCGCCTTGAAGCGCGTGGAGGCTGGCGTGTGGTGGTGCAGCGCCACCTGCGACGCCACCACGCTGCGCACGTCCGGCAGGTGCCCCGCGGCCATGGACATGAAGAACGCCGCGGATCCCGCGCAGTGCACCACCGCCTGCACCGACTCCGCGCCGGTGATTTCGCGCACGCGCCGCACCGCCGCCGGCATGTCGTGGTCCGCCGCGTCGTCCAGCGTGAACTGGCGCAGGGGCAGCTGCACGCTGGCGCGCCAGTCCAGCAGCCACGTGTCGTAGCCGTGGCGCACCAGGTACTGGACGAAGTTCTCCTTCAGCGTGGGCAGCATGAACATGCCGCTCCACACGCCCGCGCCGTGCACCAGCAGCACCGGCCCCTTGGTGCCCCCCACATAGCGGGTGAGCTTGAGGGGCACGCCGTCGCCCGCGAGGAAGTCGTACCGCTCCGCCACGGGCAGACCCTTGAGGGTCACGTCCTGAGACAGCGTCCGAGACACCGCCGCGCCGCTTCGGTAATCAAAAGCCATGGGCCACCGCCTCCGCGATGCGCTCGGCCACCGCGCTGATGGTCATCACCGGATGGAAACCGATGGACGTGGGGATGACGGAGCCATCCGCCACGTACAGTCCGGGGTAGTTGAACACTTCGCCCTCCTTCGACACGACGCCGCGGGCCGGAGACTCCGCCAGGTGCGCCCCACCCAGCGAGTGCACCGTGAACGGCTTCCGGAACAGCTCCCAGGTGACGAGCGGCGCGAACGTCCCGCCGTACTGCGAGGCCAGCTCACGCATCGCGGCCGTCATCCGATTCACCAGCGCGACATTCTCGTTCGCGTAATCCCACTCGATATCCAGCCGGTCGCCCTTGAGCACCATGTGCCCGTTGGCGTTGTCCTGGCCAATGGCGAACAGGTTGCTCGTGCGTGACGGCTCCACGCCGGTGCCCAGCGGCTTGCTGAACAGCCCCTTGGCGAACGCGCCATGCATCAGCGGCCACAGCTTCGTCCACAGCGGAGAACCCACGCCACCCAGCGGGCCCAGCTGCGGCTGTCCCAGCCCCGCGAGCACCGCCGTCGCTGGCTGATTGAACGTGGCCGTCACCATGGTGAAGCGCGGCGCGGCGTCGAAGAAGCGCATCACCGTGGCCACGTCCGGGCCCACCCACGGCATGATCTCCTCGCGGCTGCCGTGCAACGAGCCCAGGAAGTCGCCGTTGCCGGAGTAGCCCTTCCCCAACCACTCGCTCACCAGCGGCAGCGTGCGGGCCCGGTCGCGGCTGCGCAGCAATATCTCCACCGTGCCCAGCGCCCCGGCGGACAGCACCACGCGGCTGCCCTCCACGGACGTCTTCTCTCCGGTGGCCAGGTCCTTGAAGTGCACCCGGTATCCGCCCGCCACGCGCTGCACGTGGGACACGGACAGGCCCGGCCACACCGTGGCGCCCAGCTTCTCCGCGCGCGCCAGGTAGGTGAGGTCCAGGGTGTTCTTCGCGCCGTGCTGGCAGCCGAACTCGCACTCCGCGCAGCGCTGGCACGCCTTGCGGCCCGGGGCGGAGGGCTCCGTCCAGGAGACGGCCTCGTCCGGGTCGAAGGTCTGGCGGCCCATGCGCGTGGCGGCCTGCTGGAACAGGTCGCGCTTGCGAAGCGGGATGGACGCGGGGAACGGCTTCACGTCCAGCTCGCGCGCCACCTTGTCGTAGTACGGCTCCAACGCCTCGCGGCTGAAGCCCCGGGGCCAGCGCGGGTGGTCGAAGACGATGGGGTCCGGCCGCACGTGCACGTTGGCGTAGATGAGCGAGCCGCCCCCCACGCCGCTCGCCGTCACCGTGCCGATGCCGGACAGGAAGCGCACGTCGAAGAGCCCCCGCGCCTCCGGGCGGACCGGGTGGTGCCAGAGCAGCTCGTCCGCGCGCGTGACGTCGCGGGGGAACTGGCCCGGCGCATAGCGGCGGCCCCGCTCCAGCACCGCCACGGACTTGCCAGCCTGCGCGAGCCGCAACGCGGTGATGGAGCCGCCGAACCCGGAGCCCACCACCACCACGTCGTACCGTTTCGCCATGCCCACTGTGTGTCCCCCTAGTCGAACTTCGCGCGGGCGAAGACGTCCCAGAGCGTGCCCATGAACATGCCGCCAAAGCGCCGCATCGCGTCCGCCTGCTTCAGCGGCGACGACGTGCCCAGCACGGAGAACGTGGTGAGCTGCTGGAGGAAGTCCGGCAGGTGCAGGCGGATGATGCCGCTGGCGACGACGGGGCAGGAACGCTCATGCCCCTTGCGCAGCACGGTGTAGAGCGTGGACGTGTCGCTCCACACGTCGAAGCCCGCGTCGTCGTTGACCTCCTTGTAGCCATCCAGGAGGTACGGCTGGCCATCCACGCCGGTGAAGGGCAGCAGGTACAGCATGCGCCGCTCGTAGAAGCGCTCCGTGCCCACGAAGAGGTTGAAGACGCCGTTCTCCACCGGCGCGCCTCCGGGCGGCGTGAAGCCGCGCACGTGGAGCGTGCCCTGCACGATGCCGCCGTGCGACTCCTGCGCGAGGAAGCGGTCCAGGTTGGGCAGCGTGATGGTGACGACGAACTCCGCCGTCTGCCCCGAGCGCTGGCCTGCCCGCGCCGCCCCGGCGAAGTCGTCCGGCGCGGGGTGACCCGGCTGGAGGAAGCCCTTCATCCGTTCGGTGAAGCGCAGGCCCACCACCGGCGTGGGAGACGCCACCGTGCCACCGGGCGGAATCACCACGCCGCCCAGCGGATCCGTTCCCGGCACCACCGGCGGGGCCACCGTCTCCACCTCCGGCATCATCCGCATGCTGACGCGAGGCGGGTACGCGGGCGCGGCCTTCACGGGCGCGCGCTCCGGCGCCGTCCAGTCCGGCGCGTCCTTCACCTGGCGGATGACCTGCTCCACGTTGCGCTCGGCCACCGCGGCGATGCTGGAGGACGGGTTGACGCCAATGCCCACCGGCAGCGCCGCGCCGTCCATCACATACAGGCCGGGGTAGCCGTGCACCTCGCCGTCCGGAGTGAGGACGCCGTACGCGGGCTCCTCCGCCATCGCGCAGCCGCCCAGGTTGTGCACGGACACCGGCAGGTGCAGCCGCTCCCACAGCGGGTTGTAGGCGGCGCGCGTGCCCAGCGCGCGGGCCACGTCCTCGCAGAGCTGTTCCTGCGTGCGGTACAGCGGCAGGTTCGCGGGCACGTCCCACTGCACCTGGAGCTCGCGGGTGACGGGGGACAGCGACAGCTTGCCGTTGGACTTGTCCCGGCCCATGGCCAGGAACACGGCCTGGAAGCGGCCGCGCTCGTTTTCGATGGTGGCCATCTCCTTGGAGCGCGTGCGCAGCACCTTCACCAGCTCGCGCTGGAGCAGATCCGCCGGGAGCGTCATCGCGCGGTCGGGATCCATGGCGACCATCAGCCCCGCCGCCTGCACCGGGTGCCCGCCCTCCTGGAAGAGGAACCAGGTCTTGTCCTTGCCCTGCCCTTCATCCACCACCATGCCGGTGGTGATGGTGGGGCCCACCGCCGGATCCCACGGCTCCTTCGTGTCGAAGGCGAACGCGAGGAAGTCCCCGTTGGCGGAGTAGCGCGAGCCCAGCCGCGCGCTCAGGTCCGGCAGCGTGCCGAGCACGTCGCGGTTGCGCAGCAGCAGCTCCGTGGAGTTCACCGCGCCCGCGCACAGGAAGACGCGGCGGGCGTCCACGGTGCGCTGCATGCCGGCGCTGGCGTGGTCGGTGAAGGTGACGCGGTAGCCCGGCGACAGGGGCTCGATGCGGGTCACTTCCGCCTGCGTGGTGACCTCCGCGCCCTTCTGTTCCGCGACGGCCAGGTAGTTCAGGTCCAGGGTGTTCTTCGCGCGGCGGTTGCAGCCGATGTCGCACTCGCCGCAGTAGTTGCAGCCCTCCTGGGACACGCCGAACTTGTTGGGCATCGGCTCGCCGGCGGGGGCGAAGCGCACGGCGAGGTTCGGGTGGAAGAACTGCGCCTCGCGGCCCAGCTTCTTCGCCACCTCCTGCATCCGCTTCGTCTTGGGCGGCAGGCCGCGCGCGGAGGCCGTGATGGGCTGCACGTCCAGCATGTGCGCCACCAGGTCGTAGTACGGATCCAACGCCTCCCGGCTGTAGCCCTCCGGCCACCCGGACGCGAACACGTCCGGCGGCGGGCGCAGGTGCACGTTGGCGTAGATGAGCGAGCCGCCGCCGTACCCCGCGGCCTGCACGATGCTCATCCCCTTGAGGAGCTTGATGTCGAAGAGCCCCTGCCGGTGCTGCCACAGCCAGCCGTTGGTAGGGTCCTCGAAGTCGCGCGGGAAGCCGCCCTTCGGGTAGCGCAGGCCGCGTTCGAGCACGCGCACGGACAAACCTGCCTGCGCGAGCCGACAGGCCGCCACCGCGCCGCCAAACCCGGTGCCAATGACCAGGGCGTCGTATGCCGGTGCCATGTTCCCCCTCGGGTGCGATCCCTGGGGAGCAGGGATCCGGAGCGCGACCCGGGAACGTCCAGGAAAGGACGGACCCGACTCTACAACGGGTCCACCCCGTTTCCTTGAGGCCGCCCCCCCTCCGTGGATCAGCATTTTTCGCCCTGGAGAGCAGGATTCCCTGATCAGCTCGGATAGGTTGGCGGGCGAGCGGGCAGATGGCTCGCTTGGACGCGCGACGTCATGCCCCTGGCCCGGTACCATCGGCGCGAAACGACCTTTTCCATGAACGCGGACGAGAGCCAGAGGCGGGGACGCGGGAGGTGGTGACGGACGAGGAGCTCCCGGCGGCGCTGGCGGTGGATCCGCTGGTGGGGACGAAGATTGGCGAGTTCGTCATCCGGGAGCGCGTGGGCGCGGGCGGGATGGGGGTCGTCTACCGGGCGGAGCACCCGCTGATTGGCAAGCACGCGGCCATCAAGGTGATGCGCGCGGAGCTGGTGTCCCCGGAGCAGGAGCAACGGCTGCTGGTGGAGGCGCGGGCGGTGAACGCCATCCGGCATCCGGGCGTGCTGGACATCTTCAACTTCGGGACGCTGCCGGACTGCCGGCCGTACGTGGTGATGGAGCTGCTCCAGGGCCAGTCGCTCGCGGACCGGATGCGCGAGCGGGGCCGGATGGACGTGGGGACCACGGCCTGGGTGTTGGAGCAGGTCCTGGCCGCGCTGGGGGCCGCGCACCGGGCGGGGGTGGTGCACCGGGACCTGAAGCCCGCGAACGTGTTCCTGATGGAGCAGCCGGACGCGCCGCCGATGATCAAGCTGGTGGATTTCGGCATCGCCAAGGTGATGCAGGAGCACGACGCGCTGGCGCTGGCGGACAGATCCACGCTGGGGACGCCGGACTTCATGGCCCCGGAGCAGATCCGCGGCGGCGCGGTGGGCCCGGCCGCGGACCTGTACGCGCTGGGAGTGATGGCGTTCCACATGCTCACGGGCACCCGGCCGTTCCAGGGTGACAATGTGCAGGTGATGTTCGCGCACGTCGAGCAGGTCCCGCCCCGGGTGTCGTCGCGGGTGGAGGGGATTCCGCCGGAGCTCGATGCGCTGGTGTTCCAGTTGATGGAGAAGGAGCCCGCGAAGCGGCCCGCGACCGCGACGGCCGTGCGGCTGAAGCTCCGCGGGCTGGCGCGCCCCCCAGCGCCGTCCGTGAGCCTGGAGCCGGATGCGGCGGTGAAGCTGGAGGCGGAGCGGTCGTCGAGCGTGGAGCTGCGGGCCGCACCGGAGGTGCCCACGGCCATCGTGCCGCCGGGGCGCCGGAGCGGGGTGTCCTTCGCGGTGGCGGCGGTCGCCGGGGTGGCGCTGCTGGGGGTGGGTTTCGGCCTGGGGACGCAGGCGCGGAAGGTGGAGCAGACGCAAGTGATTGCGCCGCCGCGACCTTCCGAGCAGGTGATGGCGGAAGCGACGCCCGTTCCTCCCGTGGAACCGCCGCCGGTCATCGCGACGCAGGCCCCTGTCGAGGAGCCGCCCGAGGTCCTCGAGGGAGCAGCGCCTGAGGAGGCGGAGACCGCGACAGCGACCCTGGCGAAGTCCACGAAGTTGCCACCGTTGCCAGCGGGGACTGCCTCCGAGAAGAAGATGGAGCAGCGGCTGGCCGGGTTGTTCAAGCTGCTGCTGGCGCGGGCGAAGGACGTGGATGCGGAAGGAGCGCTGCGCGGCAAGCTGATCCAGCAGTACCGGGCCGCGGCGGACGCGAAGACGGACCCCGAGCGTGCGCGCATCCATGTCGCGCTGGATGACGTCGAGAAGGAGCTGACGCAGCGCATCGCCCTGCACGACGCCCCCCCGCCGCCCGTCGTCGTCGTCGCGCCCCCGGAGCAGCCCCGGGTCCCGGCGCTCGTGATCCCCAGACTCCCCACCCTGCCCCAGGGCAATGCCTCCGAGCAACGGCTGGCCCAGCGCATGGACAAGCTGGTGGCGGAGCTGCGCAAGCGCACGCAGAACCAGGACGTCGCGCCGGACCTGACGAAGCAGCTGGTGGACATCTACACGTCCGCGGCGAACGCCACGACCGCCACCGAGCGCATGACGGTGCATCAGACCTTGGATGCGTGGCAGGAGCGGATGAACGCGCGGCTTCCGCGCTGATCATCAAGGGGCTTCCGGCGCCGAAACGGAACCCTGAGGAAAAGGACTGGCTCACTGGAAATACGGGGAACCCCTCGTTGCCTGGTGGACGAGCGGACACCGGACAAGCCCCCAGGGCACGCGACGGTCTCCCCGGCCTCACGGTACTGTCACCGTAAAACGGGCTTTCCAATGAAGACGCGAAGAATTCCGGACACGGGGGCACACCGGGCGCTGACGGAGCGGGAGGTGCCGATAACGCTGGCACCGACGGCGACGAAGGCGGATCCGCTGCTCGGGGCGCAGCTGGGCGAGTTCGTCATCCAGGAGCGCATTGGCGCGGGAGGGATGGGGGTCGTGTATCGGGCGGAGCACCCCATCATCGGCAAGCAGGCCGCCATCAAGGTGCTGCGCGCGGAGCTGATGTCGGCGGAGCAGGCGCAGCGGCTGCTGGTGGAGGCGCGGTCGGTGAACGCCATCCGGCACCCGGGCATCCTGGACATCTTCAACTTCGGGGCGCTGCCGGACGGACGTCCGTACGTGGTGATGGAGCTGCTCCAGGGCCAGTCGCTCGCGGCCGTGTTGAGCGCGCGGGGGCGGCTGGACGTGGGGACGGCGGTCTGGATGTTGGATCAGATCCTCTCCCCGCTGGGCGCGGCGCACCGGGCGGGGGTGGTGCACCGGGACCTGAAGCCAGCCAACGTGTTCATGGTGGAGCGGCCAGACGCGGCGCCCACGCTGAAGCTGGTCGATTTCGGCATCGCCAAGGTGCTGCAGTCGCACGAGGGGCTGACGAACGCGGACGGATCCGTGCTGGGGACGCCGGACTTCATGGCGCCCGAGCAGATCCGCGGCGGCGCGGTGGGCCCGGCCACGGACCTGTACGCGCTGGGCGTCATGGCGTTCCAGATGCTCACCGGCGCCAGGCCCTTCCAGGGTGAGAACGTGCAGGTGATGTTCGCGCACGTCGAACAGGCTCCGCCCCGGCTCTCGTCGAAGGTGAGTGGTATTCCGCCGGAACTCGACGCGCTGGTGCTCCAGTTGCTGGAGAAGGATCCGGCGAAGCGGCCTGTCTCCGCGGAGGTCGTGCGTCAGCGATTGAAGACGCTGTCGTTGGCGCGGTCTCCGAGCACATTGGGGCTTGGCGTACCGGCGGTGACGAAGCGGGAGGAGCCCACGTCTCCCACGGCGCCCCGTCCGCCGGGACTCGCGGTGTTGCTCGCGGATCACCGGCGGGTGGCTCCGCTCGCGGCGGCGGTGGCCGCGGGGTGCGTGCTGCTGGGCACGGGCATCTGGTGGCTGACGCGGCCTGGAGGGATGCCTCCAGCAGAGCAACGTCTGCCCATGCCGACCGCGCCCGTGGTGGCGACGCCGGCTGCGGTGGTGCCAGTGCCGGTCGCGAAGAGCGAACCCACGCAGGAGGCGCCTGAGGAGGCGGAGCCCACGCCGGAGACGGAAGCGAAGGCGACGGGACTGCCTCCGCTGCCGACCGCGACGGCGTCCGAGAAGAGGATGGCGCGGCGGCTGGCTGGGTTGTTCAAGCAACTGCGTGCGCAGGCGAAGGACGTGGATGTGGAAGGAGAGCTGCGCGGCAAGCTGATCCACCAGTACCGGGCCGCCGTGGACGCGACGACAGAGCCTGAACGCGCGCGGATCCACGTGGCGCTCGACGGCATCGAGAAGGTCCTGACCCAGCGCATTGCCTTGCATGACGCTCCCCCGGTGGCCGTCGTCCCGGAGATGCCGCGGATCCCGCCGCTCGTGATTCCCAAGCTCCCCACCCTGCCCCGGAGCAATGCCTCCGAGCAGCGGCTGGCCCAGCGGTTGGACAAGCTGGTGGCGGAGCTACGCAAGCGCACGCAGGGACAGGACGTCGCGCCGGAGCTCACACGCAAGCTGGTGGGCCTCTACACCGACGCCGCGAAGACCGAGACCGCCATCGAGCGCATGGAGGTGAGCAAGGCGCTGGACGCGTGGCAGGAGCAGCTCACGACACGCTTCCCGAGGTGAGCGGGCGTCAATCGCTGGCGGGAAGCGTCTTACATCCCAGCAGTCATTCGGGACCCGCTGTCGCTCCACCAACGCTTGAGGGGCGTTGTTTGGAATCAGGGGAAATGCGCGGCTATGTTCCGCTCGCTCGCGGGCCTCCCCATGAAAAACCACCGTCCTTCCATCCCCGAAGGGGCGACGATCTCCATGCGAAAGACCGCGCCAGCGGACATCGTTACAATCAGGGATCCGCTGCTCTTCTCCCAGATTGGAGACTTCACCGTCGAGGAGCGCATTGGCGCAGGAGGGATGGGGGTCGTCTATCGAGCCACCCATTCCCTCATCGGGAAACAGGCTGCCATCAAGGTGCTGCGCGCGGAACTCCTCGCACCGCGGCTGCATGAACGGTTGCTCGTGGAAGCCCGTGCGGTCAATGCCATCCGGCATCCCGGCATCATCGACATCTTCGGCTTCGGCACGCTTCCGGATGGACGTCCGTACGTCGTGATGGAGTTGCTAGAGGGTCGGCCACTCTCCGAAATGCTGCACAACCGGACGCGGTTGGATGTGCCCACCGTCCTCTGGATGCTGGATCAGATGCTCTCCGCTCTGGGGGCAGCGCACCGAGCAGGCGTGGTGCATCGGGACCTGAAGCCAGCCAACGTGTTCGTTGTGGAAGCGCCCAACGCGGTGCCCACAATCAAGCTGGTCGACTTCGGCATCGCCAAGCTGCTGGAGAGCAAGGAGAGCCCGACGAGCATCGACGGGTCCGTGTTGGGCACGCCTGAGTTCATGGCGCCTGAGCAGATCCGCGGCGACACCGTGGGGCCGACGACGGACCTCTACTCGCTGGGCGTCATGGCGTTCCAGATGCTCACCGGCGTGCGCCCCTTCAAGGGCGACCCAGTCCAAGTGCTGTTCGCCCATGTCGATCAAGTCCCGCCCGTGCCGTCCTCACGTGTGGGGGGCATTCCCCCAGAACTCGACACGCTGGTACTCCAGTTGCTGGCGAAGGACCCCGCCCTGCGTCCTCCCTCAGCCGAGGCTGTGCAGCAGCAGCTCCTGCGGGTTCCTTTGGAGCCCCAATCCCAGACGTTGGCGAAGCCTCTGGGGCCGAAGCCCCGGGCATCCGCGCAGCGCTCTGTCCCCGCGCAAATGACAGCCATGGCCCATGTTCCCACCCGTTCGCCCGTCCCGGCAGCACATGCCGAAGCCCGCGGGTCGGAGACCCTTCTGGCTCTCTGGCGCACGCCGAACCGGGGCTGGATGCTGGGAGGCGCGGTCTTGCTCATGGTCCTCGGGAGTGGAGCGTGGTGGCTGATCCATCCGGCCGCTCACGTCGATGTAGTTCCCGTGCAAATAACGCCTGAGTCCAATGTCGTCGCGGTCGGTGGCACAGAGCCTACTACCCATCCGGAACCTCCAGGGCCTGTGCCCCCCACCGTGCCTACGCCCAGCGAGCCGGTAACGCCCTCCAAGAAGGTTGAAGTGGATTCGCCTGGCCCCAAAGACAGGAGGACACCGTCACAGCCACATCCCAAGGAAGGAAGAGGCAAGAGTGAGCCGTCTTCTCGGCTGACGCCGAACTCTCAATCCGAAGTATCACTCGAGTCGTCCGGCGGATCCCAGGCCGTGTCCACTGAGACCGAGTTTAGAGAGTCGGACGTCCCCCCCTCCGGGGTGGCCCCCAGTCTGTCTCCGGTGCTGCCCGCTTCCGCGCCCATCGCACCGTCAGCCCACGCTGTTTCGCGCGGCGCACCGCTGGAGCTTCCGCAGGGCACGTCCAGCCAGCAGCGGTTGGCGAAGCGGCTGAATGAGCTGTACGAAATCCTGTACTCCCGCAGCCCCGATGGCAACCCTCCGCTGGACCTGCTGGAAGGCTTGGCCAAGCACTTCCAAGCGGCGGCCAGAGCGACAACCGCACTTGAGGCGGACCGCGTCCGAGAGGACGTGGAGCGCTGGGTTGATGGCGTCATGCGCAGAAGTGCTTCGGTGACCGTCGCGTCTACTCTGATCAAGCCGGCCAATACACCGACGCCACGACTGCCCTTCTCGGGTCCCCGACCGACACCGCGAAGAACCACTGCTGCCGAAGATCAACTTGCAAAGCGATTGGAGCAATACGACCAGGAACTCCAGCGCCGGACAGAAGGAGCGGGCAGCGCAGTGGATCTGAAATGGCAGCTGTGGAAGTTCCATGAACGCGCCTCCCAAGAACTGACCGCGGACGAACGTGCAACGCTCTTCATAGAAATGTACAAGTGGGAGGAGCAGCTCAAGACCCTCTACCCTCGCTGATCATTTCTCCCCCCAAGAGAGCAGTCAAACACGACCCTATGGGTCACGCTGATCCATGGGCTCCTCCACATCGGGGCGCTGGCCAGGGAACGTTTGAAAGCATTGGGAGCGCATGGCTATGGTTCGCGCGCCAGCGCCCCATGAAAAACCCCTCCTCCCCCCGACGTGATGCCAGACAGGCTGCGCGGCCCTCATCGCGGGCCAGTGCGCCTCCAGATCCGTTGTTGGGGACGCAGTTGGGGGAGTTCGTCATCCAGGAGCGCATTGGCGCGGGCGGGATGGGCGTGGTGTACCGCGCTGTGCACCCGCTCATTGGCAAGCAGGCCGCCATCAAGGTCATGCGCATGGAGCTGGTGTCGCAGCAGCAGGTGCAGCGCCTGCTGGTGGAAGCCCGCGCGGTCAATGCCGCCCGGCACCCGGGCATCATCGACATCTTTGGCTTTGGCACCCTCCCGGATGAGCGCCCCTACGTCATCATGGAGTTGCTCCAGGGGCGGGCGCTCTCCGACTTCGTCCGCGCGAAACGCAGCATGGACCTGGAGTCCGTCGTCTGGGTCATGGACCAGATGCTCGCCGCGCTGGGGGCCGCGCACCGAGCGGGAGTGGTGCACCGCGACCTGAAGCCCGCCAACGTCTTCATCGTGGAAGCGCCAGAGTCCCCAGTCACCGTCAAACTGGTCGACTTCGGTATCGCGAAGTTGATGGAGTCACGCGACAACCCGCTCACTGCGGATGGCCTGGTCCTTGGTACGCCGGAGTTCATGGCGCCGGAGCAGATTCGCGGCGGCACCGTGGGACCGGCGACGGACCTCTATGCGGCGGGCGTGATGATGTTCCAGTTGATCACCGGCGGGCGCCCCTTCCAGGGCGAGTCCGTCCAGGTGATGTTCGCGCACCTGGATCAATCACCGCCGCTGCCCTCGTCGCGCCTCGCGGGGCTTCCGAAGGAAGTGGACGCGCTGGTGCTCCAGTTGCTGGCGAAGGATCCCGCGTCACGGCCGCCTTCCGCCGAAGCCGTGCGTGCGCAATTAAAGCGCATCCCTCTGCGCTCGCCTCCCCGCGCGCCATCCCTCACGAAACCCGAGGTAGCGATCCCGGTCGGTGACAACCATACGCCCAGCACACAGGAGGCGCTCAAGGCCATCCGCCAACCGCCTGGCATTGGATGGGCGGTGCTCGGAGCACTGGTGCTGCTGAGCGTGGGCGCTGGCGTCATCCGCCTCCGCTCAGTGCCGCCGCCCCCTACCGAAGCCGCAGCCGACGCAGGCACCGATGGGACCGACGCAGGCACCGA
Source organism: Corallococcus carmarthensis (assembly GCF_003611695.1). GTDB lineage: Bacteria > Myxococcota > Myxococcia > Myxococcales > Myxococcaceae > Corallococcus > Corallococcus carmarthensis. The sequence continues at coordinate 4,930 of NZ_RAWE01000149.1, read as the reverse complement.
TGGGACCGACGCAGGCACCGATGGGACCGACGCAGGCACCGATGGGACCGACGCAGGCCCTGATAAGCCCGAGCCGCCCATACATCCCAAGCCGCAACCGAAGGAAAAACTCCGTCAGCGCATCCTCATGCTCAACAAGGAGTTGGCCCGCAGGAGCAAAGGGAGGCCAGAGCCCACGGCGCTGAAGGCTTCGCTGCGAAGTCTCGAGCAGTCCGCCAACTACGGGAGCACGGCGAAGGACTACGCGGAGTCCAAGGCCGCGCTGGATGATTGGGAGCGCCGACTCAACCAGCAGTTCCCACCGCGCTAACCCCGGTCGTCCTCGTCCTCTTCGTCCAGCCCCTCCGGGGACTCCAGCAACCGCCGCGCGCGCTCCATCATCTCCACGACGATCTGCCCGGCGGGCTGCACGGTGTCGATGCGCGACATGCTCGCGCCTCCCGCCGGCAGGCTCATCTCCTCCAGGTCCCCCTGCGTGTCCGGCGTGGGCAGGAAGGAGCTGAACTTCGGCATCACGTACTTCACGTCCAGCACGCCCGGGAACAGCCGCGTCGTCCCGATGGCCTCCGACTCCGTCGCCGGCGGCACGCTCGACTCGCGCCCCGCCCACTCGCGCACCACTCGGTTGCGGATCACCCGCATGCGCTTGCCCGGCCACTCCGGCCCGAACAGCGTCGTCAACGTCGTGTCGCCCGCGTCCCCGTCCACCAGCCGCTGCTTGTAGAGCGGATGCGCGTACGCCTCCACCGACGCCACCAGCCGCGTGCCCACCCAGACGCCGTCCGCGCCGTGATGCAGGGCTCGCGCCGCGCTGAACCCATCCGCGATGCCTCCCGCCGCCAGCACCGGCACCGCGTCCGACAGCCGCCGGAACGCCTTCAGCAACGTCAACGTCGGCGTGCTGCCCAGGTTGCGCCCGCCCGCCTGACGCCCTTGCGCGATGAGCCCTTCCACACCGGCGTCCAATGCCTGCCTCGCCAGCTCTTCCGTGCCCGCCTGCACCCAGACCCGCGTCCCCGCCGCCTGCAGCGCTCGGATCCACTCGCGCGGCGGCAGCGTCCAGTGGAACACCACCACCGGCACCTTCGCCGCGATGCACACGTCCACGTGGTCACGCGTCGTGAAGCCGTGCGGCTCCAACCTGTCCACGATGAAGTCCACGCCGTAGGGGCGCTGGGTGCCCGCCTGGATGGCCTTCAACCGCGCCTCCAGCACGCCCGGCGGCTCCGGCGCCGTGCCCAGCATTCCCAGGCCGCCCGCTTCCGACACCGCCACCACCAGCGGAGGCAGGGACACGAACGCCATGCCCGCTCCGACGAAGGGATAGTGGATGCCCACGTCGCGCGTCAGCCGCGTCTTCAGCGTGTTGCCCTCCAGCACGTAGATGGGCTTCGGACGGGCCTCCAGGCCTTCGGTCTCGCCGTCCGCCAACGGCGCCTCGTCCTCGGGGGAAGCCGAGTGCTGGCCGGGTCGTCCGTCGTTCGCGCCGTTCATCGCGTCTCCCGAAAGGGTGCTGACGTACCGAGCTTTCAAGATTAGCAGCGCCGCCCCCCGATTCAGCCGCGGCCGGGCGGGGCCGTGCTCACTGGCCAGCAAAGCGGCCTCACTCCTCCGGGATGAGGCCACCGGGCCCCAGCTCCGCGTCCGTCAACACCCGCCCCCGGCCCAGCCTCCGCGTCAGGGGCCGGTAGCGCTGCGCCACCAGGGAGCTCAACCGGAACGGCAGCCTCAACTCCCGCTCCACCCGCCGGGCCCGGTCCACCAACGCCTCACGCGTCAGCCGCGAGGGGCCTTCCAGCCCCACCAGGATGCGGTTGGTGCTGGTGGGGACCTCGAAGACGGACAGGCCGTGGAAGCTCACCTGGTAGGTGCGCACCATCGCGTCGAAGTGCGGGTTCGCCGCGGACTCCCAGACGTTGCCCACCACCGCGCCGCCCCGCGTCAGCCGCGCGCGCACCGCGCCCAGGAACTCGCGCGTGGCCAGGTGCCCGGGAATCTGGTCCGCCCCGTACGCGTCCAGGATGATGAGGTCGTAGGGCGGCCCTTCCGCTTCGATGAAGGCCCGCCCGTCCGCCACGTGCGCGCGCAGGAGCGCGTCCTCCTGGAAGCCGCAGTAGTCCTTCGCGGCGTCCACCACCGCGGCGTCCAGCTCCACCACGTCGATGTGCGTGTCCGGCAACACCGCGCGCAGGAACATGGGGATGGCGCCACCGCCCAACCCGATGGCCAGGATGTTCTCCGGCCGGGGCACGAACGCCAGCGCCACCATCACCATGCGCGTGTACGGCAGCTCCAGCCGCAGCGGCTCGCCAGGCCACACCACGCTCTGGCGCGCGCCCCCGTCGCCGAAGCGAAGGGAGCGGCGTCCTTCCGCGTCCTCGGTGACGATGACGGGCCCGGAGCCGTCATCGCGTTCGTCCGGCAAGGCCAGGGCGTCGGGCTCCCTACTTCGCGCCCGTCACCGGCAGGGGCCCGCTCTCCAGCACCCGCTGCGCCGTCACCGCCGGCCCGTACCGGGGCGTCTGGATGGGAGTGCCCTGGGCGTCCTTCCCCTGGCTCAGCGTGATGGCATCCGCGTCCGGCAGGTAGCCCACGCGCAGGGACACCTCGCGCACGGCGGACAGCTCGCGCGTCTCCTCCGGGCCCGTGGGGTACGGCAGCGCGGTGCGCAGCGGCAGCGGCACCACGGCACGGCGGTTCGCGGTGGCGCCCGGCTCCACGCGGCTGACCGAGGGCACCTCCGGTGCCTCCACCGCCAGGTCCTCCGGCACCGGCAGCAACATCCGCGACAGCACCACCTTGCCGCCGGACAGGTCCACGTAGGCCCGCTCGGGCGCCAGCGTGAGGTGGCCGCTGAAGCCCACGTCCCACAGGCCGTCCAGGAGCAGCACGGCCTTCTGCGTCCGGTTGTGCACCGCGTAGGTGACGGCGAGCGTGTCCGCCTCGCGCGCCACCGACTCCACCTTCAGCTCCACGTCCGCCTGGGCCACGCGTTGTCCTCCTGGATCCGCTGCTGGGGCCGCGGGCCGCTCCGGCGCCCGCGCGCAGCCCACGATTACCGCCAGCGCCATGATGGCACCAGCACGGCGGAAGGTCCTCATCCTCCGCATCCTAGTAGCGCGGGCGGGTAGGCAGGTTCAGGTCGTCGCGCAGGACGTTCTCTCCGGGACGGCCGCCCTGCACCACGTCCGGCGTGGACGGGTCCTGGTCCAGGTCGATGGGCAGGCCCACCGCGGAGGGCTCCAGGTTGCGCGTGCCGTCCTTGGAGCCCAGCGCCAGCGTGCCGTTGTTCATGTCCGAGGCGTGCACCAGCTCGTGGAACAGGCCGACGACGGGCGGGCGGTTCATCCACTCCTCGGTGCCCAGGGAGATGCGCGTGGTGTTGTAGTTCACCTGCGCGTCCGTGCCCTTGCCCGGCGTGCCGTCCGCGTTCATGAAGCCGTCGTTGAAGTTCGTGCCGCCCGCGCTGTTGCCCTGGGCCGTCTCGCGGATGACCGTCTTCTTGCCGCTGCCGTCCAGGCTGCGCAGCAGGTCCTGGCCCGAAGGCAGCGAGCGCATCGCATCCAGGTCCGACTGCACGCGCGCCTGGAACTCCGCGCTGCCCGTCACGGACACGGAGGAGCCGCGCTGATCCGCGTCCGTCATGTCGACGATTTCCCGCTCGCCCTCGGCCGCGTCGGCGGTCTTCTCGTCCTCTTCCACGTAGAGCTTGTCCGTGCCCGTGCCGCCGCGGACCGTGTCCTTGCCCGCGCCGCCCGCCACCGCGTCGTTGCCGCTCCCGCCGCTCAGCGTGTCGTTGCCGCGCCCGCCGATGACCTGGTCGTCGCCCTCGCCGCCGAAAGCCCGGTCGTCGCCCGCGCCGCCGTCGATGTAGTCGCGGCCCTTGCCGCCGGACACGTAGTCGTTGCCGTCCAGGCCGTAGAGCACGTCGCGGCCCTCGCCGCCCAGGATGCGGTCATCGCCCGCGCCGCCCTCCAGGTAGTCGTCGCCGTCCTGGCCCTGGAGCACGTCCTTGCCCTCACCGCCGATGACGGTGTCGTTGCCCTTGCCACCGATGAGCGTGTCATTGCCCTTGCCGCCGGTGACCTTGTCGTCGCCCTCGCCGCCGTCCAGGGTGAGGTCCTGCGTGACGCTCGCGTCCAGGGTGATGGAGTCGTTGCCGGCGCCGCCCTGGATGATGGCGCCCTTGGCCTGCTCCGCCGTCAGCGTCACCGTGTCGCTGCCGGACTTGATGGTCAGCCCGCCGTCCTTGTTCTGCGACACCGTCGCGGAGTTGTTGCCCGCGCCCAGGTCCACCACCGTGCGGCCGTCCGCGTTCGTGGTCACCTGCGGCGCGAGCGCCTTCGCCACGCCCTTGGCGATCTTGTCGATCGCCGAACCGATGCTCGAACCGATACCGCCCAGGAAGCCGCCGCCGTCCTTGTCCTTCTTCAGCGCCGTCTCGGTGGTGCGGATCTCCTTCAGCACCTGGGGACGCGCCGCCGTGCGGGGGCCCGACTCGAAGCCGTCCGCCATCCGCTGCGAGACAGCGGCCTTCACCGCGTTCGGCTTCGCGGGCGTGGCGGGCGTCTTCGCCGGCTGCGAGGACACAGGGGACGCAGGGCGCGAGCCGGGCTTTCCAATCGTGGACATGTCGCTTCTCCCAGGTGACGGGGACACCCGGCCAGAGGTCCCGGCGACGGGGCGCCAGGGTCGGCCGAACGCCGACATTCCAGATTCTCGTGAACGTTTGCCGGCAGTTGCGTCGCCCGGCCTGAAACGACACGGCGCGCCACGGAAGCCCCTGGAATCGTTGTGTTTCTCAATTCCCGATTCGCGAGACGGTTTCCAGTATTTCGTGTATTACGGCTTCACTGCCCATCCCCCATTCGTGTGGAAACGGAGGGCCTGTCCCTTATACACATCTCCGAGCCCACGCGACGCCCATGAA
>NZ_RAWE01000148.1 GCF_003611695.1 Corallococcus carmarthensis | reverse complement strand
CGCCCGTGCCTTCCGCCGCCGTGCCGCCCCCCCCGGAAGAGGAGAAGAAGAAGGACAAGCCCTGGTACGAGAGCCTCCGCCTCCGGGGCTACACGCAGATCCGCTACAACCGGCTCCCCAGCTTCCGGGTGAACGACTCGCTCATCAACGAGCAGGGCGACCGCTTCCTGGGCAAGGACACCGGCTTCGGCATCCGCCGCGCGCGGCTGGTCATCTTCGGGGACGTGCACCCGCACGTGTCCATCTACCTGCAGCCGGACTTCGCCTCCGTCATCGGGGACCAGTACAACGTCGCCGTCATGCGGGACTGGTACGCGGACATCTTCGTGGACGCGAAGAAGGAGTTCCGCTTCCGCGTGGGGCAGTCCAAGGTGCCCTTCGGTTTCGAGAACCTCCAGTCCAGCCAGAACCGTCTGTCATTGGACCGCAACGACGCCATCAACAGCGCGCTGAAGGACGAGCGCGACCTGGGCGTGTTCTTCTACTGGGCGCCCGCGCACATCCGCGACCGCTTCAAGTTCCTCGTCGACAGCGGGCTCAAGGGCTCTGGCGACTACGGAGTCGTGGGCCTGGGTGTCTACAACGGCCAGACGGCCAACCGCGCCGAGCGCAACAACAGCCCCCACGGCGTCGCGCGCGTCAGCTATCCCTTCCTCTTCGGCTCCCAGTACGTGGAGGCCGGCGCCGGCGCCTACTACGGCCGCTTCAACCTGAGCGCGGCCCCGCGCGATGACGCGCCCTATGCGCTCGCACGTGGCGGCAACCTGGTGGATGCCCGCGCCATCGTCAGCCTGACCATCTACCCGCAGCCCCTGGGCTTCCAGGCGGAATACAACGTGGGCCGGGGCCCGTCGCTGGGCACGGGCCCGGACGAATCGCTGCTCATCGACAGCCGCAACCTGCAGGGCGGCTACGCGCAGCTCATGTACAAGCTTGACGGGGTGGTGGGCGTGTCGCTCATCCCCTACCTGCGCGGCACCCTCTACAAGGGCGGCAAGAAGTTCGAGACCAACGCCCCCCGCTATGACGTGCGCGAGCTGGAGCTGGGCGCGGAGTGGCAGATCTGGAAGGCCCTGGAGCTGACGGCCGCCTACGTCATCGCCAACCGCACCTCGTCGCGCTACCCGTATGAACAGGAGCAGGGGCACGTGACGCGCCTCCAGCTCCAGTTCAATTACTGAGTCAGAGGCGTGGGTCCACCGGCTCGCTCTCCAGGGCGAGCACGCCGAAGACGCACTCGTGCACGCGGCGCAGGGACTCCTTCTTCGTGAAGCGCTCCAGTCCCTCCACGCCCAGCGCGAACTCACGCAGCGCGAGCGAGCGCTTGGTGGACAGGCCTCGCTGGCGCAGCCGGTCCAGGTTCGCGGGCGCGGTGTACTCCGGGCCGTAGATGATGCGCAGGTACTCCGGGCCCCGGGACTTGATGGCGGGCTGCACCACGCCCCGCCGTCCGCGCACCGCGAAGCCGAAGGGCTTCACCACCATGCCCTCGCCGCCGCGCGCGGTGAGTTCCTCCCACCACCGCACGCCGCCGGCCACCGCGTCCGCGTCCTCCAACGCGACGACGCGGTAGGGCGTGGCGACCAGGAACGACGGATCCGCGCGGCACACGCGCGCCAGCGTCTCCATGTGCCAGACGTGGTCCTTGTCCACGTGGGTCGCGCCCTCCGTGGCCAGCAGATGGAACGGCGCCAGCCGCACGTCGTCCAGCGACGTCACCGGCCAGCAGTAGCGCCGGTACGCCTCCACGTAGCGCTGCACGCTTGACGCCTTGTCCGTGAAGCGCTCGGACAGCTCACCCAGGGGCAGCCCCCGCGCCGTGGCCTGACCCAGGACGGACACCACGTCCGTCAGCGCCGCGCGCGAAGCCGCACCCACGGCGGCGTACGGGTCGCGCAGCAGCTCCTGGGCCTTGAGCGACCAGGGCATCAGCTCGCAGTCCAGGCAGGCCCAGTCCGTCTTCAATTCCTCCCAGAACCCGGACGTGTCCAACGCCGCCCGGACGCGCGCGAGGAACGCGGCCTCCAGGCCTTCATCCGTGAAGAAGCGCCGGCCCGTGCGCGTGTAGCAGACGCCCGTCTCTCCGGAGGTGACGCCGAAGCGGCGGCGCGCGGCCTCCGCGTCGCGCGCGATGACGACGACGGCGCGCGAGCCCATGTGCTTCTCCTCGCAGACGACCTGCGCCACGCCCTCCTTGCGGTAGTAGTCGAACGCCTCCTGGGGATGCTCCAGGAAGCCGGGCTGGTCGCTCGTCTCCGACGGAGACATGGTGGGCGGCAGGTAGAGGAGCCAGCGCGGATCGATGGCGAAGCGGCTCATCGCCTCCAGCGCGGCGGTGGTGTTCTCCTCGCGCAGGGTGACGTTCGTGGCCAGCCGCGTGGAGATGACGCGCTTGCCCCGCACGTCCTCCAGGTCCAGCACGTCATCCGCCTGCTGCTGCGCGCTCAGGCCCGACGGGGCAGGGGCACCCAGCGGCTTCACCGCCTCGCAGTACGCGCGCTGCGCGGGCACGGACACCAGCTCCCGCTCCGGGTAGCGCAGGGAGGTGAGCTGGCCGCCGTAGACGCAGCCGGTGTCCACGCACAGCGTGTTGTTGACCCACTCGGCCTCCAGCACGGGCTGGTGGCCGTACACCACCGACGCGCGGCCCCGGTACTCCGCCGCCCAGTTGAAGCGCACCGGAAAGCCGTACTCGTCCGTCTCGCCCGTCGTCTCTCCGTACAGCGCGAAGGCGCGCACGCGGCCGGAGCCCCGGCCCTGCATGCTCTCCTTCATGCCCGCGTGCGCCACCACCAGCCGCCCGTCGTCCAGCACGTAGTGGGACACGAGCCCGTCGATGAACTTCGCCACCCGCTGGTGGAACTCCGGCGGCTCCTTCTCCAACTGCTCCAGCGTCTGGGCCATGCCGTGGGACACGTTGACCTTGCCGCCGCGCAGTTTGCGCAGGAGCTTCATCTCGTGGTTGCCCGGCACGCACAGCGCCGTGCCGGCCTCCACCATGTCCATCACCAGCCGCAGCACGCCCGGGATGTCCGGGCCTCGGTCCACCAGGTCGCCCAGGAAGACGGCCTTGCGGCCTTCCGGCGGGCGCACGTCGAAGCCCGGCGTGCCGTCCGCGCGCGGCTGCACCTGGTAGCCCAGCTTCGTGAGCAGCGCCTCCAGCTCCTCACGGCAGCCGTGGATGTCGCCGATGATGTCGAACGGCCCTCGCTCCTGCTTGAGGTTGCACCAGAGCGGCTGGCGCTCCAGCACCACGGTGTCGATGGCGTCCGGCTTGAGGACGTGGAGGTGGCGGAAGCCCTCGCGCTCCAGGCCGCGCATGGAGCGGTGCAGCTGCGAGACCTGGTTGCGCACGAAGCGGAAGCTGGCGGCGCGGTCTGGCCGCTGCTGGTTGCGCTCGATGCAGGTGCGCTCCGGCACGTCCAGCACCAGCGCCACGGGCAGCACGTGGTACTCGCGCGCCAGCGCCACGAACGCCTTGCGGGACTCCGGCTGGACGTTGGTGGCGTCCACCACGGTGAGCAGGCCTCGCGCCAGCCGCTTCGCCGCGACGAAGCGCAGCGTCTCGAAGGCGTCCTTCGTCGCCTCCTGGTTGTTCTCGTCGTCGGACACGAAGCCCCGGTAGGTGTCCGAGGAGAGCACCTCCGTGGGCTTGAAGTGCCGGCGCGCGAAGGTGGTCTTCCCCGAGCCGGAGGGACCGATGAGCACGACGAGCGACAGCTCCGGGATGTGGACGTTCATCGGGCGAACACCGCCATCTGCGTCGGCGCGCCGACCTCCGCGTCGTTCTCTCCCACCGGCAGGAAGCGCACGGTGTAGCCGAAGCGCTCGCACATGCGGGCCGCCCACGCCTCGAACTCGGCGCGGGTCCACTCGAAGCGGTGGTCGCGGTGGCGGAAGGTGCCGGCAGGGAGCGAAGTGAAGCGCACGTTGTACTCGGAGTTGGGGGTGGTGAGGACGATGAGGCCGGGCCGCGTGTGCTCGAACAGCACGCGCTCGAAGGCCGCGAGGCGCGGCAGGTCCAGGTGCTCGATGACTTCGATGACGGTGGCGGCGTCGAAGCCCGCGAGCCGCGTGTCGCGGTAGAACAGCGAGCCGTGCAGCAGCTTCACGCGCTTGCGCTGCAGGTCTGGCATCCGCTCGATGCCGAGCCGGTCCTGGGCGATCTCCAGCGTGCGGTGGGACACGTCCATGCCCACGAGCTCGGTGATGCGCCGGTCCTTCAAGAGGGCCTTGATCAGCCGTCCCTCGCCGCAGCCCAGGTCCACCACGCGCGCGGCGCCGTGTTCCTGCAGGACGGTCATCACCGACTGGAGGCGCTGTTCGTTGAGGCTCAGGCGCGACTCGAGCACGGCCTCCTCGGCGTTGCGCGACTCCTGGCGCTCCTCCGGCTCCGGGGCCTCGTCGCCCGCGAGCCGCTCCAGGGCCTCGCGCGCCAGGCTGTGGCGGTGGCGCAGGTAGCGGCGGGCAATCTGCTCGCGCTCCGGGTGCGCCGCGAGCCAGCCCTCGCCGTGGCGCAGGAGCTTCTCCACCTCCTCGTCGCCCACCCAGTAGTGCTTGTCGTCGTCGAGCACCGGGATGAGGACGTACAGGTGCGAGAGCAGGTCGCCCAGGCGCACGTGGCCCTCCAGCGTCACGGTGAAGTAGCGGCTGTCGCCCCACGCGGGCACGGTCTCATCCAACGCGTGGCGGGTCGCGGTGACGGTGTAGCCGAGCGGCTCGAAGAGCCGGCGCAGGAGGGTTTCCCCGCCCCGGCAGGGCAGCACCGACAGGCGGGCGCAGAGGGGCAGGGGCTGCCCGGCCAGCTCCGGCCGGTCCTTGCTGCGCCCGGACAGGGCGGTGCCGAAGACGCGGGACAGCGCCACGCTCATGAAGGACGACGCCACGTAGGGCCGGTCGTTGACGTACTGGTCCAACGTGCCGCCCTGACCGCCCGACGATGGCCGGCCACGCACCAGGGCGACGGGGTCCACCTCCAGGAGGAGCGCCGCTGTCGTGCGGCTGGCGGAGGCCTCCGGGTAGAAGACATGCGCCAGTCCAAAGGGCAGCTCGAAGGACTGGGGCCGGTCGGGGTTCTTGTGCAGCAGGTAGCCCAGGTCCGTCGCGGGCGTGTGGGTCGTCGAAAGGGTCAGGAGCATGGGGGCGCGCGGGAATCCTGCTGCGCGCCTGACGGAGGGAACAAGGGGCCCTGACGGAAAGAGGGCCCCTCCTTTCTTGGCTACCCGCCGACCCCCTGGTCGATGGCCCCGAAGATGCTGCCGCCCGCGTCGTCCCGCATCTCGATGCGCACCCGGTTGCCGCGCTTGAGGAACGGCGTCCTGGGCGCGCCGTCGCGGAGCGTCTCCACCACGCGCACCTCCGCGATGCACGAGTAGCCCGCGCCGCCGTCCTTCACCGGCTTGCCAGGACCGCCGTCCGGTCCCCGGTTCGACACCGTGCCGGAGCCCACGAGGGTGCCCGCGCACAGCGAGCGCGTCTTCGCCGCGTGCGCCACCAGCGTGCCGAAGTCGAACGTCATGTCCACGCCCGCGTTCGCGCGGCCAAAGGGCTCGCCGTCGAGGAAGACCTCCAGGCGGCGGTGCAGCTTGCCTTCGCGCCACTCCGGGCCCAACTCGTCCGGCGTGACGAACACCGGCGAGAACGCCGACGCGGGCTTGGACTGGAAGAAGCCGAAGCCCTTCGCCAGCTCCGCGGGAATCAGGTTGCGCAGCGACACGTCGTTGACCAGCCCCACCAGCACCACCGCGCCCAGGGCCTGCTCGCGCGTGACACCCAGCGGCACGTCGCGCGTCACCACCACGACCTCGCCCTCCATGTCGCAGCCCCACGCCTCGTCGGCGAGCGGGATGGGCTGACACGGCCCCAGGAAGCCGTCGGAGCCGCCCTGGTACATCAAGGGGTCGGTCCAGAAGGAGGGCGGCAGCTCCGCGCCGCGCGCCCTGCGCACCAGCTCCACGTGGTTCACGTACGCGGAGCCGTCCGCCCACTGGTAGGCGCGGGGCAGGGGCGCCGCGCACCGGACGGGCTCGAAGGGCGCTCCCGCGACCTCGCCGCGCTCCAGCCGCTCCGACAGCGCGCGCAGGGCCGGCGCGTGGCGGTCCCAGTCATCGAGCGCGGCCTGGAGGGTGGGCGCGATGGCGGACGCATCCGCCTGCCGGGAGAGGTCCTTCGTCACGACGACGAGCCGGCCATCCCGTCCTTCGTTGAGCGAGGCGAGCTTCACGGCTGGCCGCTTCCCGTGGACGGCACCTTTGCCTTGGGCAGGTCCGCCCAGCAGGCGTCGTAGTCCGCCTGGAGGGCAGGGCTCTCCATGGCCTGGCGCGTGGGCGCGATGACCCAGCGGGTCTCGAACATGAACGCGAGCGTGTTGTCGATCTTCTTCGGCGTCAGCTCCGCGGCGACGGCGGCCTCGTAGGTCTTCCGGTCGGGGCCGTGGGCGCTCATGCAGTTGTGGAGCGACGCGCCGCCGGGCAGGAACGCGTCCGCCTTGGCGTCGTAGACGCCGTGCACCAAGCCCATCAGCTCGCTCATCACGTTGCGGTGGAACCAGGGCGGCCGGAAGGTGTTCTCCGCCACCATCCACCGGGGCGGGAAGATGACGAAGTCGCAGTTCGCGGTTCCCGGCGTGTCGCTGGGCGACGTGAGCACCGTGAAGATGGATGGATCCGGGTGGTCGAAGCTCACCGTGTTGATGGTGTTGAAGCGCGCCAGGTCGTACGTGTACGGCACGTTGTTGCCGTGCCACGCGACGACGTTGAACGGCGAGTGGTCCAGCGTCGTCTCCCAGAGGTTCCCCTGGAACTTCTGCACCACGCGCGTGGGCCGCTCCACGTCCTCGTACGCGGCCTGCGGCGCCACGAAGTCGCGCGGGTTCGCGAGGCCGTTGGACCCGATGGGCCCCAGCTCCGGGAGCCGGAACTGCGCGCCGTAGTTCTCACAGATGTAGCCGCGCGCGGGGCCCCCGGGCAGCTCCACCCGCATGCGCATGCCGCGCGGGATGAGCGCGACGTGGCCGGGCGGAACCTCCAGCACGCCCAGCTCCGTGACGATGCGCAGCGTCCCCGACTGCGGGACGATGAGCAGCTCGCCGTCCGCGTTGAAGAACGCCGTGTCCGTCATGGACGCCGTCGCCGCGTAGAGGTGCACCGCCGCGCCCGCGCCTTCGGCCGGTGAGCCGTTGCCGCCCAGGGTGAAGAGGCTCTCCAGGAACGTGGTGGGCGCCGAGGGCATGGGCGCCGGGCTCCAGCGCAGCCGGTTGGGCGAAGGGGGAACTTCCCGGAACGGTCCGCTGCGCAGCGTGCGCGACTCCACGGGCCGGTACGCCGGGTGGCCCGCGCTGGGCCGCAGCCGGTAGAGCCACGTGCGCCGGTTCACGCCGCGCGGCGCGGTGAACGCGGTGCCGGAGAGCTGCTCGGCGTAGAGGCCGAACGCGACGCGCTGGGGCGTGTTCTGGCCCACGGGAAGCGCACCGGCGACCGCTTCCGATGCGTGCTCGTTTCCAAAGCCTGTCAGGTGGCGGACGTTTTCCATGGCACCTGAAATAGTAACAGATGTAACCAATGCGGCAAGGCTCAGGGGCCGGGCTTGAGGGCCCGGATGGCGGCACGCTCCACGCGCTCCAGCAGCGAGCGCAGCACCGCGCGTTCAGCGGCCGACAGCTCCGCGAGCACCTCCGCCTCCGCTTCGAGCGCGGCGGGGGCCACCCGCTGGTAGAGCCTGCGGCCCGCGGCGGTCAGCGTCAGGCGCCGCGACCGGGCATCGCTCTGGCTCGTGGCGCGCCGCACCAATCCGCGCTCCTCCAACGAGCGCGCGGCGCGGCTCACCGGCACCTTCTCCATCCGCGTGCGCCGGACGAGCTCCAGTTGTGAGCGCTCCCCGTCCTCGCCCAAGACGGCAACGAGCCGCCACTCCTGCGTGGAGAGGCCGTCCTCGGCCGCGTACACGCGGGCGATGCGTTGACTCACCACGTTGTCCGCGACCGACAGGCGATAGGGGAGGAAGGCATCGAGGGTGAGGCTCGCGGCGCGTGCTTTCTTCATCGGGCCCGCGACTATAGCCATCACGGCCCGCGTGCCAGGGCTCGCGTGGCGCTAGGGTCGCGCTCCCATCCGTCATCGGAAGGAGCGCTCTCCATGCTGTCGTTGCTTGCCGCCGTCCTGCTGGCCTCCGCACCCGCGTCCCCTGCGTTGTCGTTGCTGACGCCCGAGGACGGACGCGCCCTGTCCGCGCGGCTGTTGGTGGCGCAGTCTCCGGCGGTGGGCGAACAGGAGGTTCCCTTCCCCGTGTCATCCTTCCCGGATGGCGGCCTGGACGCGCGCATCCACGAACTGACCCAGCGCGTGGGCCTGCTTCAGGAGGAGATCGACGGCATCCGCCTGGGACGTCCCCGCAGCTCGAAGATCATGACGACCTTCGGCTTCATCCTCGCGGCGGCGCTGCTGATCGGCCTGCCCGTGATGCTTGATGGCCTGCTGGATTCGGGAGCGGACCAGGAGCTGAGTCTCATCCTCGGCGTGCCCTTGACGATCGTCGGCGTCGTGGGCGTGGTCATGATCGTGGTGGGCTTCAGCCGGGGAGGGCGCATCGCGCGGGAGAACAAGGCCCGCCGCGACTCGCTGGTCGAGGAGAAGACCCGACTGGAGGCGGAGTTGCGGGACCTCCAGGCCCGCCGCGACGGCCTGCGGACGCGGCAGTGGCAGCCCCGCCCCTCCATTCCGCTCATCGCCGTGAACTTCTAGTAGGTGCAGGCGCGGTTCGAGCAGTACCCCTGCGTGGTGCCGCAGACGCAATCCGAGTCGTCGATGCAGCGGGTGGACGGGCACGTCGGGCCGCCCCCGCCGCCTCCGCCCGGCAGCTCGTAGGAGCAGGCGTTGCGCGAACACGTCACGGACCGCGCGTTGGGACACGCGTTCCAGCAATCCTCCTCGGAGGAGCACCGGACGCTGAGACAGATGAGGCCCGCGGCTTCGTCGGGCGTGGCCTCGGTGGATTCGGCTGCCGCGCACACCGCCTGCCCGGCCATCTCCAGGGCCGGCGCGGACGGCTCCGCGAAGGCCGCGGTGGCCGCGAAGGACAGCAGGACAGCGACGCTCCAGGACAGGCTTCGGCGGGGCGAGGACATGTCAGCGGTGCTCTTTCCTCCCAGGCAAGGCCCCGCGGCAGTGCAGGGATGGATTCCTGGGAACTCAAAGTTAACACGGCTGTCCTGGCTGGAGCCGCATGCCTCCCTGGTGACGGCGGACATCAGGGGCCCGACGGCCGTCACCAGGACAGGGCCCTTGGGACCAAGGCAACCCACTGGAATCACGTGTGAGCCGGGCGCTCCGGGGGCGGCACGACGGTTGCTCTAGGGATGGGCAGACGTCATCTGAATCCGAGGCCCACCATGAAGCTGCGCTCCTCCTCCTTCTCCACGCCGTCCCTGTCCTCCGGCTCCCGCACGCGCAGCCCCAGCGCGCCCCCGAAGCTGGAGACGCCCAAGACGGTGAAGCCGGAGACGGTGTCGAAGCCGAAGGCGCCCTCGGCCACGGAGCTGCAAGCTGGCAAGAACAACCTCAAGCCCGCGGACCACGGCGTGGTGCACCCGGACCTGCCGGGCATCCGGACCCGCCGCGACAACGGTCAGTCCGGCGCGGACTTCGCGGACTTCACGCAGGACGCGCGCAACTCCACGAACAAGCTGATGAGCCGCCCCGTGGGGAACCAGATGCTGACGGAGCTCAACGGCCGCACGCAGCACGTGAACCCCGGCGCGACGGGCACCCCGCGGAAGCCGCTGACGGTGGCGGACATCTACTCCGGCCGGAACGAGGCCATGCCCATGTCGCACCGCCCGCGCCACGACGGCACGCTCCAGTCGCTGCGCCCGGCGTACCGCTACGACGGGCAGGCCAGCGCCGGCCAGGCCAGCCGCATCAACTACAACGAGAAGGACTCCGGCCAGCGCTTCAACAGCCTGGGCCACGAGTCCGTGCACGCCTGGCGCGCGGCCAATGGCGTGCAGGTGAGCCCGCTCGCCGCCAGCAAGCACTCCGATGCGGGCGTCTTCAAGCGCTTCCCCAGCCACTCGGCCGCGATGAAGGACACCGTGGAGACGCGCCTGCAGCTGCGGGAGGAGTTCGAGACCGTGGGCCTGCGCCCCACGCCGCGCATGCCGAAGGCCCCCACGGAGAACGCCATCCGCGCCGAGCACGGCCTGCCCTCGCGCCAGGACTACTCGGGCTTCCGCCCCGGTGGGAACAAGAACGACGCGAACTTCGAGAACTTCGACCTGGGCTCGGATGACCGCAGCCGGTTCCAGAAGTTCATGGGCACCCCGTCGCCCCTCGGGAAGATTGTCGGCGACCTGGAGCAGTAGGCGCTCCGGCCGGGCGTGTCCCGGGCAAGGGTTTCATCGGTTGGATTGACACCCCGCCCGGGACAGATTGCCGCGTGCACGAAGTCCCCCCACCGTTGCCGGGAGACCGCAGGCCCGGGGGGACCTCATGCGCGCGCATCTCCTGCTCATCCTCATCCCGTCCTTGATGGCGCCCGGCGCGTTCGCCAGGGCACAGGACTCAAGCCCTCCGGCTGACAGTGGCGCCGCGCACGGGGCACACGGCAAGCCGTCCGCGCTTTCGAGCATGACGTCGCTCGCCCAGGGGGCCGTCCTCTTCGACGACCTGGGGACCTATCAGCGGAAGGTGACGACGCGGTCGCCGGAGGCGCAGGCCTTCTTCGACCAGGGCCTGCGGCTCATGTATGCCTTCAACCACGACGAGGCCGCGCGCTCGTTCGCCCGCGCCGCCCAGTTGGATCCGTCCTGCGCCATGTGCTTCTGGGGCACCGCGCTGGTGCTGGGGCCGAACTACAACGTGCCCATGCTGCCGGACCGGGCCGCGACCGCATGGACGGCCCTGCAGCGGGCGCAGGCGCTCGCCCCCACGACGACTCCCGCGGAGCAGGCGCTCATTGGCGCGCTGTCGCGGCGCTACGGAGGGCCGCAGGCCCGCACGCCCGAACAGATGAAGCCCTTCTCCCAGGCCTACGCCAACGCCATGCGCGACGTGGCGAAGCGCTTCCCGGACGACATGGACGTGCAGGTGCTCTTCGCCGAGTCCCTGATGAACCTCAACCCGTGGAAGCTGTGGACGCTGGAGGGCAAGCCGGAGCCGGGGACGGGAGAGATTGTCACCCGGCTGGAGGCGGTGCTCGCGCGCGCGCCGAACCACCCGGGCGCCAATCACTATTACATCCACGCCATCGAGGCCTCGGAGCACCCCGAGCGTGCCTTGCCCTCCGCGGACCGGCTGCCGGGGTTGATGCCCGGCGCGGGCCACGTCGTGCACATGCCGGCGCACATCTACCAGCGGGTGGGCCGGTACGCGGACGCCTCGGAGAGCAACCGCCGCGCCGTCCAGGCGGACAATGCCTATCTGCGCCAGGTGGAGCCCATCGGGTACTACCCGATGTACCTCGCCCACAACTGGGGTTTCCTGTCGTTCTCCTCATCCATGGAGGGCCGGCGCGAGGAGTCCATCCGCGCCGCGCGCGAATCCGCGAAGGTCCTGCCGCCGGCGATGCTGACGGAGATGCCCGGCATGGACTTCTTCGCCTCCGAACCGCTGCTCGCGATGGTGCGTTTCGGACGCTTCGACGCGCTGCTCAAGGAGCCCCGGCCGGACGCGAAGTACCCGGTGCTGACGGGGCTATGGCTGCACGCTCATGGATTGGCGCTCGCGGCGAAGGGGGACTTCAAGCAGGCGCGCGCGGAGCACGAGGAGCTGGTGAAGCTGGCCGCGAGCGTCCCGGACACGCTGACCGCCGGAAACAACTCGGCGAAGGACGTGCTGGACGTGGCGGCGCGCGTGCTGGATGCCTCCATCTCCGAGCGCCAGGGCTGCGCGGACGCGCTGTCGCGCTGGGACGACGCGGTGCGCGCCGCGGATCAGCTGGCCTACTCGGAGCCCAGTGACTGGTTCTATCCGGTGCGCCACTACCAGGGCGCGGCGCTGCTGGACGCGAAGCAGTACAAGGCCGCGGAGGCGGTCTACCGGGAGGATCTGCACCGCAACCCCGGCAACGGCTGGGCGCTCTTCGGACTCACGCAGTCGCTGAAGGGGCAGGGCAGGACGGCGGAGGCCTCCGCCGCGCGTCAGCAATTCGAGACGGCCTGGGCGAACGCGGACATCGCGCTCACCCGCACGGCCTTCTGAGGTCAGCGGCCCCCGGCGCGGCGGAATCAGCCTCGGCATGCCAAGAACATGGCGGCCTTGGAGTCCGCCATGTCCATCACCTCAGTCGTCCAGGTCCTCCAGTGCCATCTCCGCCAGCTCGCGGTAGAGCGGCACGACCTCCACGGCGAGCAGGTCCTCCATCACTTTCCGGGCGCCTGCGGTGTCGCCCGCCTGCCGAAGCTTTCGGACTTCGGACCTCGCCGCCATCATCCTCATCGAGCCGCTGCGGATCCGGCCGCGCTCCTCGCGGAGCAGGGCCGTCGCGGTGGTGATGTCCTGGATGGCAGCCTGTGCCTCGGCATCGGGAATGGCCACCTCGCGCGCCGTGCGCAGCAGCAACTCACGCACGTCCGGAGTGAGCACCAACGCCTCGCCCGCGTCCACGCGGGCTGCGAGGGCGCGCACTTCATCCCAGTTGATGTCCTCGGACATGCTCAGCGCTTCTTCCTCTTCGGACGGCATCTGTCGTCCGGCCATTCGCCCCGCTGCCCCTCGCAGTACCGGAAGCAGTCGTAGCAGGACCCCATCCAGTGGTCCTCCTGACATTGCACGTACGTCTCCAGGCAGGCGCGCTTCCACTCCGGAAGGTCCCGGGAGAGCTCCTCCTCGGCCCTGGCGAAGAGGAGGATGTCCTCCGCCTCCAGATCCGTAGCCCCACAGCGAGCAGGGTTGCCCGGGTGTGTCTTCACGCAGCAGCTGATGGAGGAGTCGTTGGGGCCGCACTGCGCCTGGGCCAGATACACCGCAGGGGTGCTGGGTTGGGTGTCGCTGGCCCGGGCGTGCTCGCTGCCGCTACAGCCCGCAACGGCCAGCACGAGCGTGGCCACCACCCGAATGCCCAAGGTTTGGATGTTCCTGACGGCCACTCCTGCTTGCTCGTGGCCGCACGGCCTTCTGCGCTCAGCGCGCCCCGGCGCGGCGGAAGCCGTACACCCACGCGCCGGCGGCGATGAGCGCGGGCAGCACCACCGACACGGTGAGCGCGCCGAACACGGCGTCGTTGACGGGCTGTCCGATGAGGTCCACGCCGGACACCCGCAGCCACGCCTTCACGCAGGTGATGCCCCAGTTGGCCCAGTTGGCGACGATGACCGCCCAGGCCAACCGCCGCTGGCCCACGGGGCCGTAGCGCAGCATGGGCAGCGTCCACGCGACGCCCAGCAGGAAGAACGTGCCCATCAGCGCGTTCAGGTGCGCGGCGAGCGCCATGTGCGGATCCGCCGGCACCTTGCCCGTCATCGCCGCGGAGACGTAGCCGCCGGTGAGCAGGCCCACCAGCATCAGCCAGGCCGCGGCGTGGGCCATGAGCCGCGCCGCGGGCTGGACGAGCGGGACGACGGTGGACTCGGGAACGGCGGCTTCGGAGAGGGGGCGGGCGGAAGCAGTGCGCATGGTGGACGGAGCGCCATCCTCGCACCCCGCCGCGCACGGACGCCAATCACCCCATCCTGACTCCCAGCGTCAGAAGCGGGCCTGGAGCAGCGCGCTCACGCCCACCGCGTTGGCGGGCTGGAGGACGGGGCGGGGAGCACCCGTCACGTCATCCTCGAAGGTCGTCCGGTTCGGGTCGTGGGTGTAGGAGACCTCCGCCAGCACGCCGGCCACCGTCCCCAGGTCCCAGCGGACCGTGGCCTTCGCCGTCACCACCAGCTTCGGATCCACACCTTCCGGCAGGATGCTGAGCTGGTTGAGGCCCTGGAACACGGCCGTGTACCTGCTGCCCGGCAGGCCCACCGGCGCGTTCCGGAGCCAAGCGGGCCGGGTGACGCGCACGAGCAACCCGGGCGTCAGCCCCCAGGCCTGAAGGTGGTAGTCGCTGCCCAGCGTGCCAGAGACCTCCGCGTGCGTCTCCGCGTCGAGCAGGAAGTCCTGGTACGGAGGAAACCCGGGCGCGTCGAGCTGGATGAAGGAGAGCGTGCGGACATAGGCCAGCGCGTGCGCCCGCCAGAAGCCCTGCTTCACCCGCGCCTCCAGGGCCCCCGCTCCCCCTGTCTGCGTGCTCAGTTGAGGAGGAGCGGTCCCCGGATCCACCAGACCCTGCGACACGAGGCTGCCCTCCAGCGACACCGACGCGGCGAAGCCTCCCGGGTACGTCTCTGGCTGGAAGAAGCGCTCGAAGAAGGTCGGGTCGCCCGTGTAGAGCTTCAGGTCGACGTTGTTCCCCACCGGCGCGCCCCGGTGCCAGACCGCGCCCAGCGAGGCTCCGCGCACGGGGACGTGCAGCTCGACACCCTGGATCGCGGCGGCGGGGATCTGCCCCCGGTCGAGCACGGTGCCCTTCACGGCCAGCCGCAGCTCGGACGTGACATCCAGGAAGCCGCCCGCGAGCAGGGCATAGCGGCGGGGCGCCTCCAGCAGCAGGTCGTCGAGCACGGGGGCGGACTTGAGCGCCACGAAGGCATCCCACCGCCGCCGGGACAGGCGCAGCTCCAGCGCGGACTCGGCGGTCATACGGCGCGGGAAGGCCTGCCGCTCCCAGGTCACCGGGTAGCTGAAGCCCATGTAGAGCCGGGTCGTGGACAGGGGGTGGACCGCCACGGAGAGCCCCTCTCCCGCCTCCCAGCCGGAGGGTTGGTAGCGCAGCCGGACGGTGCTGCCGTTGTCCACGAAGCCGATGCCCTGCGCGGCGCTCGAGGTGAGGAAGAACGACAGCGCGGCCTCCGCGCGCAGGCCCGACGCGAGCTCCGGCGTGTGTCCTTCCAGCGCCGCGTGGAAGGACGTGGCGGAGCCTTCGGCGTCGAGGTCCTCGTCAGTGGCGTAGAAAGACAGCCGCGCCTGGAAGGGGGGCTCGGTGGGCGTGGGTTCGGAGGCCTGTCCCAGGCAGAGCAGCAGCGGAAGCGTCAGGAATGAAGCCGTCATGGGCGCGCGCGTGTAGCACGTCCCGTTCCCGGGCAGGCAGGCCGCTGCGCTTGCAGGGCTGCTTCCGGCTCCTCACCTTGAGGCGCATGCGTCGCCCCTCGCTTCAGGGCACAACGTCGATGCGGCTGTGGCGCCGGGTGTCTGGCATCACGGTGTAGACGAGCAGCGAGCAGAAGATGCACGCGGTGACGTACCAGAAGAACCACACCTCGTGCCCGGCCAGCTTCAGGCGCGTGCCCACGTACTCCGCGGTGCCTCCGAAGAGGGACACCGTCAGCGCGTAGGGCAGCCCCACGCCCAAAGCGCGGATGCGCGCGGGGAACAGCTCCGCCTTCACCACGGCGTTGATGGACGTGTAGCCGGAGAGGATGACCAGCGCGGCGAGCACCAGCATGAACGCGGTGAAGGCATCCCGCGTCCGCGTCAGCGCGGTGAGCAGCGGCACGGTGCACAGCGTCCCCAGGATGCCGAACCCCATCAGCACCGGCCTGCGTCCCACCTTGTCGGAGACGAAGCCGAGCACCGGCTGGAGCAGCATGAACAGGAACAGCGAGCCCGCGGAGATGAGCGTGGCCTGGTCCCGCGTCAGCCGCACGGAGTTCACCAGGAACTTCTGCATGTAGACGGTGTACGTGTAGAAGGCCAGGGTCCCGCCCATGGTGAGCCCCACCACGACGGCGATCTCCTTCGGGTGGCGCAACAGCTCCCGCATGGGGTGGTGCCCGGACTGCTTCGCGGCCTCGCGGGTGAAGGCCTCCGTCTCCACCATGTTGCGCCGCATGTAGAAGCCGAAGATGGCCAGCGCCGCGCCAATGCCAAACGGGATGCGCCAGCCCCACGCCTCCAGCTGCGGGCCCGTCAGCAAGAGCCGCTGCAACACCAGCAGCGTCAGCGTGGCCAACAGCTGGCCCATGATGAGCGTGACGTACTGGAAGGAGCTGTAGAAGCCCCGGTGGCGGGAGGTGGCCACCTCGCTCAGGTAGGTGGCGCTGGTGCCGTATTCGCCGCCCAGGGAAAGCCCCTGGAGCAGCCGTGCGAGCATCAGCACCACGGGCGCCATCACGCCGATGCGCGCGTACGTGGGGCACACGGCGATGACCAGCGAGCCCAGGCACATCAAGGTGACGGACAACGTCAGCGCGGCCCGGCGGCCCCGGAGGTCCGCGTAGAGCCCCATCAGCCAGCCGCCCACCGGCCGGATGAGGAAGCCCAGCGCGAACACCCCGGCGGTGTTGAGCTGCTGCACCAGGGGGTCCGCGTCCGGGAAGAACGCCTGCGCGAAGTACAGCGAGAACGCCGAGTAGACGTAGAAGTCGTACCACTCGATGAGGTTGCCCACCGAGCCGCCGAAGATGGAGAGCAGTCGCTGCCGCAGGGGAGACATCCGGCGCGGCTCAGGCCTTCAGCGTGCGGCCGAACAGGTCCACGAGCCGGCTCCAGTGCGTCTCCGCCGCCTCCGCGTTGAACGCGGGCGAGCCCGGCACCGTGTAGCCGTGCTGCGCGCCGGGGTAGAGCTCCGAGCGGTACTTCAGGCCCGCGTCCTTCAGCGCCGCCTCCAGCGTGCGGATGGCGTCGGCGTTCATGGAGCTGTCCTGGTCCGCGTGGCCGAAGTACAGCTCCGCCTTCACCTTGCCTACCAGGCGGTGGGGACTGTCGGGTGCGTCCGTGGCCAGCCGTCCGCCGTGGGAGGACGCCACGGCGCCGATGCGGTCCGGGAAGTCCGCGCCCATGCGCACCGCGATGCCACCGCTGAAGCAGTAGCCGGCCACGCCTGCCTTCGGACCCTTCACGAAGGGCTGCCGGGCGAGGAAGTCCAGCTCCGCGCCCGCGTCCGCCTTCAGCCGCTCCGGCGTCAGCGCGCCGATGAGGCCGTAGAGGCGCTTGCGGAACGCCTCGTCCGCGAAGGAGCCCTGGAGGTCCAGCTTCGAGGAGGGGGCCTCCCGGTAGAACACGTTGGGCATGAGCACCACGAAGCCGGACTTCGCAAGGCGCAGGGCCATGTCCTCGAAGACGGGGCGGATGCCAAAGGCGTCCGGGATCATGATGACCGCCGGCCACGGTCCCGCGCCTTCCGGCTGGAACAGCTTCGCGTCCATCACTCCATCCGCGGTCTTGATGTCGACGTCCTGCATGGCGTGCGTGACCTCCAGGGCGGGCAGTGGATGGCGCCCGTCAAGGCCTGTGACACCACACGCGCTGGTGATGCGCCATCCGTTTCGCGACGGGCCCCCGCCTCCCCGTGCGAAACCGGCACTTGTTTCCTCACGCCGTGGAGGCCGGGCTTCCCCCTGGGACCCGGCCTCCATGCGTCAGTGCCGCGGGACTACTTGACGCAGTTGCTCCAGCCGCGCTTGCTGTTGCTGACGGTCATCTCCCAGTAGCGGGTGCCGCTGTTGTAGTCGATGGACACGCCGTCGCTGAAGTCGCTGGTGCTGAAGTTGCCGCCGATGCCGGACAGCAGGCAGGCCACGCCGCCCGGGTTGTAGTCCAGGTTGTGCGTGAAGGTGCCCGGGTTGCCCGCGATCCACAGCCAGCCGCCCTGCGCCGTGGGGACGTCCACGCAGATGGCGCGCGCGCCGCCGGACGCGCCCAGGTTGCCGCCCAGGTACCAGTTGTACCCGTCATTCCAGACGCGGGCGTAGTCGGCGTTGGCCGTGAAGCCACCCGCGGCCTCCACCTGCGTGAGGAAGCAGCGGCGGTCCGCGGTGACCGCGCCCAGCAGCTTCGCCGCCTGGCCGTCGTACCAGGCCATTTCCGGGGTCCGGTTGGTGGAGGTGTTGAGGCACTGGACGCCCGTGCTCAGCGCCTTGCTGTTGGTGTGGTTGACGAAGATCTGCCAGTTGCCGGCGTACTGGTACACGCCCGCGCCGGCCCAGCTGGTGCCCTTCAGGTTGCCCTGGATGCCGGTCAGGAAGCAGGTCCGGTTCGTGGAGGTCCCGATGGCCGTGGAGGTCAGGCCGTTGGCGGAGGTGCCCCACCAGTAGGTCCCGCCCAGGGCGACACCCTGCTCGCTCGTCGCGAGGGACGCGCCCTCCGGGGCGGCCGGGGCGGCGGCCTCGTTGACGGCCTCACCGGCGGCATCGCCCGCGGCGGCTTCGTCCATCATCGGGTCGCCACCACAGCCCACCGCGAAGAGGCACAGGGGCGCCGCCAGGAACAGCTTCCGCGCGAAGTGATTCGTAGACATGACGTTTCTCCGTTCAGCGTTCGAGGAATGCCAGCGGTGCGTCCTGCTGGCCGGGGTTCGTCCCGGCCGGGTCGCCAGCTGGGAACGTGACGGTGCATGAGCAACGAGGATGCCAACGCTTCGTCCCAGGGCGCGTGTCGAGCGGGGGCGCGAGGGACGGCAAGCCTTGCATGACCCCGGCGCGTGGGGACCGGCAAGGCTTGCACGGACGGCAAGAGTTGCACGGCCGGGGCGGCCGGGAGGTGTGTCCGCGCGGGGCTCCTGGCAGGATCGCGCGCAATCAGTCTACGGAGCGGGGAGGGCAAGTTGGTCATGCATCGCGAAGGCGCGGCCGTGGTCCGGACCCTGGTGCTGCTGGGCGCGCTGTTCGGCGCTGGCGCGCGAGCGGAGGTGACGCGCGCGGAGTTCCTGGTGCCGTCGGAGGAGGGCATCGAGGTGTCCGTCCGCGAGGTGAAGGACACCGGCATGCAGGTGGCGAACCTTCCGCCGCTCATCCTGCTGCACGGCGCGCGGGTGCCGGGGCGGGCCTCGTTCGACCTGCCGGTGGAGGGTGGCTCCCTCGCGGCGGACCTCGCTCGCGCGGGGCACGCGGTGTACGTCATGGATGCGCGCGGCTATGGCGGCTCCACGCGGCCCCTGGCCATGAGCACCCCCGCGAAGGGCCGGCCCCTGGTGGGTTCGCACGAGGTCGTGCAGGACGTGCACGCGGTGGTGGGCTGGGTGAAGGCGCGCACGGGGCAGCGCCGCGTGGGGCTGGTGGGGTGGGCCACGGGAGGGCACTGGGCGGGCATGTACGCCAGCCTCCACCCGGACAACGTCAGCCACCTGGTGATGCTCAACGCGCTGTACGCGGGCAGCGCGGAGCACAAGATGCTGGGGAGGGGCACGGACTTCGAGGACCCGAAGCGGCCGGGACACTTCAACGCGGAGGGCATAGGCGCCTACCGCTGGAACACGGGCGCGTCGCTGATGGCGGTGTGGGACCGGCAGCTGCCAGCGGAGGAAGCGGAGCGGGCGAAGTGGCGCGACCCGGAGGTGGCGGCGTCGTTCCAGCGCGAGGCGCTCGACAGTGATCCGCTGGGCCCTTCGCGAACGCCGTTCGCCTTCCGGGCGCCGTCCGGGGCGCTGGAGGACAGCTTCTATCTGGCCACGGGCCGGCAGCTCTGGGACGGGGCCGCCATCACGGCGAAGGTGCTCATCCTGCGCGCGGAGAACGACTTCTGGAGCCGGCCGGAGGATGTCACGCGCCTCCAGGAGCACCTGAACCACGCGGCCAGCGTGAAGGCCGTGGTGCTGCCGGGCGCGACGCACTTCGTGCACCTGGAGCGGCCGGA
Organism: Corallococcus carmarthensis; assembly: GCF_003611695.1. Classification (GTDB taxonomy): domain Bacteria; phylum Myxococcota; class Myxococcia; order Myxococcales; family Myxococcaceae; genus Corallococcus; species Corallococcus carmarthensis. The sequence continues at coordinate 5,377 of NZ_RAWE01000148.1, read as the reverse complement.
GCGGGGCCGCCGCCTCCTCATGGACGAGCTGCTGCGCTTCACCGGCGCCCGCGTCACTCCCGCGCCGAAGCCTCCCAAGCCAGCCCCGCCGTGAGCCGAGGGCGCGCCTATCGCCGAGGCGTGTCCGTCCCGCGTGGCTCCCTCATGAGCGTCACGGGGCTCACGCCGGTGACGCTCCGGAAGGCCACCGAGAAGGCGCTGGGCGTCGTGTAGCCCACCGCGAGTGCGGCTTCCGTGACGCGCAGGCCTTCAGCCAGCAGCTCCGCGGCGCGCGCGGCCCTCGCTGCTCGCAGCCATCCGCCCCAGGTGTGCCCCGTGTCCGCGCGGAAGCGCCGGGTGAATGCCCGCCGGGTCATCCCGGCACGAAGCGCCGCACGGTCCAGGTCCGGCGCCGCGCAGAGGTCTTCCGCCACGCGTCCGCACAGCTCCATCAGTCGCGGGTCGCGGGGGAGGGCGGGCCAGGCCAGCACGGGCAGTCCGGTGAGCAGCTCATCCATGAGGAGCGCCGCCGCCAGCTCCCGCCGACGCGTGCGGCCCGCCGTCAACTCGGGGAGCGTGGCGAGCAGGAGTGGGCTCGTCGTGAACCGGCGCGGCTCCGACGGCAGCAGCGCTGACGCCCCTTCCGCGATGAGCACACCCCGGAAGGCCGTGGGCGAAAGCGCGGTCGCCGCGTGGGCCTGTCCCGGCGGAACCCAGACCGCCTGCCCCGGCTCCAACCACGAGGACCGGTGCCCCAGCGTGAGCTCCATCCGCCCCTCCGTCGCGACCAGGAGCTGTCCCTCGACGTGACGGTGAGACGTGATGTGCTGCCCTGACGCATGGTCGTGGAAGTCTGGCTCGACGGTGGAGTCCTTCATGGGCCCGGTCTCGAATGTTCGCCGCCCGCGCGCGAAGGCGGAGGGCACGCCACGAGTCTACCTTCGCTGCATGCCCCATGCCCTTCCGGCCGAAGCCCCTGACGGCCCCGACGCGCGCTCCCTGGAAGTGACGGGCGCCGTCGTCTTCGGCCTCTACGTCCTCGCCCAGCTCGCGCAGGACGTCATCCTGGCCCACGCGCCGCTGGAGTCGGACACCGCCTCGACCTTCGCCTTCTCGCTCTCTGCCTGGGACCGGTTCCGGGCCGCGAGCCTGCTCGCGTGCTTCATCTTCCTTCCCGCGGGATATGCCGCGGTCCACCAGCGCCTGGGACGCCAGGGAGGCTGGGGGCTCGCGGGCCTGATGTGGATCCTCGTCTTCCTCGCGGCGGAAATGGCGATTCGCGCGTGGGAGTTCAGCGTCGTCGCTTCCTGGCAGCGGGACTGGCTGGCGGCCACCGACACCTTGGAGCGCACCCGCCTCGCGGGCCTGGTCAACGGTTTCTCGCAAGGCGTGGTGGCCCTCTATCTTCCCCTGCTGGCCGTCCATGCGCTGGCGTCTGGAGCCTTCGCACTGGCATTGCGAGGGCGCGACCGCTGGAGCCGGTGGGCCCGCGCGGGCTTCGCGCTCAATGCCTTCCGGGCCCTCCTCCGCCTGGGCGCGATGCACCTGGGGCTGGACGGGCTGACCCCTGTCGCGGACGCGCTCTACCTGCCACTCACCGTGCTCCACGGCCTCGCCGTGGCGCTCTGGTTGGGGGTGCCCGCCCGTCCGGCGCGCTCCGGGCCGTGAGCCGCTAGACTGGCGGGGATGATTTCCATCCGGAGACTCGAACAGGTGACCCCCGAGGAGCGGCAGGCGCTGGCCCAACTGCTCGTCGATTCCGTCGAAGGAGGCGCGTCGGTGGGCTTCCTGCCGCCGCTCACATTGGACGCGGCGGCGGAGTACTGGCGCAGCGTCCTCGCCGCGCTGGGGCCGGGGCTGGTGCTCTGGGTCGCGGAGGTGGACGGTCGCATCGACGGCACCGTGCAGCTCGCGCCGTCCCTGCGTCCCAACGGGCTGCACCGCGCGGAGGTGCAGAAGCTGCTCGTGCATTCGCGGGCCCGGGGACAGGGGCTCGCGTCACGGCTGCTCCAGGAGGTCGAGCAGTTCGCACGGGGCGCGGGGCGCACGCTGCTGGTGCTCGACACGCTGGCGGGCTCGAAGGCGGAGGCCGTCTACCAGCACTTCCAGTGGCAGCGCGCCGGAGAGATTCCGGACTGGGCGCGGCACACCGACGGTGCGCTGCACCCCACGGTCCTCTTCTTCAAGCGCCTCGCCCCGTAGCCCTCACGGCGCGCGAGGGCAGGGCGGATCACTGGGGCAGCGGCCCTGGGGGTCGCGCGGCGTCGTCTGCGTGCACCCCTGGATGCGCGCGAAGGTGTTCGTCCCCACGAAGCCCACGGTGTCCGAGCCGTTCCAGCCGCGCAGGATGCCGTGGCCCGCGCTGTCCTCGATGGAGGCGCCGGTGATGAACGGCGTGGCGGGCTGCGCGAAGAGCAGGATGGCGGAGCTCACGTCGAAGGAGGGCGGCAGGTAGTTGCAGCCAAAGCTGGAGCACAGGCAGGCGCCGCCCGCGTAGCGCACGCGGATGTTCTCCAGGCGGTCGGAAGGGTTCGTGCCTTCGAAGCGCAGGCCGGCCCAGTCGCCCGCGCCGGGCGTGGCCTTGGCGGAGGTGAAGACGACGGGATGGGCCTGCGTGCCGGCGGCGATGAGCGCGCTCTTGCCGTCATAGACGACCAGCCGGCCGCCCGGGTCGAAGCGCAGCTCGGCGCCCGCTTCAATCGTGAGCGTCGCGGCGGTGTCGTGGTTGCCCACCGTGAGGGTCTCCAGGTGGTACGGCACGCCCAGGTCGCGCACGGTCGCGTTGCCGCCCAGATAGGAGATGGTCGCGGACGCGATGCTGGGGCTCACGAAGACGGTGTCCTCGCGGTTGCCCGTGTATGTGCCCGACGGCAGCGTGCCCAGCGCGTTGGGGTTGATGCGCAGCGGCTGCGGGCCCGACTCGCTGCCGGAGCGGGTGATGGTCAGCGAGTTGGAGCCTTCCGCGAACCCAGCGGTGCCGTTGATGACGATGCCGGGGCCCGCGGACTCCTCGATGGTGACGTGGTCCACGAACAGCGGCCGGGTGCCAGGGAGGTCCGCGCCCGAGCGCACACGCACGGTGGCCTCCGCGGAGGACGGGTTGCCGCCCCGGGACAGGGTCGTCCACGCCAGGCGCACGGAGCCGCCCGCGTTGATCAGCACCTGGCCCCAGGGCCTGCCGGAGTCCACGGGCTCGATGCGCACCGGCTTCGCCTGCGTGCCCTGCGTGATGAACGCGCCACCGCTGTTGACCTGGATGTTGGCCGCGGCGCTGACGCTCACGACCGTGCAGGGCTCCACCGTCACGGCGGCGTTCACGTCCAGCGAGGAGACGACATGGGGACTGGAAGCGCTCCACGTCTCCGGCGAGGAAAGGGTGCCCTGGTGCGTGACGGCCGCGCCCGTGGGAACAGGGCAGCCCGTGTCCACCACGCCTGAGTCGGGCGTGTCATTCGGGGTGGGGTCGGACTCCGAGGAGCACCCCGGCAGGGTGCAGGCGGTCAGCAACAACAGCAGGGCGGGGCGGCGGAACGAAGCGAACATGAAAACCGACTCCAGGAGGAAGGGGCTCCCCTGGACCATCGCTGTTCCAAGCCACGTGTGACAATGCCGGGATGTGTTGTTCCACCGGCCACAGGTGTTGCTGCACGGGCAACACGGCTCGGCTGCGCCATCAGGGATGGTAGGGGTACCTCGCCAGGACCTTCCCTTCTGGCGACACGGCATACAGCTCATACCAGTGCGCTGAGGGATTGAATCCAGGGGCCGCCCAGCCGCACTTCTCCAAGCGGCGGTTGATCTCCACGAAATACAGACCGCCATGCTGGGCGACGGAAACCTCCATGGCCTTGGCGGTATACGAACAGTCCTTCGCATACTCCTTGGGAAAGCCTGCCAGTAGCCGCTGCAAGGCCGCATGGGCGGCGAGAATCGCCGGGCCGTCCAACGTGGCCAGGGGGCGCAGGTCCTCGGGCCACTCAATCCCCTCTGCGACAAGGGGCGCGCGGGGAGTGGTGCCTCCGTCGGCATTTGTCGCAACGGAGGAGGACACAGGGCTGCCCCCATCCCTTGCGGCGGTGCCAGAAGGGGCGGGAGGCACGCCCCCATCCAGCAGGAGCGTCATGAGAAGGACGTGGTGAGGAAGTTTCATCATGAGGGGCTCCAGGGCGCTTCTACCACTTCAGCTCGGGTGAGCAGCGAGGCAGCAGCATGCGGGGACTGCGCATCCCGGAGGACGCTGGCGGATGACAGGTCGCCTGGAATACCCAAAGCGCCTTGTCCTCGTTCCATTCAAAGACTTCCCCTGCGGGGTTCCACTTGTAGAAGCGGGGTTCGTCCTTGTGTCCCGTGGCGAGCCAGGCCCACGCGGGAATCAATCGGTTCCTTGCGTCACGCGCAAGCCGACCATCCGGGCTCGCTGCATAGGACACCATCGTCCACAACCCGTCCGCCATCTTCACTGCGGGGAACTGGGTCAGGTCGTCACTGCTCATCCGCGTCGCGCACGGGTGATTGTGCGCGAAGCCGATGATGGGCAGGCCTCGACCGAAGGATTCGTCGTCGACGCCACCGAAGGGGGGCTGGCACGAACTGCGCTCCTTCAGCAGGTTGCGGATCGGCCATGAAACACGCCAGTCCTGCGGCGTCTTGTAGAGGGCGACACAATATTCAGCCGCATCCGGTCGTGGACCGCCGGTGTTTGGGTCGCAGGCATCCGCTGCACCTGGTAAGGCCATCAGAGCCCGGAGTGTTGGCAGCACCAGGTCATCTGGAACTGCGTCTGCGTCCGATACGACGGTCGGGACGTTCACGTGCGGCCAGGGTCCAGGGGCGACCGCGAGGTCGAACCGTCCTTCCAGGATGGGCAGCTCGGAGCGCAGGTAGTAGAGCCTGGGGCCCGCACATCCCAGGACCAGTACGAACACGAAGGCGCAGGTCCGCTGCCACGCGGAACATCTTCCTGAAGGGGCAGTCAGGTCCTGTCGCTCAAGGAGCGTTGGCGCGGGCATCGCTCCCCAGGATAGCGGGTTGCCGAACTGACGGTACGGCCGCTTGCCGCGCGTGGGCGTGGGCTCAGTCCGCCCGGAGCACGACCGCGGGTGGGACGTTCGCGGCCCTTCGCGCGGGCAGCAGGGCCGCGAGGAATGCCACGGCGCCGAGCACCGCCACCACCAATCCATACGTGAGCGGATCCGTGGGTTGCACCCCGTTGAGCAGGTGCGACAACGCGCGGCTGGCCCCCCACGCGAGCCCGAGCCCCAGCATGAGCCCCACCGCCGTGAGCCGCAGGTAGTGGCTCAACACCATTGCCCTGAGCTGGCCCGCTCGCGCGCCCAATGCCATGCGGATGCCCAGCTCACGCGTGCGCTGCACCACCGCGTAGGCCACCACCCCGTAG